>CAYRZL010000046.1:3180-21399 GCA_964428795.1 uncultured Lachnospiraceae bacterium | reverse complement strand
ATACAGGTAAATCCACGTTGCTACAAATGTGAGGTCACTTCATATTGTCCTACCCAATTACATATTTTTGTCCCATACAGAGGATACTAATCATACTGATCCTATGGGGATGCGGAAATCTGTCAAAGATAGCGGGAGAATATCATCCCGATAAATAGGCCGGGTTTGAAAGATGGATGAATAAAGAGAGGATCTTCTGCATATATATGTAGCAGTATGATACATAGATGCAGGAGGTCATTTTTTTATGGGACATAGAAACCAGAATACATATGATTTATATCGGGATATCAGTGAGCGCACCGGGGGAGAAATCTATCTGGGTGTGGTAGGTCCGGTGCGGACAGGAAAATCTACGTTTATCAAACGGTTTATGGATCTGATGGTATTGCCTCAGATACAGGATGTTCATCAGAAGGAGCGGACGATAGATGAACTGCCCCAGTCTGCCCAGGGAAAAACCATTATGACAACGGAGCCGAAGTTTATTCCGAAGGAGGCAGTGGAAATAAAATTTGATGAGGATATCCCGGTGAAGGTACGTCTGGTGGACTGCGTGGGATTTCTGATCGACGGTGTCAGCGGACATTTGGAGAATGGCAGTGAGCGCATGGTAAAGACTCCCTGGATGGAGGAAGAGATGCCTTTTGCCCAGGCGGCGCGTATCGGTACGGAAAAGGTCATTAAGGATCATGCTACAATAGGAATTGTGGTGACTACGGACGGTTCCTTTACAGAATTGCCGAGAGGCAATTATGTGGAGGCTGAGGAGCGTGCGGTGAAGGAGCTGCAAAAGATCGGGAAGCCCTTCATTCTGCTTTTGAATACGACAAAGCCTTACGGTGCGGAGGCGACAACGCTTGCAGAGGAGCTGGAAGGCAAATACGGAGTAAAGGTTATTCCCGTCAACTGTGAGCAGCTTCGGAAGGATGATATATTGCAGATCATAAACAGCGTGCTTTATGAATTTCCGGTTGAACGGATGGAGTTCTACATGCCAAAATGGGTGGAAATGCTGGAGGACGAACATCCCTTGAAAAAACGCATGATACGAATTGCAAAAAAAATGATGGAAGAGATGGATTCGCTGCGGGATGTGTCGGGAAGCCGTGATTTTGGACGTTTTTGGAAAAAAGAAGATGAGGATGCAGACGAGGATGATATAAAGGATCTTCGCATGGAGCATTTGAATCTGGCAGACGGGTGCATTCGGTTCCGGTTTGAGATCAGTGAAAAGCTTTATTATGAGAATATCAGTCAGTTGGCAGGAATCCCGATTAACGGAGAGTATCAGTTGATTGCCATGATCCGGGATTTGAGTGAGATGAAAAAAGAGTACAGTAAAGTATCTGAGGCTATTGCCAGCGTCAAGGGAACCGGATATGGCGTGGTGGAACCGACGCTAGAGGAAATCAGCATGGAAGAGCCGGAATTGATCCGCCACGGAAATAAGTACGGTGTCAAAATCAAAGCCAGCTCCCCGTCCATACATATGATTCGTGCCAATGTTGAGACGGAGATCGCACCGATTATCGGGGATGAAAAACAGGCGCAGGATCTGATCGATTACATCAAAGAAAATCAGTCCAGAGAAGCCGGGATGTGGGAAACCAATATTTTCGGAAAGTCTGTGGGGGAATTGATTTCCGATGGTATCAACCGAAAGATTACTATGATGGATGAGGACAGTCAGGTGAAGCTGCAGGATACTATGCAGAAGATTGTGAATGACAGCAACGGTGGGATGGTGTGTATCATCATATAATAAAATCAGGTTTGCCGGGACGGAGACGCCGCCCCGGCAAAACCGTTTTATTTTCGTAGATCATCGATCAGTTCCTGCGGACAATCTGTCAGTGTCATAATCTCCTTGTCCGTCATTCCATGACAAATCATATTTTTAACGATCTGCTTTTGCTTTTCCAATTCACCTTTGGTGAAACCGACAGATTCGCCTTCTGATAATCCGGCAGACTTGCCATCTGCAAATCCATCCTCATATCCATCTTCGCGATCCATTTTCCGTAAAAGAGAAGGGTGATAATCAATCATAAACATATCCATGACCTCCGATCGGTTCTTCAACAAAAAGTTTCTCAGAATATCTTTTTTGATACATTCCATACAGGCGGTGTCCACAGCCTGTTCAATGGAATATGATTTTTCTGTGTTATAGTAGCGGATTCTGGAAATGAAATACGCATAATCCGACAGTGCTTTACACTGCTCCATCAGTTTCTTATTATGTCCGAAATTGATGTTGTACATGGTTGCTTTTAATTCCAGACAGGAATCATCTCCGCCGAAGGCATCGGAAAGTTTGAACTCTTCGACATCTTCATGAGCTTCTGTTCCATTATAAAAAATAACGTATCTCGGTTTGGGAAAAGTAACCAGTTTTGTTCCATATTTTTTCAATGCATTATATAATGCCAAAAGATCCTTTTTGTTCTGGAACAGACGGACAAACAGGACATCTTTGTGATTTCTGCGGATGCGAAACGCATTGTGCAGATTCCACGAAAAAATTTTTTTTCGTTTCATTCACTCCATTATAAATAAAGATTTTGTTTAAAACAACAGTGTTTTGAATGCAGGCAATGAATTTTCTGTAGAAATGCAGAGAAGCATTTGATAAAGAATAGCCAGATGGCTATATTGAACTATTCAGAAATAAAAAATTGCCCAAAAAGAATATATCACATTTGTGTACAAAATGCAAGGAGAAAAATTCCTGATAAAGTATTGCAAAATCAAAAAGTTTCAGGGGAAAGTAGTAAAAATGAAGATATAAATGGTAAAAGTGTGTTATGATAAGAATATCAGAAAATTTTTAAAAGAGAGGGAGCGAAGGATGTTTGGCAGAAAGAAGATAAAAAAGACCCCTTACAATAAAACAAAAGAAATACCAGTGATCCGTGCCAGTATATGCAACGGAGAACAGGTGGTAGGATTTAAAAATATAGAAACCGGTAGATTCACGGAGGTTATGCTTATCCGTAGTGAGTCGGACATGCAAACCTATCTGGACACCTATGAAGTGGATCGGAATGATATTGTGAAGGAATATTAGGAACTATATTATTTATGACAATGAATAGGTTGACAGTAAAAAGGACAGGAGTGATCATATTGAGAAAGAAAATTATATTGGAAATCATAATTGCGGGAATGGTTTTGGGTACAGTTTCATGCGGAAAATCAGAGATGCAGGATGTATCATCAGCTTCAATGGAAGAGGAAGCAGGCGGTGTGTCAGAGGAGGCACCGGAGGTGACGCCGGATCTGCCGGAGGATTATATGACCGAAGAAGATGCAGAAGATGATTCCTGGAGGCAGGAGCCGGAGGTGGATATCAGCGGGTATTATCAGATGTATTATGCGGGAACAGATGAGTATACCGGAAGCTATGTTGAAATTGATAAAGATCATAATTATACAGAAATCCAAAAATATGAGTATGGATTTCAGCAGGGAGAGAACGGGAAAATAATGCTCAGCTTTACCTTGCAAGGTGCGGATGAGGAAGCAACAGAACAGACCCTGGCATATATGACACCTACTGATGACGGTTGTGTCATAGACTATAATATTTATGATAGTGTGGAAGAAGATGATGAACTGAAGCGCACGCTTGTTTTGCAGGATGGAGAAAATGCTCTGGCAGACGGAGCTCTGTTTGAGGGGGTCTATACTGTAAAGGAATTTGGAGACAGCATGATTTATGAATTTCGTGCAGATGGAACGCTGATCTGCAAAAGGGTGGAGTCTTATGAGGCAAGAAGCAATGTTTTTATGATGGGAGAGGTAAAAATGTTATTTGAAAAGACGGATGAAAAACTCACAATTCTGACCATGGATCAGGAGCCGATGTTTGATCTGATTCCATGTGAGCAACAGGAAATATAACTGATCTTGGCGAAAACGGAGTGAAGGAGTCTGCTAGTCTGCAAGTGATGGAAAAACAGAATGGAATCGGAGGGTAGAAGAAGTATGAAACGAAAATCGATGGTAGAAGCAGTGATAGTTGAACCGCACTTTTGGTCATGTCCGGTTATGCCCGGGCAAATGCAAATGAAGAGGTTGGGACATATAGTTCGCAGACAAATGCCTTGTAGAGCCAGGGAGAGGAAGTAATTGAGTACGCAGGGATGGATGTACAGATGCCTGAAGAAGATGAAGGAGAAGCCGGTCTATATGCGGAGGAGGCTCTTTTGGAGGAAGACGGGGAAGAAGTGACGGATTACACCGGGATGGACGAACCGGCGGGCGAAGCAGAGGAAGTCAGTGATGATCCATATATGGAAGAACCTTCAGAGGAAGACTGGGAGGAAGAGTATAAAAAGAAATTCTATGAGGAACATAAGGAGATGGATTTTGACGGGGATGGGGAAATAACCAGATATGAAACATCCCGCTGGGATTTTATACATGCAGATCTGGAGGAGGATATAGCGGGTCTGAAACCGCTCGGTCAGCAGTGCCTGTATCTGGACCGATATTTATTGGCGTATATGGAAATGGATATGGATGAGTATGAACAGTTATCAAAGATGGAGCGAGCGGATCGGATGGATGTGGCATATGCTCAGATGTGCAGTGACCGGAATATGACCATGGATGAGCTGGAAGAGATTTTTGAAACAGAGCTGGGAGAGATAGTCCAGGAAATACGCGAGAGTGATCCGCATATTTAAGAAACATCCCCCGCAAAGTGAAACATACCGTTTGCTTTGCGGGGGATGTTTCCTGTTTCTAAGAACGAAATGAAATAAGAGAGATTCTTCTTTACAAAAAATAAAGAATCACATATAATTACTACATTATGGGTCTTTATGTCTTTAGGAGGTAGATTTCATGAATGAAGTATATGAAAAACTCATGGGCTGTCTTGCCAGTGTGAGAAAGAACATTGATTTCAAACCGGAGGTTGCTCTGGTGCTTGGTTCCGGACTGGGAGATTATGCGGAGGGAATAAAAATAGAATCCGTACTGGA
Source organism: uncultured Lachnospiraceae bacterium (assembly GCA_964428795.1). Classification (GTDB taxonomy): domain Bacteria; phylum Bacillota; class Clostridia; order Lachnospirales; family Lachnospiraceae; genus CAYRZL01. The sequence goes on along the minus strand of CAYRZL010000046.1, from coordinate 16,402 downwards.
TTATCATGATATTGAGGGATTCCCGGTTTCTACCGTGTATGGGCATAAGGGACGTTTTATTTTTGGTTATATTAAGGAAGTGCCTGTCGTTATCATGCAGGGAAGAGTGCACTACTATGAAGGATATGACATGACAGATGTGGTGCTGCCCATCCGCCTGATGGGATTGCTTGGCGCAAAAGTACTGTTTCTGACGAATGCATCCGGCGGTATTCAGGATGGTATGAAAGCAGGAGACTTTATGCTGATCACAGATCATATATCCAGCTTTGTTCCTTCACCGCTGATCGGGGCAAATATCGATGAGCTTGGGGTGCGGTTTCCGGATATGAGTGAGGTCTATAAAAAAGATCTGCAGCAGATCATCCGGGAAACTGCAAAAGCACTGGATATTCCATTGAAGGAGGGTGTCTATGTGCAGACCACCGGACCTCAGTATGAGTCTCCCCGGGAGATTCAGATGTATAAAATCCTTGGCGCAGATGCGGTGGGAATGAGTACGGTATGTGAGGCGGTTGCAGCGAACCATATGGGTATGAAAGTCTGCGGCATTTCCTGCGTGTCCAATCTGGCAGCAGGTATCTCAGAGACGCCGCTGACCCATGAGGAGGTTCAGGCTACTGCCGATGCGGCGGCGCCTTTGTTTAAGCAGTTGATCACAGAATCTATCTGCGGTATATACAAATCCATGAAATAATACAGTGCACAGGCGGCGTGTACTGTCACAGGAGAAACAGAATGAATATTCGTTTTTATAATGCAAAAATACTTTTGACAAAAGAAGATCACTCTTTTGAAATCATACAGGGTGAACTCTGGGTACAGGGAGATTCCATTGCATATATTGGTAATGGAAGCGATGCTTCTGCCATGGAGGAAACCTGGGATCGCCAGATCGATGCGGAAGGGAATTTACTGATGCCCGGATTTAAAAACGGTCATACCCATACATCCATGGTTTTTTTGAGATCTTATGCGGATGATCTGCCCCTTCAGGACTGGTTGTTTCAGCAGGTATTTCCAAAGGAGGACCAGTTGACCGAGCAGATCGTGTATGATCTGGATATTCTCGGAATTATGGAATATCTTACCAGTGGTATCACATCCAATTTTGATATGTATTATTTTCCCCAGGTGAACGCAAAGGCGAGCACGGATTGCGGTTTCCGTACCGTGCAGGTGCAGGGAATCAATGATTTTGGTCCCACGCTCGAGGTGATGGAGGAGAATTACCTCAGGGTCAACGAGTACAGTGATCTGACCAGCATGTATCTGGGGATTCATGCAGAATATACCACATCCAAAGAGCTGATGGGAAAAGTGGCAAGGATGGCGGAGAAATACAAATCTCCCATTTACGCCCATAATTCGGAAACTGCAAAGGAAGTGGCAGAGTGCAATGAACGTTATGGTATGACGCCGACCCAGATCATGAATGAGATGGGGCTGTTTGCCTATGGCGGGGGCGGATATCACTGTGTTTATATGGATGATAAGGATATTGAGATTTTTAAGGAAAAGAATCTCAGTGTTGTCACAAATCCCGGTTCCAATTTAAAGCTTGCAAGCGGTATCGCTCCAGTGAAGCGTTTTGTGGAGGAAGGGATCAATGTGGCGATCGGTACCGATGGTGCGGCGTCAAACAACGCATTGGATCTGTTCAGAGAGATTTATCTGACTGCAACACTGGCAAAGGTTCGCGAGATGGATGCGGAGTGCGTCAGTGCAGATGAGGTGCTCTATATGGCGACTGCCGGAGGAGCAAAGGCAATGGGACTTCCCGACTGTGACAGACTGGAAGCCGGAAAAAAGGCGGATATCATTATGATCGATCTGCAGCAGCCGAATATGCAGCCGGAAAATAATATTGTGAAAAATATTGTATACAGCGGCAGCAAACAGAACGTAAAGATGACCATGGTAAATGGAAGGGTGCTCTATGAGAACGGAATTTATCATATCGGATTTGATCCTTCCGAAGTATATTCCAGGGCAAATGAGATTATCAGGGGAATGAAATAGCATGAATGTAAAGATATTTACCGATGGCGCAGCCAGAGGAAATCCGGACGGACCGGGCGGATACGGTACGGTGCTGCAGTATGTGGACAGTAAAGGACAGCTCCATGAAAGGGAACTGAGCGCCGGTTATCGCAAAACGACAAACAACCGGATGGAGTTGATGGCAGCCATTGTAGGACTGGAAGCTTTAAACCGTCCCTGTCAGGTGGAATTGTATTCCGATTCCAAATATCTGGTGGATGCATTCAACCAGCATTGGATCAAAGGCTGGGTGAGCCGGGGCTGGAAGAAAGCGGATAAAAAACCGGTAAAAAATATTGATCTGTGGAAGCGGCTGTTGGCAGCCATGGAACAGCATCAGGTCACATACATTTGGGTAAAAGGTCACGACGGACATCCGGAGAATGAGCGTTGTGATACATTAGCAACAACAGCGGCGGACGGAGACGATCTGCTGGAGGATGAAATAGGTTGATTTATGGATAGAGGTTCGAGTCATAAAGCGCTGATGTTTGGTTTTGAAGCGCTGGTGGGAGCTGTGATCGCATTGCTGGTATGGCTCTTTTTAAAAATTGCAAATGTGGGAATTACGGTTATATGGGAGATTGTGCCCCTGTATATAGACAGCAGATGGTATACTCTTTTTATGTGTGCAATCGGCGGAGTTGTCATAGGGCTGTTTCATAAGAAATTCGGTCCATATCCGCAGAAGATGGCAGATGCAGTAAAGACGGTTGCTCAGGAACGGACTTTTCCTTATCAGAAGCTGCCTATGATCGTGGGAGCTTCCTTTCTGTCTTTGTTTTTTGGCGGCGCAGTTGGACCGGAGGCAGGACTGGTAAGTCTGCTTTTGGGGCTTGCATTTTGGGCAAAGGATCAGTTTGGATTTGCCAGATACAATATGGAATTAAAGCTCCATAACAATCCCGGGATGCCAAAGACGGAGGTGTTTACGGATATGATGTCCGGTATTTTTCTGCCCCGCAGCCAGATGACATATAATACAAATGTGATCCAGTGGACAAGGGCGGAGCAGATATCTTCCGGTGTTGTCACGGGAATTACCGGATTGATCGTATACATATTGCTGAACCGGATTTTGGGAGCATGTCTGGCAGTGCCTCATCTCTCCGGAGGAGGGGTCACTGTAGCAGAAAGCTGGGGATCGATCGTTTTGATTCTGGTAGGAATGGCTGCAGGCTATCTGTATCTGCTCTTTCAGAAGCTCACCCATTTTCTGTTCGGCAAGATGCAGCTTAAAGGAATGAATGTGCTCAGCGCTGTGCTGGGAGGTCTGATCCTGGGTGTGATAGGCTCTGTTTTACCGATGACCATGTTTTCCGGCGGTAATGATGTTCAGGCGATGCAGTATGAGTATCTGCAATATACGCCAATGATTCTGATCGTAATCGGACTGGTCAAATTATTTTTGACCAATGTGTGTATTGAGTCAGGCTGGAGAGGCGGACATTTCTTCCCGGTGTTGTTTGCCGGACTCAGTATTGGATATGGAATCTCGCTGCTCATTGACATTAATCAGGTGTTTTGTGTCGTAGTTGTGACAGGAGCATTGCTGGGTACGATTCTGCAACAGCCTATCGGGGCGTTGGCGTTGTCTTTGATCTTTTTCCCGATCAAGAGCGCACCGTGGATGCTGTTGTCCTGCTGTGTGGGAGGCATGATTCCGGTGCCAAAACAGCTTCGGGTAAACCCGGAACAGGAGCCTTTTGTGAAAAAACTGATGAATAAGAAAAAGAAACCACCAAATTTGCCGGATGGCATTTCGGTGTGATTATAGAATAATAGATTTGGAGGAGAATGAAGTGAAAACATACGGAGTAAATGAACTGCGCAGAATGTATCTGGAATTTTTTGAGAGTAAAGATCATCTTGCAATGAAAAGTTTTTCGCTGATTCCACATAATGATAACAGCCTTTTGCTGATCAATGCGGGAATGGCACCATTAAAACCTTATTTTACCGGGCAGGAGATTCCGCCTAAGAGACGTGTGACCACATGCCAGAAGTGTGTGCGTACCGGTGATATTGAAAATGTGGGAAAGACAGCGAGACATCTGACTTTCTTTGAGATGCTTGGAAACTTTTCTTTTGGAGATTATTTTAAGCATGAGGCGATTCGCTGGTCCTGGGAGTTTTTAACTGAGGTTCTGGGACTTGATCCGGAGAGATTGTATCCGTCCATCTATTTTGAGGATGAAGAGGCATTTGAAATCTGGAATAAAGAGATCGGCATCCCGGCTGAGAAGATCACCCGTTTTTATCGCGACGAGGATGGAAAATGCGATAATTTCTGGGAGCATGGCGCAGGTCCTTGTGGTCCTTGTTCCGAAATTTACTATGACCGCGGCGAAAAATATGGCTGCGGTGATCCGAACTGTAAGGTGGGTTGTGAGTGCGACCGTTTCATGGAGGTATGGAACAACGTATTTACCCAGTTTAACGGTGACGGAAAAGGGAATTATGAGGAACTGGAAAATAAAAATATTGATACCGGTATGGGACTGGAGCGTCTGGCTGTGGTAATGCAGGATGTGGATTCTGTATTTGATATTGATACCATGAAAGCCATCCGTGACCGTATCTGTGAACTGGCAGGCAAGACTTACCGGCAGGATGCACTGGATGATGTGTCCATCCGTCTGATCACAGATCACATTCGTTCCTCCACCTTCCTGATCTCCGATGGCGTTATGCCATCCAATGAGGGACGGGGATATGTATTGCGCCGCCTCATCCGTCGTGCCGCAAGACACGGAAGACTGCTTGGTATTGACGGTGTATTTCTGGCAGAGCTGTGCAAGACGGTTATCGCAGAGAGCAAGGACGGTTATCCTGAGTTAGAAGAGAAGAAAGAGTTTATCTTTAAGGTTCTGACGCAGGAGGAAGAAAAATTTAATAAAACCATCGATCAGGGACTCACCATTCTGGCACAGATGCAGGATGAGATGGAAGAAAAGGGCGAGAAGACCCTTTCCGGTGAGAACGCATTCAAGCTGTATGATACCTTTGGATTCCCTATCGATCTGACAGAGGAGATTCTGGAAGAGAAAGGATTTTCCATTGATTATGACGGATTTGCTGCTGCTATGGATAAACAGCGTGATCTGGCAAGAAGTCGTCGTAAAAAAACCAATTACATGGGTGCGGATGTGACCGTATACGAGGAGATCGATCCTTCCATTACCACGGAATTTGTTGGATATACAAACAAAATATATACTTCCGAGATTACCGTGCTTACCACGGAAGATGCACTTGTGGAAGCATTGACAGACGGACAGAGCGGTACGATCATCGTGAAAGAAACTCCGTTCTATGCCACAATGGGCGGACAGAACGCAGATACCGGCGTGATCCGTACACCGGAGGGTGAGTTTGAGGTAAAGGATACGGTGAAGCTGCTGGGCGGTAAAGTCGGACATATCGGTGTAGTTACAAAGGGTATGATCAAGGTAGGAGATCAGGCGGAGCTTGCCATTGATGTGGACAAGCGTGCCGCTATCGGCAAAAACCACAGTGCAACCCATTTGCTTCAGAAGGCATTGCGGGAGGTGCTGGGTACCCATGTAGAGCAGGCAGGTTCCGATGTTAATGCGGATCGTCTGCGGTTTGACTTTTCACATTTCTCTGCAATGACGGAGGAGGAGATTGGTCGTGTGGAGGATATCGTAAATCAGAAGATTGCAGAAAATCTGACCGTTGAGACTGCCATTATGACACTGGAGGAAGCAAAGAAAACCGGGGCAATGGCATTGTTTGGCGAGAAGTACGGAGATGAAGTACGGGTTGTTAAAATGGGAGATTTCTCTACCGAGCTTTGCGGTGGTACACATGTAGATCATACCGGTGTCATCCGTGCCTTCAAGATTATTTCCGAGTCAGGTGTGGCAGCAGGTGTGCGTCGTATCGAGGCGTTGACCTCCGACGCGGTGTTCTCTTATTATGATAAAGTGGAAGAGATTCTGGAGCAGGCAGCTAAGGCATTAAAGACCAATCCGGCAAACTTTTTGGAGAAGATCGAGCATCTTCAGGCAGAGCTCAAGGCTGTCCAGAGTGAAAACGAGTCTCTGAAGGCAAAGGCAGCTCAGTCGGCCCTTGGAGACGTGATGGATCAGGTCGTTGAGGTAAATGGCGTGAAGCTGCTGGCTGCCAGCGTAGAAAACGTGGATATGAATGGTCTGCGTGATCTGGGTGATCAGTTGAAGGAGAAGCTGGGAGACGGTGTGGTACTTCTTGCATCTGCAAAGGATGGTAAAGTAAATCTGGTTGCTATGGTTACGGATGCGGCTATGAAAGCAGGCGCTCATGCCGGAAATCTGATCAAAGCTGTGGCAGGAAAAGTCGGCGGCGGCGGTGGCGGACGTCCGAATATGGCGCAGGCGGGCGGAAAGAATCCGGCAGGAATCCCGGATGCCATTGCTGCGGCAAAGGAAGCACTGGAAGGTCAAATAAAATAGTTGACAAATGGGTAAATTATGATATAATAAATAGCAGTGCAATAAATTATTACCCGAAACAGTTGAATATGCACAATACGCAACTGGAGGGAGGTTAGGTGTGAGACTATGTCAAATGTAATCGTAAAAGAGAACGAGACTTTAGATAGCGCTTTACGCAGATTCAAAAGAAATTGCGCAAAAGCTGGTATCCAGCAGGAGATTCGTAAAAGAGAGCATTACGAGAAGCCAAGCGTAAAACGTAAAAAGAAATCTGAAGCAGCTAGAAAAAGAAAATACAACTAATCAAAAGGGTCATCGCGGAAGCGGTGACCTTTTATGCATTATGGGAGGAAATTAAATGATAAAAAATATTGTGTTGGATATGGGAAATGTGCTGCTGGACTACGATCCGGATGTGATTATGACAAAACTGTTTGAGCATGAAGCGGATCGGAAGCTGATTGAAAAAGAATTGTTCCGGGGACCTGAGTGGGAACAGGGGGATCTCGGGATTATCACCAATGCCGAGCGTTTTGACGGTGTCAGCAAACGTGTGCCGGAGAGGCTTCATGATTTGTTAAGACGCTGTATCGCAGAGTGGGATATTTGTATGCTGCCCATTCCGGGTGCAAAGGAATTTTGTGATTATGTAAAAGAAAAGGGATATGGAGTATACATTCTGTCCAATGCGTGCGAAAGGTTTTATCATTATTTTCCGAAATATTTTCCACTGGAATTTTTTGACGGTATAGTGGTATCTTCGGATGTCCATATGATAAAGCCGGATATAAGAATTTATAAGTACCTGCTTTGCAAGTATGAGTTAAAAGGAGAGGAATGTCTGCTCATTGACGACCGGGAGGATAATGTGCAGGGAGCACAGGCTGCCGGAATGAATGCCTGTGTTTTTAAGAAGGATTTTGATGCTGTGATTCAGAAATATATGCTATAGATAAAAGCCCGAAAGGGCTTTTATCGTTCACAAAGCAGATACTTCATCTGTCGGATTCCTCTTTCCTGGGATGTGATGAGGAATCATCTGTACAATAAAAGTGTGGGAGATGCTGTCGGTCGGCTTGGCGGACGTCATGTTCCGGATCATGTCATTCAGAATTTCCTGAAAACAGTTTAAATAATTTACAGTAACATCGCTGAAACAATTACAAGTATTCATAGCAGGCTTCATTTTTGTTAGGAAAATCATAATAATATATGATATTAAAAATATAGTGTGAATTACCATCAGTCATAGGGCTGGTGGTTTTTTTATTCTCCAAAAACAGCAGTCATACTTTTTAAGACAAGTCATATATTGAATTAAAGTCAGGAGAAAGGAGACGGGATCATGTGGTAAAAAAGCTGGAGGCGGTACTTCGCCTGTTCCCGGAGCATATCCGGTCAGGCATACAAAGATGCGGTGTATTGGAGAGACAACTGGAGGAGATTCGTATCCGGGTGGATCAGCCCATACAGTTTTGCATGGGATCTGAGGAGCGGTTTTTAGACCTTTGGACCGGGAGACTGACAAAAGAAGCGGCGTGTGCAGTTCGGATGTCTGCCGCAGAAATCAGCCAGATGGTAGCTGTGATGGGAAAATATTCCCTCTATGCCTATGAGGATGAGCTGCGTCAGGGGTATTTTACACTGGAAGGCGGGCACCGGGTAGGACTGGCGGGGAAGGTTCTTTTAGAACAGGGACAGGTAAAAAATGTGCGTGTTGTGACGTTTTTAAATATTCGTATTGCAAGAGCGGTGAAAGGATGCAGTGATCTTCTCATGCAGCAGCTAAGGCGGGGGGGATCCGGTCAGCAGAAGAATATTCTGTTGATATCGGGACCGGGAGTGGGAAAGACGACCATGCTGCGGGACTGTATCCGTCAATTTTCCAATGGCAGCGGTACCTGCCCCGGAAAAAAAGTGGGGCTTGTAGATGAACGCTCTGAGATCGCTGCCTGTGTCCACGGGGTTCCAAAGCTGGATGTAGGGATGCGGACAGATGTGTTGGACGGTTGCCCGAAAGCAGTGGGAATGATGTGGCTGGTGCGGTCCATGTCTCCGCAGATACTGGCAGTTGACGAGATCGGGGGTGCAAAGGATATGCGGGCGATCGATTATGCTGTCCGCTGTGGCTGTCAACTGATCGGAACCATGCATGCGGCAGATATAGAGGAATTTCGGCAAAAGCCGGGCGTGGAACACTGGCTGATGCAGAAAACATTTGACTGCTATGTGCTGCTCGGTAAGCATACTTCTGGAGAACGGTATTTTGAGCTGTATGATGAGAAGCTGAATAAATTAAGTGGAATAGGCTGACAGATGGGAGGAGGATAAGTGTGACGGTTGTGACAATGTTGAAGATTGCGGGGGCTTTTCTGGCTGTGGCAGCCGCATACGGATTTGGCAATAGTCTGGCGGCACAGCAGCAGGAACGGAAGAAACAGTTGTTTTCCCTTAAGGAGATGACAACCTGGCTGTCCGGGGAGATCCGGTATGGATGCACTCCGCTGGAGGATGCATTTCTGCATGTGTCAGAGCGGGTGGGAGAGCCACTGTCAAAGCTGATCGCAGAGCTTGGAGAAAAGCTGAGAGAGGATGCGAAGGACAGTCTGGCAGTTATGTGGACAGATGTTTTTCAAAGGCACAAAAAAGAATTTGTTTTAAACAGTGAGGAATGGGAGCTGGCATTATCCATGGGAAATAACCTGGGATTTCTGGATGCACAGACACAGCTTGCTCATCTGGAGTTGTATGAGCAGCAGTTAAATAACTATCTGCAAAAATTGCAGGAGGGAATGAAGGAGCAGCAGCGGTTGTATCGTCTGCTCAGTCTGTTTGCAGGTGTATTTGTGGTGATCATACTATTGTGAGGAGAGAGAGATGAGTGTAAATCTGATTTTTAAGATTGCGGCAGTGGGAATCCTGGTGACGGTGATCAGCCAGGTGCTCAAACACAGCGGGCGGGAGGAACATGCATTTCTCACCAGTCTTGCAGGTCTGGTGATCGTTCTGTTCTGGATCGTGCCTTATATCTACGATTTATTTGAAAATATCCGCAATTTATTTGCGCTGTAGGGTGGGAGATGACAGAGGATGGACATGATAAAAATTGCCATGCTTGGAATTGCAGGTGTATTGCTTGGTATTTTTGTGAAACAGCACAGAGGAGAATACAGCGTCTACATCAGTCTTGCAACCGGTATCTGTATTCTGGTTTTTGCAGTGAATCGTCTGTCAATACTTTTGCAGGCGGTAGACCGCATCCGCGGGTTCATTGAGATTGACGGAAGTTATGTGTCTGCATTAGTAAAAATGATCGGTATTACATATATTGCGGAATTTGCTGCCGCACTTTGTCTGGATGCTGGGTATAAGTCTATTGCGGATCAAATACAGCTGTTCGGAAAACTGTCTATTCTGGCGGTAAGTATGCCGGTGCTGCTGTCTTTGTTGGAGACTGTAGAAGGGTTCTGGTGAGAGAGGATGTGTGGACGTTGAAAAAGGTTATTTGGAAAACGATAGCAGGAATTGTGATCGCCCTTGCAGTGACCGGATTTTGGGGACAGGCACATATGCTTCCTGTGCAGGCAGCCCAGACGGATGCAAAGACAGGGGAGGAAAGCTGGATAGATATCATGGATGACGTTTCTTTTGATGAGATCGATGCGTTCCTGAGCGATACCGGGTTGGAAACGACATGCAGTTTCGGGGAAATGGTAATGAAATTTGTGAAGAATGACGGTGAAGTGGATATTGAAGATGTATTTTACAGCTTAATGAACATATTTGTGGGAGATATTGGACAATATAAAGCACTTTTTGTACAGATTATCTTAATGGCGGCATGTTTTGCTCTTTTACATAATTTCACGAATGTGTTTCGGGGAAGTCAGATTTCCATGCTTTGTTTTTACATGTTTTATCTGGGGCTGATCACGCTGCTGATGCGTTCCTATCTGTCCTTGCATCAGGTATTGTCGGGAACGATGGAACGGTTGATGGAATTTATGCGGGCGCTGCTTCCTGCTTTTTGCATGACCCTCACGTTTTCAGCTTCTTCTCTGACAGCAGCCTCCTTCTATCAGGTGACATTGCTCGTGATCTGGCTGGTGGAGTGGGTATTGCTGCATATGATTGTTCCGCTGATTCATGTGTATGTGATGATGGAACTTTTAAATTATATGACGAAGGAGACTATGATCTCAAAGCTGACTGCTTTGCTGAAATCCATTACTGCATGGAGCATGAAGGCACTGTTTGGCGTGGTTGCCGGAATCAATATCGTACAGGGATTGATCACGCCTGCACTGGACAACTTCCGTTCAACTTCCCTTTCAAAAACGGTACAGGCAATCCCGGGAGTGGGAAATGCCATGGGAGCTGTGGCAAATATGTTTATCGGGTCTGCGGTGATCGTAAAAAACGGTGTAGGTGTGGCGGCACTTATCATTCTGCTTCTTTTGTGTGCCAGTCCGATGATACAGACTGTGGCAGGTATGCTTTTGTATCGTATTACCGGGGCTCTGGTTGAACCTTTTTCGGACAAGCGCATCAGCGGCTGTATTACCAGTGTTGGGGTTGGCGCCGGGATGCTTGCAAAAGCGATGGGGATGACCTGCGTATTATTTATGCTGACAATAGCCATTGTAACAGCGACGGTGAGGTGAAGGTATGGAGGTGCTGTTTTCAGGAATTAAAAAGATGATTTATCTGTATTTATTTCTTGCAGTGTTTCAGCAGATCCTGCCGGACAGCCAGTATCAGAAATATGTCCGTTTTTTTTCGGGTCTGATTTTTGCAGCGGTGATTCTTTCTCCGGTTTTACAGTTGTTTCATGGAGAAAATCTGGTGGAACAGATAGAATTTGAGGAGTTATTTCAGGAGATGGAGCAGGTGCAGCTTGACTATAGCTACATGGATGATACTCAGCAGCAGTATTACGCCCAGGAGATTGAGGCGGAGGTAATACAGAAGGTGGAAGCCTTAGCACAAAAACAGGGATGGACCGTGTCGGAAATAGAGGTAGATGTGGCAGAAGATGTGTCGGCTATTGAAGCAATTTCTGTGAAGGTGGGGCAGGAGACATCAGAAAAGGAATCAGAAGTTGAAATTGTACCGGTGGCAAGTATTTTTGATGCGAATACAGAGGAGGAGACTGAGAGTGAGGCAAGCATAAAGCTGCAGGAAGCCATATCACTGTATTTTGAACTGGAGGAGGGGCAGGTGAAAGTATTTGAAGTTTAATTTAAAAAAATTGCGCAAAGATCAGTGGGTTATTTTGTTTCTGGCAGGAATCCTCCTGATCGTGATCGTGCTCCCCACGGGAGGTAAAAAAAGTGACGGGCAGAGCGAAAAAAACAGTGAAATAACCTCGGAAACGACGGTGCAGGGAGTTGGTGGAAGCGGAAAGAGTGGTTCGGCGGACAAATATGCGGAAGCTTTAGAACAGCGGTTGGAGGAGGTTTTGGGTGATATGGAAGGGGTAGGTGACGTAACTGTTATGATCACTTTAAAGGATCAGGGAGAGTCGGTGGTGGAGAAGGATCTGACTAGCTCAGACAGTTCTACACAAGAGAGTGATGCAAGCGGCATTGACCGCAAGGTTACCGAGCATTCTTCCCAGCAGCAGACTGTTTTTTCCCAGGAGGACAGCAGCAGTGAAACTCCTTTTGTCACAAAGGAACTGCAGCCGGAGATAGAGGGAGTTTTGGTGGTAGCTCAGGGAGGCGGCAGTTCTGTGGTAGTAAAAAATATTTCTGAAGCGGTGCAGGCATTATTTGGACTGGAAGCACATAAGATAAAAATAGTAAAAATGAATTGAGAGAGAGGGCTGTTCATTGAAAAAAGTAGTAAAGAAAAATCAGATTGTGATCACTGCGCTGGCTATTATGATTGCAGTGGCAGGATACATCAGCTACACCCAGACCGTGGGAGATGACAAGGAAGTGATGACACAGCAGACGGATGATAAGATTACATATGAAATATCCGATGAAGACATGGTAGGGGATATTTTTACAGATACGGAGGATAATACGGTAGCAGATGCAGATATGGATACAATGGGAACAGAAGTTGCGCAGGAAGATGGGGATGCGGATACGGAGCAGGCAAGTCTGGACCAGCCGGGGGAGGCGGTGCTTACATCCTCTGAGAGTACCGTGGTGGATTTCGCTGCGGAGGCAAGGCTGTCCAGAGAACAGGTGAGGGCAAAGAATAAAGAAACATTGCTGGAAATCATGAATAATACGGGAATCGCTGAGGAACAGAAGCAGGATGCCGTAGATACGATGATCAGCATGACAAACATTGCCGAGAGGGAAAATGCAGCGGAGCTTTTGCTGGAGGCAAAGGGATTTGAGGGCGCAGTAGTGAGTATTACGGATGATGCGGCGGACGTTATCATAAATATGACAGAGGTGGATGATTCCGGCAGAGCGCAGATTGAGGATATCGTAAAGAGAAAGACCGGAATTGAGGCAGAAAACATTATCATAACACCGATGGCGGCAAGCACTGCTTCTGTGGAGGAATGAGAAATTCACATAAAACTTGCAACGGAAGTCTGGTTGGGGTAAAGTAGAGATACAAGTAAGCGACCAGAATACGGTCACTAAGTGCTCGTAACAATACCTGACTACTAAGCTCAGCATAAATGCTTCGCTAAGGGTCAGGCATGCATCGCACATAAGCGACCAGAATACGGTCACTAAGTGCTCGTAACAATACCTGACTACTAAGCT
>CAYRZL010000046.1:0-3080 GCA_964428795.1 uncultured Lachnospiraceae bacterium | reverse complement strand
AAATGCTTCGCTAAGGGTCAGGCATGCATCGCACATAAGCGACCAGAATACGGTCGCTAAGTGCTCATAGCAAAGGAGGCAGATTCATGAAGCGAGTTTTTTTGATTGTATTGGACAGTGTGGGTATCGGTGAAATGCCGGATGCGGCTGAGTACGGGGATGCAGGAAGCAATACTTTGAAAACAGTATCAAAAAGCCCTTACTTTTCTATGCCGAATATGAAAAAACTGGGTTATTTTAATATTGAAGGTGTGGAAGCGGGAGAAAAAGAATTGCATCCGGCAGGGGCTTTTGCCCGTATGACAGAGGCTTCCAGAGGAAAGGATACGACCATCGGACACTGGGAGATTGCGGGTATGATCTCGCCGAAACCGCTGCCGGTGTATCCGGATGGGTTTCCGGAAGAAATTCTGGATGCTTTTTCCAGAGAGACCGGACGGGGGATTTTATGCAACAAGCCCTATTCCGGTACGGAAGTGATCAAAGATTACGGGGAGCAGCATATAAAGACCGGAGATCTGATCGTTTATACGTCTGCGGATTCTGTGTTTCAGATTGCAGCCCATGAGGAGGTCATTCCGGTGGAACAGTTGTATCGGTATTGCGAGATTGCACGAAAGATTTTGCGGGGAGAACATGCAGTGGGGCGTGTGATTGCCAGACCCTTTGTGGGGGAACCCGGGAATTTTACTCGCACCTCAAACCGACATGATTTTTCACTCCAGCCGCCCCGGACGACGATGCTTGATCAGATGAAGGAACATGGATATGCGGTGATCGGCGTGGGAAAGATCAATGACATTTTCGCAGGAAAAGGCATCACGGAGTTTGTGCGGACAAAGAACAATGAAGACGGGATCAACAAAACACTGGACTATATGAAGCAGGATTTTGAAGGGTTATGTTTTGTCAACCTGGTAGATTATGATATGCTCTATGGCCACAGAAATGATGTGGAGGGCTACGCAAAGGCGCTGACTTATTTTGATGAGCGTCTGCCGGAGCTTCTTGCGAATATGAGAGAAGATGACATTCTTATGATCACTGCGGATCATGGGTGCGATCCGGGCACGCCGTCTACCGATCATTCCAGAGAATACACCCCTCTTGTGATTTATGGGGATAAGGTGGCAGCAGGAAAAGATTTCCTGACAAGAAAAACCTTTGCGGATATCGGGGCTACGATCTTGAAGGTGTTTGATATTCCGCAGGAAATTGACGGTACGGCGATGGATATTCTTGACAGAGACTGATTCCTCCTATAAAATGTGTACTTGTGCGAAGGAGGCAATCATTTTGGCAGATTTGAGAAAAGAGATAGAGAAACGACGGACGTTTGCGATCATATCCCATCCGGATGCCGGAAAAACAACATTGACAGAGAAATTTCTGTTATACGGAGGGGCCATCAATCTTGCCGGTTCCGTAAAAGGAAAGGCGACAGCCAGACATGCGGTGTCTGACTGGATGGAGATTGAAAAGCAGAGAGGTATTTCTGTCACATCCTCGGTATTGCAGTTCAATTATGGCGGATACTGTATCAATATTCTGGACACACCGGGACATCAGGACTTTTCCGAGGACACATACCGTACTCTGATGGCGGCGGACTCCGCAGTTATGGTGATCGATGGTTCCAAGGGTGTGGAGGCTCAGACCAGAAAATTGTTCAAGGTATGTGTGATGCGGCACATCCCGATCTTTACCTTTATCAATAAGATGGACCGGGATGCCAACGATACCTTTGATCTGTTGGACGAGATTGAGAAGGAGCTTGGCATTGCGACCTGTCCGATCAATTGGCCCATCGGTTCCGGAAAAGAATTTAAAGGTGTCTATGACCGCAATACGAGGAAGGTCATGACCTATTCCGATACCCTGAAGGGAACCAAAGAGGGTGAGGAGCGGATCTTAGATATTGATTCTGAGGAATTGGCTGCGGAGATCGGTGAGGAAAAGAGAGACATTCTTTTAGAGGAGATCGAGCTTCTGGATGGCGCCAGCGCAGAGTTTGATATGGAGCTGGTATCAAAGGGAGAGCTTTCTCCGGTATTTTTCGGTTCCGCATTGACCAATTTTGGCGTGGAAACATTTTTGAAGCACTTTCTTCAGATGACCACATCTCCGCTGCCCAGAAAAGCAGATGCGGGCGTGATCGATCCTTTTTCGGAGGATTTTAGTGCGTTTGTATTCAAAATTCAGGCAAATATGAATAAGGCTCACCGGGACCGTATTGCATTTATGCGTATCTGTTCCGGAAAATTTGATGCAGGTATGGAAGTGACACATATACAGGGAGGACGCAAGATGCGCTTATCGCAGCCCCAGCAGTTGATGGCGCAGGAGCGGAAAATCGTGGAGGAAGCCTATGCGGGAGATATCATCGGCGTATTTGATCCGGGTATTTTCTCCATCGGAGATACCCTGACCACGTCATCGGAGAAATTTGCCTTTGAGGGGATACCTACCTTTGCCCCGGAGCATTTTGCCAGGGTGCGTCAGGTGGATACCATGAAGCGGAAGCAGTTTATGAAAGGTATCACACAGATCGCACAGGAGGGTGCCATTCAGATTTTTCAGGAGTTTAACACTGGTATGGAGGAGATCATCGTAGGTGTTGTAGGCGTGCTTCAGTTTGACGTGCTGAAATTCCGTCTGGAAAATGAATACAATGTAGAGATCCGCATGGACAGCCTGCCTTACGAGCATATCCGCTGGATCGAGAATAAGGATATTGACGTGGAGAAGCTGACAGGTACTTCCGACATGAAAAAGATCAAGGATCTGAAGGGAAATGCACTGCTGCTCTTTGTGAATAGCTGGAGCGTGGGCATGACCCTGGACCGAAATGAAGGGCTTATTCTTTCCGAGTTCGGACGAAATTAATCTCGGAATAATGCTTGCGTAAAATACGGAATATCATTTATAATCCCATCTTTGACAGTTGGGAGCCAAAAGAAGAGCCGCAACCCATTGAAAATACTGGGGTTGTGGCTCTTCCTGTCAATATATTGAAATATAGTAATGTTTTCATCGTACGGAAACAGTCTTCGATCTGCCATCTGCCTTCGCTGACTTTT
>CAYRZL010000045.1:0-21790 GCA_964428795.1 uncultured Lachnospiraceae bacterium | reverse complement strand
CATAAATACTGGGGTTGTGGGTGTTTTTTACCCACTATCACCCCTGAAGAGCCCTATAAATTCGGTTATTGCCATTATAGCAGTCATAATCATAGAATAAAAAATACTTTTTTTAATATCTGAATAATATAATACAAAAACAAGAATACCATTTATGCACGCAAAAATCAGATAATTCAGCCAAAATATATCTGCCAGCCAAACCAGAAACATCGCGCTATATCCTAAAAGAAAGAATGCTCCCTTTAACATTTTATCGCATCGGGACACAAAAACATTGTCAAAATACTGCCATGCCATAAGCGCTTCCAATATGTATACAATAAAAGTAACCAGCAATTCTCCCATCGATCATTTACCTCATACTTTCAAGGTACATCAAATTGGCATTCTTGAAATTCGTATATTTTCTCCGCGTCAGATATGCTTTATACTTTCCGCCACATAAATACACCAGTTCCCGATCATATGCAGATACATATTTCATGTTTACAATAAAGCTTCTATGGGTTTGGAAAAAGCATGATTCTGTTAACTGTTCCTGCCAGAATGCCATTTTTTGTACAGTTTCTACTACTTTTTCTTTTGTATGTATGAATACTTTTTTGTTCTTTGCTTCCACACATACAATATCAGATGCGCAAACAACTTCTATACCTGTCTTTGTCTCAATTTGAATCAACTTGATAGAAACATAATACTTTGCCAACGCATCTTTCAAATTGCGAAACAAACGATTCCTGTCAATGGGTTTCGATAAAAATCGAAATACCTCTGTACGAAATGCTTCATCCAAATAATCCATATACGAAGTTACAATGAAAATAATAATCCTGGAATTTTTCTTTTTTAACTCCTGTCCTACATGAATACCGCTGAGTCCCGGCATCTCCACGTCAAGAAAAACGATATCAGGAACCTTCTCATCTCTCAGTACCTCTTCACCCGATGAAAAAAAAGCATATTCCGGCTGTTCCAGATTCTTCATCCTGAAATATTCTCTGATATACCGCTCCATAAGAATGCCAACATTTTTATCATCATCACAGCATACGATTTTCACCTTTACTTTCCCCCAATAATCTGATATCGTAACACTTGTTGGTAATGATAAACGCAAATTTTAATTCTGTCAAATTGAATTTTCCTCATTCCATTTTTTCTGTATCACATGTATTTTGGAGCATATTGAGGCAAATGGTATTCTGTTCTGTTAGTCTGATTCTGTTCAGTCCCGTGGATTCAGAAAATAAGAGAATGAGCGTAAAGGAAAAAAAGCTTTTCCATTTTATTGCAATGATAATTTCATTATTATTTGTTTTTGTGTATATCCTACTGCTACAATACAATTTGCATCACTACGCTGTTTGTATTGCCTTGGGCTTAATTCTTGCAGCAACATTGCAATATCCCTGTATCTTAAAAAAACATCTGACATTACATGTATCTCACTAGACACAAATAAAAGGTATTACACTGTAATCAATAATTGCAGTGTAATACCTTTCTCTACTCATTGTCTACATTATGCTCTCATAGCACCGTCTACCGACAATATCTCGCCCGTCACATAGCTTGCCATATCGCTTGCCAAAAACAGAAATGCATTTGCGATATCTTCCGGCTCGCCGATTCTTCGAAGCGGAATTGCCTGAATCATGGGCTGAATCATCTGATCCGGCAAAGCCGCCACCATATCTGTTCTGGTGATACCCGGTGCAACAGCATTCACTCGTATATTGCTCGGACCAAGCTCTCTCGCCAAAGAAAGGGTAAGTCCGTTTACCGCAAATTTACTTGTGGGATATGCGACACCGCTGGGCTGACCGGATATACTCACCATGGAACTGGTATTCAGAATACATCCGCCGCCCTGTTCTCTCATGATCGCTGCGGTAGGTTGAATCGTGTTGAAAATTGCATTGATATTTAATCCCATCACCTTCTCAAACTGTCCTTGCGCATAGTCCTCAATCTTTGTGCTGTCGGACATTCCGGCATTGTTTACCAGAATATCTATTTTGCCATACTTATCCTTTACGCGTTGAATTGCTGCTTTTACCGCTTCCCCATCGGATAATTTCGGCCAGTCACCTTCCACTTCCCACTGTGGATTTTCTTCTTTTAAAGATGTCAAAGCTTTTTCCACAGACTCCTGCCTTGATCCGAAAAGAACGACCTTTGCTCCGTTATTCAAATATTTCTTTACAATAGCATAACCGATTCCTCTGGTTCCGCCTGTGATGATTGCCACTTTTCCTCTTAACATTTTATACCTCCATAAAAAATAAATTGTTTTGTTCTTTTTTAATACAAAATTGTATTTTTTTAGATACAATCCGTTTTTTATATTACTAGATATGATGAAAAATGTCAACTGTAATTTTTCGTAATATGTCTGTATATTACTACTCATATTAATGCTCGCTTTACACAGAACGGTCAAAAAAAGTTGCACAAATGATCTCCAACCTTTATAATAAGAAAAAATTTTTATGTTACGATATGAAGGAGAAGTGTTATGGGATTGAGAGATATTATTATGAGCGGCCGCCTTTACCGTGAATTTAATGAGGGGTACCCGGAAGAAGAACTGGCATTGGATCAGGAACGCATCGCCTGCAAGGATCTTGTATTTGAATACAATAACACGAAAATGACAGAAGCAAAGAAACACGATGAACTCCTGAGCCGCATTCTGGGCGGAAAAGGAAAAAGTGTATGGATAGAAGCTCCCATGCATATGGCATATGGCTCCAACGTATACATTGGCGATCATTTTTATGCCAACTTTAATATGGTTCTGGTGGACGACGGTGAAATCCACATCGGAAACAATGTCATGTTTGCACCGAATGTAACGGTTTCCACCACCGGTCACCCGGTACACCCGGCATTGCGTGCTCACGGAACGCAGTTTTCTCTTCCGGTCTATATCGAGGATAATGTGTGGATCGGCTCTAACGTAGTAATCCTGCCCGGTGTGCGTATCGGCAAAAATTCTGTAATTGGAGCAGGCAGTATCGTCACAAAAGATATTCCGGCAAATGTGGTAGCTGTAGGAAATCCCTGTCGGGTATTGAGAAAGATTTCCGATCATGACCTGCATTATTATCATAGAGATAAGGCAATCACACCGGAAGAACTGGAACGTTATTACACAGAAATTGAATAAATGTGACGCATTTTATGATGTATCAGAAAAGGCACATATCCGCAACCTCATGGTTCAGATATGTGCCTTCTATCTTCACTTCATCTTATTTAGTTCTGACCATAATAAGCATTCGCACCATGCTTACGGTAATAATGCTTATCCTGAAGTTCCTGGGGCGCAGGCTTCAGTTCTGAATTTAATACCTCGCTGCGAAATGCCATCTTTGCTACCTCATCCAGAACTACTGCATTGTGTACCGCATTCGCCGGATCCGTTCCCCATGTAAACGGGCCATGATTTTTGCAGAGCACTGCCGGAACAGCCTCATAATCTTTATCCCTGAACGTCTCGATAATGACCAGTCCGGTGTTTTTTTCATAGGCAGTCTCAATCTCTTCCTGTGTCAATGCCCTTGTACATGGAATCTCACCGTACATATAATCTGCATGAGTCGTTCCATAACAGGGAATCCCCCTGCCTGCCTGTGCCCAGGAAGTAGCCCAGGAAGAATGGGTGTGAACCACGCCTCCTATATTTGGAAATGCTTTGTATAATTCAATATGGGTCGGCGTATCGGAGGATGGCTTGTAATTACCGTCCGCCACATTTCCCTCCAGATCGACAACGACCATGTCCTCCCATGTCATCACATCATATTCCACGCCGCTTGGCTTGATGACGATCAGCCCTTTTTCACGGTCAATTCCGCTTACATTCCCCCATGTAAAGGTTACAAGTCCGTACTTCGGAAGCATCATGTTTGCTTCATACACCTGCTTTTTTAATTTTTTTAACATAAATTTGTTTCGCTTTCTATCAATTATATTTTCTATTATTGTGTACCATCTATCAAAAGAAATGCACTTCTTCTGTTTATCTATATACAATATCTCCCAGCATCAGATCCCGTTTGAAATCGCGGATATTTGTATTCTCATCAATATAGACAGCCTCAATGCCCATTGCTGCCGCCCAATCCCCCATCTGCTCTGCGGTCAGATCATAGGAGAACGCAGTATGATGCGCACCGCCGGCTAAGATCCATGCCTCAGCTCCAACCTCAAGGTTTGGACGGGGTGTCCAGAATGCGGTTGCAACCGGAAGCTTCGGCATCGGTTTCTCGCATTTTTTGCAGTCCACGGTATTGATCAGCAGACGGAAACGATTGCCCAGATCAATCAGAGAAGTTGCCACAGCAGGACCTGTCTTGGATGTAAATACCAGACGGGCCGGATCCTCACGCTCTCCCATGGACAATGGCTGTACCTTAATGCTGACCGGTCCTTCTGCAATGGACGGGCAGACCTCCAGCATATGCGCCTGCAAAATACCTTCCTTGCCCGGCACAAAATTGTAAGTATAATCTTCCATGAAGGAAGTCCCTTTTGCATCCTTCGTTCCTGCTGCCATCAGCTTCATAATCCGGACCATGGCTGCGGTTTTCCAGTCGCCCTCACCGCCGAAACCATATCCTTTTTCCATGAGACGCTGGATTGCCAGCCCCGGAAGCTGCTGCAGGGAACCAAGATCGCCAAAATGCGTCACGATTGCCTGATAGTTCTTCTCCTTCAGAAAACGCTCAAAGCCAATCTCGATCTGAGCCTGAACTGCCACATGCTTTTTAAACTCTGCGGCGTCCCTGCCTTCTGTCAGGATCTCATATTTATCATAATACTCGTCCACCAATGCATTCGTGTCGGATGCGGAAACTGCTCCTACTGCTTCTGCAATCTCATTTACCGGATAAGCATCGATCTCCCATCCGAATTTAATCTGAGCTTCTACCTTATCACCCTCAGTAACGGCCACATTTCTCATGTTGTCCGCCACACGCATCACACGCACATGGCTGCTCTCCATAATACCTACTGCGGTACGCATCCAGGATGCGATTCTGGAAAGCACTGCCGGATTTTTCCAGTATCCCACAACTACCTTACGCTCGATACCCATGCGGCTCACGATATGACCATACTCACGATCTCCGTGTGCAGACTGATTCTCATTCATAAAATCCATGTCAATGGAATCATACGGAATCTCTTCATTAAACTGAGTATGAAAATGCATCAGAGGTTTTCTGTATTCCTGCAATCCCAGGATCCATGATTTTGCCGGGGAAAACGTATGCATCCATGTGATAACACCCGCACAGGTCTCATCTGCGTTTGCCTCATTGAAAATTCTGCGGATCATCTCATTTGTCAAAAGCGTCGGTTTCCAGACAACTTCAAAGGGAAGCAGTCCGGAAGCATTCAAATACTCCACAATGATTTTGGAATGCTGTGCTACATGTTCGAGACACTCATCACCGTACAGATCCTGTGATCCGGTACAAAACCAAAACTGATAGTTTTTCTGTAAATCCATCATAAAACCCTCCTCGTTTAAAATCGCTTAGCGTCTATTTTTTTCTTATATTTAGATTATATCCTCTCACCACAACTTGGCAAGTAAATTTTAGAAAAACGCCATCCATATCATATTATTATTCCTATTCTTGGAAATAAAAAACAGGCGATACAAATGCACCGCCTGTTTTTCCTCATTTTCACTTATTTTTCGCTGTAATGATGCGCTTCCTCCAGCATCATATCTTTTACCTTCATCAGACGGATCTGGGTACTTCTCTCGTTTTCGTCCAGCTTCATCGTGATATATTTGATATTTTTCCGGGTTTCCGGAATGATAACATGCTCCAGGGCATTTACCCTTCTTCTGGTTTTCTCGATCTCGGACGCCATAAGCTGGCAGGCTTTTTCCACCTCAGCCAGCCGCAGCATATCCGGCAGTATATCCGCCAGAGATTTTACTGCATCATCCAGATCGCCGGATGTGTAGGCAAAACCATAGGAATAGATATCATTTTCATCGGAGGTTCTCGTCTTAAAATCAAAGACAGGAATATCCACACTCATTACATTTTTCTTGTTTGCTTCCAGATAAACGTTCTGCTTCGGCACCATCAGGGCTGTATGCAGCGCCTGATAGGACATGGCTGATTTTGCCACCACAAAATTCTGGTTGGCAGAGGCGATACCTGCCTCCACCTTTTTGCGCAGCTCCATATTCTCTTTCACCAGGTCCAGAAACTGACGCATCAGCTCGTCTCGTTTATCCTTGAGCAGCTTGTGACCGCGCACCGCAGTGACCAGCTTCTTTTTAAGTCGGGTCAGCTCCATACGGGTCGGATTTATTTGTGTAGAAGCCATAATTCCCTCCTTTCTATGATGTGCAGCTTTTCTGAGCAGTTAAAACAGTTTTTTGTTTACTGCTCATTTTTATACTTATCATAGTAAAGGTCGAGATATTTGTCGTCGATACGTTTCAGCTCGCTTCTCGGCAGGATTGTCAGCAGCTTCCAGCCAATCTCCAGCGTATCCTCGATATCACGGTTCGCATCATAGCCCTGAGATACATACTCTTTCTCAAAGGCATCCGCAAATTTTGCGTACAGCAGGTCGATGTCAGACAAAGCAGCCTCACCGAGAATGGTCATCAGCTCTTTTGCATCTTTACCGCGGGCATAAGCTGCAAACAACTGGTTCATGGTGTTTGAGTGATCCGCTCTTGTCTTGCCCTCGCCGATACCCTTATCTTTCAGACGGGACAGGGACGGAAGTACGTCAATCGGCGGCTGTACACCCTTACGGTACAGCTCACGGCTTAAGATGATCTGACCTTCTGTGATGTATCCGGTCAGGTCAGGAATCGGATGGGTCTTATCATCCTCCGGCATGGTCAGAATCGGGATCATCGTGATACTTCCCTTTTTACCCTTCTGACGGCCTGCACGTTCATACAGCGTAGCAAGATCCGTATACATATATCCCGGATATCCACGGCGGCCCGGTACTTCCTTGCGGGCTGCGGATACCTCACGGAGCGCATCTGCATAGTTTGTGATATCCGTCAGAATAACAAGGACGTGCATATCTTTTTCAAAGGCAAGGTATTCTGCTGCCGTCAATGCCATTCGCGGAGTAGCAATACGCTCTACTGCCGGGTCATTTGCCAGGTTGATAAAGAGAACGGTACGGTCAATAGCACCCGTCTCCTTAAAGCTCTCAATAAAGAAGTTGGACTCCTCAAAGGTGATACCCATAGCGGCAAATACTACCGCAAAGTTTTCATCCTTACCGCGTACTTTCGCCTGTTTTGCGATCTGCGCCGCCAACTGGGAATGGGGCAGACCGGATGCGGAGAAGATCGGCAGCTTCTGTCCACGAACCAGTGTGTTCAGTCCGTCAATGGCGGATATACCGGTCTGGATAAACTCCTCCGGATAGCTGCGGGCTGCCGGATTCATAGGCAGACCGTTGATATCTCTGCGCTGCTCCGGCAGAATTTCAGGGCCGCCGTCAATGGGGTTGCCCAGTCCGTCAAAGACACGTCCAAGCATATCTCCGGACACGCCAAGTTGCTGGCTTCGTCCGAGAAAACGCACCTTACTGTTGGACAGGTTGATACCGGTAGAGCTCTCAAACAACTGTACCAGCGCATCGCTTCCGTTGATCTCCAAAACCTTGCATCTTCGTGTTTCGCCATTGGCAAGCTCGATCTCTCCCAGCTCATCATAGGTTACATCGGAAACGCCTTTTACCAGCATCAGCGGTCCGGCTACTTCCTGTATGGTTCTATACTCTTTCGGCATCCTACTCATCCCCCTTTCCAAGCAGTGCTGCGATCTGTCTGTTCAGATCAGCACAAACGCTTTCATATTCTTCATCCAAACGATCTTCTGTCGTATATTTATAACGTCCGATCCGCTCACGAACCGGCATTTTGATGAGTTCCTGCATATCTGCACCCTGTGCAAGCGCTTCTGCGGAATCCTCGTAAAATGCGATAACGAGCTTCATCATCTTCATCTGTTTTTCCAGAGATGTATAGGTATCGATCTCATGGAAGGAGTTCTGATGCAGGAAGTCCTCACGGATGGAGCGGGCTGCTTCCATTTTCAGGCGGTCGCCTGCGGAAAGGGCATCCATACCTACCATCTTTACGATTTCTTCCAGCTCCGCCTCTTCCTGAAGCAGGCTCATCATCTTCTGGCGGTTCTCCATCCATTCCGGAGAAACATTTTCATCAAACCATCCTCTCAGACTGTCCAGATACAGCGAATAGCTGTTCAGCCAGTTGATTGCCGGGAAGTGACGTTTGTATGCCAGTGCAGAATCCAGACCCCAGAATACCTTTACGATACGCAGGGTTGCCTGGGATACCGGCTCGGAGATATCACCACCTGGCGGTGATACCGCACCGATTACGGACAACGCCCCTTCTCTCCCCTCTTTACCCAGGGAGATCACATGACCGGCACGCTCATAGAACTGTGCCAGACGGCTTCCCAGATAAGCAGGATAACCTTCCTCACCGGGCATCTCTTCCAGACGTCCCGACATCTCACGGAGCGCCTCTGCCCAACGGGAGGTAGAATCTGCCATCAGCGCCACGGAATATCCCATATCACGGAAATACTCTGCGATGGTAATACCGGTATAAATGGATGCCTCACGGGCTGCAACCGGCATATCCGATGTATTTGCGATCAACACGGTACGCTCCATCAGAGACTGTCCGGTCTTCGGATCCTTCAATTCCGGGAACTCGTTCAGAACGTCCGTCATCTCATTTCCACGCTCACCGCATCCGATGTAAACAACGATATCAGCCTCTGCCCATTTTGCCAACTGATGCTGGATAACGGTCTTACCGCTTCCGAATGGTCCCGGTACTGCCGCTACACCGCCTTTTGCCAGGGGGAAGAAGGTATCTACCACACGCTGACCAGTAACAAGAGGCATCTCCGGTGTCATTTTCTGTTTGTACGGGCGTCCCCGTCGAACGGGCCAGCGCTGCATCAGTGTCAGCTCCCGGTCTCCCTCCGGGGTTTCAACTACTGCTACGGTTTCCTCTACCGTAAATTCACCGGATTTGATGTCTTTTACCGTTCCCTTTACACCGTAAGGCACCATGATCCTGTGCTCCACGATAATCGTCTCCTGTACGGTACCGATAACATCTCCGGCTTCCACTTCGTCTCCAACCTTTACGGTCGGTACAAAGCTCCATTTCAGATCGCGCTTCAGGGAAGGCACCTCAACGCCTCGCTGCAGGTTGTTTCCTGAAACCTTCATAATGTCATCCAGCGGTCTCTGGATACCATCATAAATACTTGTAATCAGACCGGGGCCAAGTTCCACGGAAAGTGGTACCTCCATAGACTCCACCGGTTCTCCGGGGCCAAGACCCGAGGTTTCCTCGTATACCTGAATGGATGCCTCATCCCCGTGCATCTCTATGATTTCACCAATCAATCGCTGGTCACTAACACGTACCACGTCAAACATGTTTGCATCACGCATGCCGGACGCGATAACCAGTGGTCCTGCGACTTTTTTAATCGTTCCTTTGCTCATATGCAATATCCTTTCTATTCAATACTTTTACTGAACAGTTATTCGTTTGAAAACAGTATATCTGATCCAACCGCTTTTTCAACCGATGCTTTTACCTCTGCCACGCCTGCTCCTGTATTTCCGGAAACGCCCGGAATCAGAATGATCGCCGGAAGAAGCTGCTCTTTATATTTCTGGATGGTCTTTTCAAGCTGTGCCGCCAACGCCTCCGTGATATAGATCACCGCATAGTTGTCAGATGCCAGCTTTTTGAGTGTGTCCTCTCCATCCCGGGGATCTGTCACCGGAAATATATCAAGTCCCAGTGCGACAAATCCGTATATACTGTCATATGCACCTATCACTGCTGCTCTATACATACATTTCCCTGATCCTTTCTTTGATTGATTCCTCGCTAAGACCGTTTGCTTTTCCGGTTACGATAATGCCCACCGTCTTGATCTCATTTTCCCTTGCCAGTACATATGCCACTACCGGGCCAACGGAAAATGCATTGTATTTCTGAGGCTGCATCATTTCAATCAGATAATTATCGCACCAACGCTCAAAAGCGGACGCTCCTTGCATGAGACTGTCTGCCGCTTCCCCGTAACCGTTGTTTTTCAGATAATCACAAAAAGCATCCAGCCCTTCACTGGCACGCTCTGCCATTCTGACCACATCCAGTCCCTCACAGGGCGCCAGCGCACGGATCATAAAATCCCGGCTCTTACCTGTCATGATACAACGGTAAGCCACCTTCATATCCGCAGTCGCCACAATGATGCGGGCATATTCCTGAATGACTTCCTCGCCGGACTTCTCCGCCGCCTTACGGATGGAAGTCAGCGCTCCCCGATCCAGGATCATGTCGCACAACTGACCGTCTCCGGTACGAAGCAGAACTTCAAAGCTCTCGACTGCAGCCTCCGCCATATCGGCAGGCAGACTGTCAAACTCTTTTTTCTGCACCATCTCTCGCAGCTCTTCTCTGGAATATTTTGTTCCTTCCAGATAAAAATCATCATGCTGCACCTTCAGGTAGGCTTCCTTCAGGGCGACCTTCAGATTCTGAAATTCATTCGGGATGGACAGCACATCAAATACTTCCATTGGAACCTTCAATTCCTCCACGGTAGTCCAGACTTTCTCCTTTTCCGCCACAAGTATCTGATCCAGATCATTGTTCCCAATGCCATCTCCCCAGCCGCGCTCCTGCAGAAAGTTCATGCAGGCTTCATAGGTCTTGCACCCCATGAGCTGATCAATGGTACTTTTTGAAAACAATGACACTTCCATAGCACGAACACGCGCAACCGCAAAGGTATAATCCATATCAGACATTTTTAAACCTCCTTATTCGTGCTTTATGCATACAACATCCGGTATATCAAATCTGTCATATGATCTTTCTTTGCATCAAACAAAGCTTTTACGGTACAGTTCTCCTCGATACCTCCATATACCAGAATGCATCCATTCTCTATTTTTCCCGGCTCCTTTCTCAGGGTCAGATCTCCGCCCTTCTTCTGAGCCGCCTCTTTTATCTTTAACTCAAATCCTTTCGGCATCCGGTTCAGATCCTTCTGTGAGAAATAAATTTCTCCCTGTTCAGGCATCACATTCGCTGCGATCACCTTCTCCATAAAGGAAAAATAAGTATCCACATCCGCAGCGCAGACTTTTTTGTACGCCTTTTCAATCAGCTCTGCGATGGTTTTCTGTCTGGATTCCAACACACGGGTTCTCCGTTTCAGATCTTTTGCGGAATTCATTCGCGACCGGTAATTTTCAATGGCTTTTTTGTCGTCATCCTCCGCCTGATTGCGCATCTGTTCTGCTTTTTCTGCGCCTCTGACACGGATTTCATCTGCCTGTGCCTGTGCATTTGCCACGGTCTGATCCGCCTGCTCTCTTGCTTCCGTCAGGATTTGATCAATGATTTTCTCTAATCCGCTCATTGCATCCTCCTTTTTCTGATTCATTTCCATTCCCAGACACGTCTCAGCAAAAACACCTGATGTGCTCTCCCTCTTCCGTGTCCTCCGTCACATTAGATGGCAGTAACTGCAAGAATAGAAATCAACAGTGCGAGGATTGCGTAAGTCTCAACCATTGCAGGGAACAGCATTGCTTTACCGAACTGCTCCGGTTTCTTTGCAACAACACCGATAGCTGCTGCGGAGGTTTTTCCCTGATGAATACCGGAGATCAGACCTACGATACCGATCGGGAGGCATGCTCCCAGAATTGCCAGTCCTCTTGCCACGGATACTTCTGCCAGACCGCCGCCCAGCAGACCGATGTTTGACAATGTAATAAATCCTACCAGCAGACCGTAAATACCCTGTGTACCCGGCAAAAGCTCCATGATAAGAACCTTCGCAAATTTATCCGGGTCCTGTGCCACAACGCCGGATGCCGCCTGACCGGCAGTACCTACTCCGATTGCTGAACCTGCACCTGCAAACAGAACTGCAACTGCTGCTCCGATAATTCCAAAAACTACTCCTAATGTCATTTTAGTTTTCCTCCTTGATTTTGATATATTTCGTAATCGTGGTGAACGGTTGGAATGGTTTTCCACCGCCCTCGTAAAATTTATTAAAGAACTCCACAAACTGGAGACGGTTGGTGTGGACATATGCACCCAGCAGGTTGATCGCCAGATTCAGGGTATGACCGATGATAAAGATCAATATGAACACGATCGTTCCGAATACGCCTGTGCCGAACATGGTTCCCATCTGGTTGATAACCTGTGCGATAACACCGGTTGCCAGTCCCAATGCCAGAAGTCGGGAATATGACAGAATATCGGACAGCCAGGAAGTGATTCCGTACAGATCGTAAGCTCCGATCGCAAGACGCATACCGATTTTCTTCTTTTTTCTTCTTCCGCTCATGACCAGAATGATCACTGCACCTGCAATGGCAAGTACCTTCGCAAACAGATTTAATCCCGCAGGGAAATTAAATTCCATCTGGGAAATAGAGTGGAAAATCTCTGTGGGCAGCAGAATCAGGATCAGTCCGATAAGGAACATGAACCATGCCACCACATCGCAGAAGAAGCCCATAACATCCTTTTTCTTCAGCTTCTGATAACCCGCCAGCGCCAGTCCGGTAAACAGATGGATCAGACCAAACACCATAGAGTACATCAGCATCCGCATAGGCTCATTCAAAGGTACAAACCACAATGCCGGTATCTCGACCGCGTGACCGAAATATTCTCTGGACACGACGGTGATCAGATCTCCGAAATATCCTCCGAACATAACGCCCCAGAACAGGGTTGATACACCGCACCAGAAAAACATCTTGATGGATTTGTAAAGTCCCTGATCCATATTTTTAAATTTCAAAAGCACCGCGCCGCACACAATGGCGATCAGTGCGCCGTAAGCCGCGTCGGAAAGCATCAGCCCGAACAGGAACACATAGAAGAATGACATGATTGTGGTCGGATCGATCTCCCCCCGTTTCGGCAATCCGTAGGAAGCCAGTACACCCTCCACCGAATTGGAGAACGGATTGTTTTTCAATAATACCGGTATTTCTTCATTCTCCGGTATCTCCTCCAGCTCCACGGTAGCACCGTAATTTTCCTCCAGATCCTTCACCAGCGCTCCCGCTTTTTCTTTCGGCACATAGCCGCTCAGGAAAAAGGCATGACCTGTTTGAGGAAGCTTGCCCAGAACACTGTATTTCTCCGCCCTTGTGGAAAAATAGTCCTGAATCATCTCGATATCCCCGCGAAGCGGACCTCTTGCCGCAATCTCGCTTTCACATTCCCGGATAAACTGCAGCTGGGTTTCTTTGCTCTGCTCCAGCAGTTCCTTTTCCTTTGCCGGAATGTTTGCGATGTACTCTGCCGGTCTTGCATATCCCAATCCCCGCAGAGCATTCTGAAATGCATCCTGCATGGTGCGGATCATAACTGCACTGATGTAAGTATAGTCCTTTGTAGATGATACGATCGTCACCTCACAGGTCTCCACCGGCTGCTCTGCTGTCTTTAGCGCAGTGTATATCTGCTCTAAGCTCACCTGTCCATTCAGCGTTCCGAACAGAACGACCGTCTGTTTTGTGTCCTGAGCATTCAACGGAACATCCAGCGGCATCCATGGTTCCAGCGCCTCCATGCGGTTTTCCAGTCTGGCAATCTCGCTCCTTGCCTCCGCAATGCTTTTATCCAGCCGCAGAATCTCTTTCACTTCAGCCAGCGTTTTATCTCTTTTTAAAACCAACTGTTCAAAATCCTGCTTGCTGATCTGCTTTTTGCCTTCCAGAGAAGACAACAGGGATTTCTTTTCCGGCGCATAGATATTCAGTATTCCTAACGCCTGCTCTGCCGCTGATGCATTTCGCTCAAATGCTGCCTTTTCCCCGGTGGTATCCATGGTCTGCGTGCCTTCCTGCACGTCTCCATGCATATCAATCTCCACAACACCGCTGGTCTGAAGCCTCTCTAAGATGGCTTTCCGGCTTCGTTTGTGTCCACAGAGGTTTAAGCGCTGCATCTGCATCACTGCCATTTCGCATCCCTCCTTTTCTTTTTGTTTTCATATAAAAAATAAAATCTTTCATCCTGTTTTTTGCCGACACCTGCTATGCCTGAATCAGTCCGTCAATGACTGCATCAATCACCGCACCCTCCTTTGTGCGTGCCAGAGCCATCTGCTCCTGCAGCTCCTGATCCAGTTCCTTCAGAAAACTCTGCTCTGCCGCAGCTTCCTCTGATTTCACCTGTTCCAGCTTTTTCTGAGATTCATCCTTCAACTGTGCCTTCAGATTATCCAGCATCTGATTTACCTGATCTTTTGCTTCCTGAATCAGCTCAGCAGATGTTTTCTCACTCTCCTTCAGAATGTTATCCGCCTTTATCTCAGCATCCTTTACACTCTGAATCATCTCATTCAGCATTAAAACACCTCCTTAATTTTTGTCGTTTTAAGCTTTTTCCGCCCTTGTATTTTTTGAGATACAATATTGTATCTCAAAAAATACAATCTTAACTTTATCAAATTTCATCCCTGAAATCAATAGATTTTTGCAAAATTGTATTTTTTTGGATACAATCTGCTTTACGAGGCAAAATAAGCTCTTCTTCTTATGCAATTTCACTACAGTTCCCTCACGGTTACTATACTCTATTTTCTTTATTATATCCACCCCTTTTTAGAATCAAACAATAAATAATGAGAAAGCACGCATACTCCTGTAGTCATTTTTTTCAAAATCAAGTATAATACGAATATCATCTGCATTGACATGCTCTGCGCCTGATGCAAAAATTTAAAAAATAAGAGGCGAAAAACCGAAATGAAAATATTTATATATAACATGAGGGAATTTGACGAAAAACCATATTTTGATAAATTCTGCAAAACCTATGGCGTGGAATACGGGTATACCACTGCATCCCCAACTCCGGATAACATACATCTGGCAAAAGGATATGACGCCATCGACATTATAACCACAAAGATCACCGCCGGAATGCTGGACAGCCTCCATGATTTCGGCGTCCGCTGTGTTGCCACCCGAACCATCGGTTACGATCACATTGATGTGGAGCACGCAAAAGAGCTGGGCATTCAGGTCTGTAATGTAACCTACTCCCCTGCCAGTGTGGCAGATTATACGATCATGATGATCCTCATGGGGCTTCGTAAAATAAAATATATTCAGATGTGTGCACAGGTGCAGGATTTTACGCTGGAGAGAAAGCTCGCCAGAGAACTGCCGGACTGTACCGTAGGCGTCGTCGGAACCGGACGCATCGGTGAAACGGTGATCCGCTGTCTGACCGGATTCGGCTGCCGGATCCTCGCCTATGATCCGTATCTCAAAGATGCGGTTTCTGCCCATGCGGAATATGTTTCCCTGGACCAGCTTTATAAGGAAAGCGACATCATTACACTGCATGCGCCCTTGCTGGAGGACAATTATCATATGATCGGAAGGGAGGAATTTGCCCGGATGAAGGATGGCGTGGGCATCGTCAACTGCGCCAGAGGTCCGCTAATCGACGATGAATAAACACATTAAGAGAGGGATCAGAATGAACTTATCAGGATTGCCGGAACTGGTTATATTTGACATGGACGGACTAATGTTTGACACGGAGCGGCTTTTTCGGGACCACTTAAAGATCGCCGCTGCCGGATATGGATATGAAATAACAAACGAACTATATGCAAAAACCCTTGGAACAAGCGGTGTGGTTCTCGGGGAGATTATGTATGAGCAGCTTGGCGCGGATTATCCGCTGGAAGAAATCAACGCAGAAACATGGGTGCTCGTAAACCAGTATATAGATGAATGCGGTATCCCGGTAAAACCCGGTATTCCAAAGCTTTTAGAATGGCTGCGCACACAGCACATTCCCTGCTGTGTGGCATCCTCTACGCATAGTGACAAAGTAAAGCATCATCTGAAGGCTGCCGGACTGGATGCTTATTTTTCCCATGTCACAGGCGGAGACATGGTAGAACGTTCCAAGCCGGACCCGGAGATTTTTCTGACAGCCTGTGCCAGTATGCACACCGCACCGCAGGCTGCCCTTGTATTGGAGGATTCCTCCAACGGTGTCCGGGCTGCCCTGGCAGGAGAAATCCCCGTAATCTGTATCCCGGACTTAAAACAGCCTGACCCGGATCTTCCGGATCAGACTGTTGCTGTGCTCACTTCTGCATCTGATGTGATTACATATTTAGGGCAATTTGTCTAATACAACTGCACTGACACTTCTTTCTTCATCAGATCTGTTTTATCAGATTGATCATCTCGATGGCAGAGCAGCCGCAATCGAAGCCCTTGTTGCCTGCCTTTGTGCCCGCACGCTCGATTGCCTGCTCGATGTTGTCGGTGGTTACGACGCCAAACAGAGTAGGTACTCCTGTCTCCAGTCCAACCTGTGCAATTCCTTTGCTTGTCTCCGCACACACCAGATCATAATGGGACGTGGAACCTTTGATCACTGCGCCAAGACAGATCACTGCGTCATATTTGCCTGACTGAGCCATCTTTTTTGCAACGATCGGAAGCTCAAATGCTCCCGGAACCCATGCCAGATCAATATTGTCATCGGACACGCCATGGCGAACCAAAGCATCCTGTGCACCGCCTACCAGCTTTGATACGATAAACTCATTAAATCTCGCTGCTACCAGACCGATCTTCACGTCACCTGCTACTACTTTTCCTTCTAATACTCTCATTGTTCATTCTCCTTTTCTATTGATAATTCGTCATATGTTCCATTTTTTCCTGCTTGGTTTTCAAGTAAAAATAATCAAATTTCTGCGCCTTGATCTGAATGGGCACACGCTCCTCAATCGTAATTCCGTACCCGGATAATCCGGAAATCTTCTTCGGATTATTTGTGAGCAGACGCAGCTTCTTTGCTCCCAGATCACACAGGATCTGCGCACCAATTCCATATTCGCGCATATCTGCCGGGAATCCCAGCTTAATATTTGCCTCCACCGTGTCGTATCCCTGCTCCTGCAATTCATAGGCTCTGAGTTTGTTGATCAGACCGATGCCCCGTCCCTCCTGACGCATATAAAGGATCAGTCCCCGACCTTCCCTGGCTATGGCTTCCATGGCTGCATCCAGTTGTTCCCCGCAGTCACATCTTCTGGAACCAAACACGTCTCCGGTGAGACACTCTGAATGTACTCTGCAAAGTACCGGTTCTCCGTCCGCCACATCTCCCATGACAAGGGCTACATGATGCTCCCCGTTGATGGTATTCTCATATCCGTAAATGGTAAACTCGCCATGCTTGGTGGGCAGCTTTGCAACTGCAGCCTTGCGCACCAGACTCTCCTTTGCCATACGATATTTGATTAAGTCTGCAATGGTGATAACGGTCAGATTCAATTCCTCAGCCAGCTCAAGCAGCTCTGTGGTACGCATCATCGTACCGTCATCCCGCATGATCTCGCAGCAGAGACCGCAGGGTTTTAAGCCTGCCAGCGTACACAGATCCACCGTTGCCTCGGTATGTCCGTCCCGCTTTAACACGCCGCCCTCTCTTGCACGCAGCGGAAACATATGTCCCGGTCTGCGAAAATCCTCCGGCTTTGCATTATCCTCCACCGTTTTCATTGCTGTCACAGAACGCTCATAGGCGGAAATACCCGTGGTGGTGTCCACGTGATCAATGGATACCGTAAATGCGGTGGAATGATTGTCCGTATTTTCCGCAACCATCTGCTCCAGCCCCAATTTGTCACAAAGCTCTCCGCTCATAGGCATACAGATGAGCCCCTTCGCTCTGGATGCCATCAGATTTACATTTTCCTGTGTTGCAAACTCTGCCGCACATATAAAATCGCCTTCATTCTCACGATCCGGATCGTCAATAACAAGAATGATCTTCCCGTCACGCAGATCCTGCAGCGCCTGTTCCACAGTTCCAACTTCTTTTGCCATGTTAAAATTCCTCCCGTAATACTTTTTTCTGTCTATATTCCTGATCTGTTCTGCCAGAATTACTGCTTTCTCTTTAGAAAAAGCCATGCTCCATGAGAAAGCTTTCTGTCAGCTTACGCTCCGTTTTTTCTGCTTCCGGTGCGGGTCTCATCAGTTTTTCCACATATTTTCCGATGATATCGCACTCCAGATTCACCATGCTTCCTCTGTTTTTGTACCTCAGATTTGTTTCTTTCTGAGTATGCGGAATAATGGAAACCTTAAAACAACGATCATCCACATAAGCCACGGTAAGACTGATCCCGTCTATGGTCACAGAGCCTTTTTCTACCACATACCTCAAAATGGATGGATCGGTATTTACCGTATACCAGATGGCATTATCGTCCTTTTCTATGTTTTGGATCGTTCCCGTTCCGTCAATATGTCCTGCCACGATATGACCGCCAAATCTGCCATCCGCAGGCATCGCCCGCTCCAGATTCACATAATCTCCAACGCTGAGCTGTCCCAGCGAACTGCGGTTCATCGTCTCATGCATCACATCCGCTGTGTAGGATGTACTTCCCATCCCCGTCACAGTGAGACATACACCGTTGACCGCAATACTGTCTCCGATCTTCGTGCCGCGAAGCACCTCACTGCATCCAATGGTCAGCGCCGCCGACTGGGAACCCTTTTGAATCCCTTTTAATACACCGACCTCTTCTACCAGTCCTGTAAACAACTATGTCACCTCTCTTCTGCCTGATTCCTTTGCGTACCTCCGCAATCCTGCCGGAGAATATACCCGCTGATGCAGATATCCCCGCCGAATTTCTGAATTTCCATCTCCTGCAGCGGATATGCCTGAGACATAAGACTGACACCTGCTCCTTCCACCGGGGATTTTGCCGCCGCACCGCCCACTAGCTTTCCTGCCACATAAGCATAGACTTTCTTTACAATTCCCGCTTCCAGCGCCGCCGCATTTAAAGTTCCGCCGCCTTCCAGCAGAATGCTGTCAATTCCCTGTGCCCCTAACTGACGCATCAACTCCTGCAAATCAATCCGTTCCTTTTCATCTGTTTTAACCGGAAGCACCTGCACGCCCTCCCGGATCAGACGCTCCTTTCGCTCTTCTCCCTCTGTGCTTTGTGCACATGCTTCACTGCACGCCACAATCAGCGGAATCCCCTTTGCTGTCCGCACCAGCTTCGACTCCAACGGAATACGAAGGCTGCAATCACATACGATCCGTACCGGGTCCGCCCCCTCGCAAATGCGGCAATTCAGCATGGGATCATCCGCCAGAACCGTTCCGATTCCCACCATGATGCCGGCGTATCGTCTGCGCAATTCATGTACATGGTTTCGCGCCGCCTCGCCGGTGACCCATTTGGAATCTCCGGTGGCACATGCAATTTTTCCATCCAGCGTCATGGCATATTTCATTACCACATAGGGACGCTTCGTCTCAATGTAATGAAAAAATACCTCGTTCATCCGCAGACATTCCTCTTTCAGAATCCCGGTTTCTACCTCAATGCCATGATCCCGCAAAATCTGTACTCCTTTTCCGCCTACCAGGGGATTGGAATCCATGGAACCTACATATACCTTTTTGATTCCTTTTTCTATGATAATCTCCGTGCATGGCGGCGTCTTTCCGTAATGGCAGCAGGGTTCCAGCGTCACATACAGCTCTGCTCCGGTGCAGTCCTCCCTGCAGCGAAGCAGCGCATTTCGCTCCGCATGATATTCACCGCACCGCTCATGATACCCTTCGCTGATGACGCGCCCGTCCTTTACGACCACACAGCCCACCATAGGATTTGGATTCGTAAAGCCGCAGCCCTGTTTTGCCAGTTCTATGGCACGCCGCATATATGCTTCTTTTTCCTTCAAACAACCATCTCCTTTTCCATTAGAATTTCGCTCTTCATAAGCAGATTTGCCGGACGGAACACAAAAAAAGCCCTGAGATTAAATCTCAGGGCACTTAACATTTCTGCGTCCTATAGTTTGTTGTCCTTCTGCCATCGGTTTCTGAATTTTTCTACGATAGCACCAACCTACTATATCATCCATCTTTTATCTTCTTCCATCCAGACTATACTGTCGGCTTTGGAATCTCACCAAATCAACGCTTTCACGCTCGCGGGCTGTACCGCCGGTCGGGAATATTCTGCTGTGATTACCTTACAGAAGTCACCCTGCCCTGAAGACTATTCTTTTTTACAAAACACATTATAACGCTTATAGCAGCATATGACAAGAAGAATTTTTATCATCTTATTTCTTCCTTGTTTTATTCACAATCATTCACTATTCTATACTCGCCGAAACACTTCCCAAAGATACAGAAGAAATGTTCTCGGCAATATTTTCCCAAAAAAACGATGTAATGTACACATTACCCCCGGTGTAGAGACTGGCAGTCCGATCCTGCTGTCCCTAAGTGCCATCCGCACCACATTCTCCTGCTTTGTTGCCAGGGGGAATCCGCCCACTGCTCCGGCAGCATCCGGATTATCTGTATTGTCACTGGCAACTTTGATGAACTCTGTATCCTTCACCCACCATGGGCACACCGCCGTCACCATGATTCCTCTTGGCAGCAGCTCCATGCGCAGTGCCCGGGTATAATTGTACAAAAAAGCCTTGCTGGCAGCATAGATATTCATATGCTGCACCGGTTGAAATGCCGCTGTGGAGCAAATATGAATGATCCGGTCTCCACCCTTCATGTAAGGCAGAAAAATCACAGTGGCATTCACCGCCGCTTTACAGTTCAGATCGATCATATTTACAGAATCAAACCTACTTACTTTTTCATAATTTCCAATCTTTGCATAGCCTGCACAATTCACGAACACGCCCACCTGAAGCTCACTTGCCTCCTGCAAGGCGGTGTCTAACTCTGTGATGCTTTCTTCCTTTGTCAGATCCAACGCAAAAATCCTGCCGGGATGTGCAAGACTGTCTGCCAGCTCTTCCAGACGTTCCCGTCGTCTGGCAATAAGCCAGATTTCATTGATATCCGGCTCTGTTTTGTCAATCTGCCTGGCAAACGTACGCCCCAATCCGCTGGACGCGCCTGTAATTACTGCTATCCGCATTGCTTTCTCCTATCCGTTTTTTCTCCGTACCGACAGAAATTTTTTCTCTTATCTGCCTTTTCTGATTCGATATACAATCAGCTCCCCAATGAAAATAATCACACTGACCACAAAACAAAACAGAAATGCATTTCCGATAAAATTTCGTATCCATTCAAAAACCATCATTTCTTAACCCCACCAATCTGTGAACTCACACTTTTCCTAATTGCCAGAATGCCACCGCACTTGCCGCCGCCACATTCAGCGAATCCACGCCATGAGACATGGGGATACGCACCGCATAATCACAATGTGCAATGGTCTGAACTGCCAGACCATCCCCCTCCGTCCCCAAAATAACTGCCAGCTTTTCCTCCTGCATAAGCTGAGGATCCTCAACCGGCACAGACTGTTCCGTTAATGCCATCGCCGCTGTCTTAAATCCAAGCCGATGCAACAATCCGACGCCCGTTCAATCACCTTTGGACTTTCCGCAATAAACATCCCTTTTTCCGGCTCATGCCGATTCAAAAGCTGCACCTCAGAAAACCTGGCATACACATCCAGTTCAGGTGCTGCAAAATCTGTGATTTCTATCAGATGAGCCATTATGCTTCTCCCTCATTTGCATTATTATATCCTGCTTTTCTTCTTTCCATCCGCCGCATAAAAAAGATCATCACACCGCCTACCACAAA
>CAYRZL010000044.1:0-21800 GCA_964428795.1 uncultured Lachnospiraceae bacterium | reverse complement strand
ATTATACCACATAAAATCATAAAAAAACTCTAAACAAAAAATAAATTTCTTGTTTATCTTTTAACAGAGTAGTGATATAATATACTAGATTATTTTTGTGGATTTCAAAGAAAACCATGTAAACAAAAAAGAGAAAGAGGGGCACGAAAAATGGGTTTATTTACTTTCAAAGGCGGCGTCCATCCCTATGACGGGAAGGATTTGTCAAAAGATAAGCCAATACGTGAATACCTGCCGAAGGGAGATATGGTCTATCCGTTATCGCAGCATATCGGTGCACCGGCAATCCCAGTCGTTGCAAAAGGTGATGCTGTCCTGAAGGGACAGAAGATCGCAGAGGCGGGCGGATTTGTGTCTGCGCCGATCTATTCTTCTGTTTCCGGTACGGTAAAAGCCATTGAACCGCGGCGTGTAGTGGTAGGTGATATGGTAAACTCTATCATCATCGAGAACGATGGTCAGTTCAATGAAGTAGAGTATACACCAGTTGATGACGTAAGCACTCTGTCCAAAGAGGAGATCATAGGCCGTATCAAAGAGGCTGGCGTTGTCGGTATGGGTGGTGCGGGATTCCCGACCCATGTAAAGCTTTCTCCGAAGGAGCCGGAGAAAATCGAGTATGTAATCGCAAACTGTGCAGAGTGTGAACCGTATCTGACAAGTGATTACAGAAGAATGATAGAGGAGCCGGAGACACTGATCGAAGGTATGCGTATCATTCTTTCTCTGTTTGACGGGGCAAAGGGTATCTTCGGTATCGAGGATAATAAACCGGATTGTATTGCAAAACTGACGGAGCTTTGCAAGAATGAGCCTCGTATGGAAGTTATGGCATTAAAGACAAAATATCCGCAGGGTTCTGAGCGTCAGTTGATCTATGCAACAACGAAACGTGCAATCAATTCCACGATGCTTCCGGCAGATGCAGGATGTATCGTTGACAACGTGGATACGATCTGTTCCATTTACCGTGCGGTAAAACTGGGACGTCCGTTGATGCATCGTATCGTTACGATCACAGGTCAGGCAGTAAATGAGCCGGCGAACTTTAACATCTGCATCGGAACAAATTATGCGGAACTGGTTGAGGCGGCAGGCGGATTTAAGACAGAGCCGCAGAAGATCATTTCCGGCGGTCCGATGATGGGATTTGCATTGTTCAGCATGGATATTCCTACGACAAAGACGACATCCGCTCTTCTTTGTCTGACAGAAGATGAGGTAGCAAAATACGAAACGACCGCATGTATCAACTGCGGACGCTGCGTAGAGGCATGTCCATCTCGTATTGTTCCTTCAAAACTGGCTGATTTTTCAGAGAATAACCTTCCGGAAGCATTTGAGAAGTGGTACGGAATGGAATGCGTGGAATGTGGAAGCTGCAGCTACACATGTCCGGCAAGGCGTCATCTGGCACAGTCAATTAAATCTATGAAGAAAACGATTATTGCGAACAGACGTAAAAAATAAGAATCTTAAGAATCTTTAGAAAGAGGTGGATTATTGTGAGTGGGTTATTAAATGTAGCTTCATCACCGCATATAAGAGCCAAAGTCGATACCCAGAAGATCATGCTGTGTGTCATCATCGCACTTCTTCCGGCGACCGTATTTGGTATCATCAATTTCGGACCCCGCGCACTGCTTCTGGTAGTGGTATCTATCGCAAGCTGTATGGCGTCTGAGTGGGTTTATGAGAAAATCGTACATAAAAAGAGTACAGTTGCTGACCTGAGTAGTGTGGTTACAGGTTTATTGCTTGCATTGAACCTGCCTCATACACTTCCGTGGTGGATGGCAGTTCTCGGCGGTGTATTTGCTATCGTAGTAGTAAAAATGTTGTTTGGCGGTCTTGGACAGAACTTCATGAACCCGGCTTTGGGTGCGAGATGTTTTCTGTTGATCTCCTTTACAGGTCCGATGACCAGCTTTGCTTACAAAAATGTATATGATGGTGTAGCAGGAGCAACTCCTTTGCAGTTGGTAAAAAACGGTGGTCTTACCGCACTGAATGAGGCAGGATACAATCTGATGGATCTGTTTACAGGTAACTGTGCAGGTACGATCGGTGAGACTTCTGTGATCTGTCTGCTCATTGGTGCGATCTTTTTGATTGCCATGGGCGTAATTGATCTGAGAATCCCGGGTGCGTATATTGTAGCATTTGTTATTTTTATTATTTTATTCGGCGGACATCTGACAACCGGGGATTTGGGTGATTTTGTAGTTGCAGAAGTGTGCGGCGGCGGTCTGATCCTTGGCGCCTTCTTCATGGCAACGGATTATGTTACATCACCGATCACACCGAGAGGACGTATTATTTACGGTATCCTGTGCGGTATTCTCCTTGGTATTTTCCGTATGTTCGGTGCTTCCGCAGAGGGATGTTCTTATTCCATTATCTTTGCGAACCTGTTAGTACCGCTCATCGAGAAAATTACCGTTCCGAAACCATTTGGTAAAGGAGGGGAAAAATAATGGATGTAAAGAAAATTATCAAAGATACGATCATCCTGACGATCATCACACTGATTGCAGGTGTTGGTCTTGGTTTTGTTTATAAGATCACACTGGAACCCATTGCTCAGGCAGAGGCTCAGGCAACCCAGGATGCTTATCGTGCTGTATTTGCAGATGCAGCAGAGTTTGAGGATTTCCCGGAGAGCTTTGATAACAGTGCTGCCCTTCAGGCTGTTGTGGACAGCGGATATGTGGATGGAGACATCAACAACTGTGTGCAGGCATTGGACGGTTCCGGTAATCTGCTTGGCTATGTAGTTACTGTTACTTCACATGCAGGATATGGCGGAGATATTGTATTCTCCGTAGGTATTACGACAGATATGATCGTAAATGGTTATTCCATTACTACCATCAGTGAGACTGCAGGTCTTGGTATGAAGGCAAAAGAGGAAGCGTTCAGCTCCCAGTTTAACGGAAAACAGGTAGACGCTTTTGAGGTTACAAAATCCGGTTCAACATCAGACGCAGAGATTGATGCCATCAGCGGTGCAACTATTACTTCCAAAGCAGTTACTTATGGCGTAAACGGTGGAATGACCTATGTAAAATCTATTATGGAAGAGACAGGAGGGGTTGTAGTTGAATAAGTGTGTAGAACGTGTATACAACGGTATTATTAAAGAAAATCCAACCTTTGTCCTGATGCTGGGTATGTGTCCGACACTGGCGGTAACAACATCTGCTATGAACGGTGCCGGTATGGGTCTCTCCACGACACTGGTTCTGGTATTTTCAAACTTGTTGATTTCTTTGCTGCGTAAAATCATTCCGGACAAAGTACGAGTTCCGGCATTTATCGTAGTAGTTGCTTCTCTGGTTACGATCGTTCAGCTTTTGCTGCAAGGGTTTGTACCGAGCCTTTACGCATCACTGGGTATTTACATCCCATTGATCGTTGTAAACTGTATTATTCTTGGCCGTGCCGAGAGCTATGCTTCCAAAAATCCGATTCTGCCATCTATTTTTGACGGTATTGGTATGGGTATCGGATTTACCTTCGGACTTACCTGTATCGGTATTGTTCGTGAGATTCTTGGTGCCGGACAGATTTTTGGATTCCAGATTTTACCTCTGGCAGATGCTTCCACCGGAAAAATGGGATTCACACCGATCACTATCTTCGTGTTGGCGCCGGGAGCTTTCTTCGTACTTGCTATGCTCGTAGCAATTATGAATGTTCTCCGTGCAAAAGCAGAGAAGAAGGGCAAACCAATGCCGGCGGCTTCAGGCTGTCTCTCCGGTGATTGTTCTGCCTGCGGTAATGGTACATGTACCGGTCATATTTTTACAGCCGGCACAGTAGAAGAAAAGAAAGAAAATGAGTAGAAGGAGGGTTCATGATGAAAGAATTGATTTTGATTGCAATCGGATCTGCCATTGTAAATAACGTAGTCTTGAGCCAGTTCCTTGGCTTGTGTCCGTTCCTCGGTGTATCCAAGAAAACAGACACCGCAGCCGGTATGGGTGCTGCAGTTATTTTTGTTATTACCATTGCATCACTGGTTTCCAGTGTGCTGTATAAGTTTTTACTGATTCCTCTGGGACTGGAATTTTTACAGACTATCGTATTTATTCTGGTTATTGCAGCTCTGGTTCAGTTTGTGGAGATGTTTTTGCGTAAGGCGATGCCCCCTCTGTACAATGCATTGGGTGTATTCCTTCCACTGATCACAACAAACTGTGCAGTTCTGGGTGTGGCTCTGACAAACGTTCAGAAGGGCTATGGAATTGGAACAAGTGTTGTAAACGGTATTGCAACCGCAGTTGGTTTCACCATCGCTATTGTTATTATGGCTGGTATTCGTGAGAAGATTGAATACAATGATATTCCGGTTCCTTTTAAAGGTTCCGCTATCGTGCTTGTTACTTCCGGACTTATGGCCATCGCATTCTTCGGATTTTCCGGAGTTATTTAAGGAGGCGTGCAGATATGAATACAGTAATAATTCTTGCCGCCGTAATGGTAGGTGGCGTTGGTCTTGTCATCGGTATTATCCTTGGTATTGCCGGTGAAAAATTGAAAGTAGAAGTTGATCCGAGAGAAGAGGGCATTCTTGGCGTTCTTCCGGGTAATAACTGCGGCGGATGCGGTTATGCCGGTTGTTCCGGTCTGGCTGCTGCCATTGTAAAAGGCGAAGCAGAGATTTCTGCCTGCCCGGTTGGCGGTGCTCCGGTGGCTGCTCTGATCGGTGAGATCATGGGTGTAGAGGCTGGTGAAGCAGTCCGTATGGTTGCTCATGTAAAATGTATCGGTGACTGCGAGAAAGCATCCAAAGATTATAATTACTATGGTATTCAGGATTGTTCTATGATGCCGTTTGTATCCAATGGCGGTCCGAAATCCTGTAATTATGGATGTCTTGGATTTGGAAGCTGTGCAAAGGCTTGTCCGTTTGATGCGATCCATGTTCAGGATGGTATCGCAGTGGTTGATAAAGAGAACTGTAAGGCATGCAGCAAGTGTATCACTGCCTGCCCGAAGGATCTGATCGAGCTGATTCCTTATGAAGCGAAAGTAGTTGTAAACTGCAGCTCTAAGGATATGGGTAAGATTGTTATGAAAGCCTGCAAGGTGGGCTGTATCGGATGTAGAATGTGTGCAAGAGTCTGCGAGGCTGAGGCTATTACCGTAGAGAACAATATCGCACATATTGATCAGACAAAATGTACCGGATGCGGTGCTTGTGCTGAGAAGTGTCCGAAGAAGATTATCACGGTTCTGAATCAATAATATTATATTGTGGCAAAAAAAGAAAAGCACAGGGATTCTTTAAGGAGAATTACCTGTGCTTTTCAGCATTTATTTATCTGGTTTTCTCTATCATATTTGGATATAAATATAATAATATCTTGCCATTATTTTTGAATTTTAGTATAATATGGATATACGAAAAAAACCTCCACCGGAGCTTTTTTTCGCATGCATGGCAACGAAAAAAACCCATCGGAGCTTTTTTTCGCATGCATGGCAACGAAAAAAAACCATCGGAGCTTTTTTTCGCATGCATGGCAACGAAAAAAACCCATCGGAGCTTTTTTCGCATGCATGGCAACGAAAATGTGAAAAAGGAGGATGAATATGGATATTGAAAAAATGAAAGTTATAAGGGAACAAAAGCATTATTCCTATGAAAAGCTTTCCGAGTTATCCGGAGTTCCTCTTGGAACCATTCGTAAGATTTTTGGCGGAAGCACAAAGCATCCTCAGCGAAAGACATTAGAAGCATTGGAACGGGTGCTTGAACCGGACTGGGGCAGACGGATGGATGACAGCCATAATTATTATGAGGACCGCATGGTAAACGAAGCGGTTACATACGAGGGTGCAGTGATACAAAAGGTCAGGGAAGAGGCATTTGCGTATGGAAAATCAACGATAAAAGACTATTATGCACTTCCGGCGGAAAAGAGGGTGGAGCTGATCGATGGTCAGTTTTATAATCTGGCAGTTCCGTCTACATTTCACCAAATCATTGTGTCAGAGATATTTGCGGAATTTCGGAATTATATCAAAGAAAAGGAAGGAACCTGCAGAGCCTTTGTCGCACCGGTCGATGTACAACTGGATCAGGATATCTATACGATGGTACAGCCAGATATGATGGTGGTTTGTGATCCGAAAAAGGTTCTGGAACATGTCATTTTTGGTGCACCGGATCTGGTGGTTGAGGTATTATCAAAATCTACCAGAAAAAAAGATATGACCAAAAAACTGCAGAAGTATGTCTATGCCGGTGTGAAGGAATATTGGATTGTGGATGCAGAGCAGCAGAGGGTTCTTGTTTATGATTTTGCCAGTGAGCTGTATCCGGCTATTTATGGGTTTGAGGATAAAATTCCAGTTGGGATATATGAGGGGGATTTAAAGATTGATTTTTCGGACATAAAAAAATTGATATAATAGAAAAATGAAGAGACGTGTAAGATGTTGTAATATACTTGAATAATTAGATGTGGAATGTTAAAATCATCTGGCATGATTTAACATTCCATTTTTGATATATTTATTGATGAAATATTGAATGACATAAGAGGTTAGGGAATATGTGGAAGAGGTATTTTGGAGACAAAGCATTTTATAAGATGGTATTGTTGATTGCGTTGCCGATCATGGCGCAGAACGGGATCACTAATTTTGTCAGTCTGCTTGATAATCTGATGGTTGGTCAGATCGGTACGGAACAAATGTCCGGTGTTGCGATTGCAAATCAGTTGATATTTGTTTATAATCTGTGTATTTTTG
The DNA here is from genome assembly GCA_964428795.1 of uncultured Lachnospiraceae bacterium. Taxonomy (GTDB): domain Bacteria; phylum Bacillota; class Clostridia; order Lachnospirales; family Lachnospiraceae; genus CAYRZL01. The sequence continues at coordinate 15,035 of CAYRZL010000044.1, read as the reverse complement.
GCGGCGTGTCCGGTGCAGGAATTTTTGGTGCGCAGTTTTTTGGAAAAAAAGATTATGAGGGCGTAAAACATACGTTTCAGTTCAAATGTATTCTCTGCGGCGTGATCACACTGGCGGCAATTCTGATTATGGTGATTGGCGGCGAACAGTTGATCTCATTTTATCTGCATTCCGGCGGAAACGATGGAGATCTGGAACTTACTTTGGTGTACGGAAAGCAGTATTTACATATTATGATGGTGGGGCTGATCGGATTTTTCTTCAGCCAGCTCTATTCCAGTACGCTGCGTGAATCAGGAGAGACGGTTCTGCCGATGATTGCGGGAATGATTGCGGTAGGTGTGAATCTGGTGCTTGATTATGGTATGATTTTTGGCAAACTGGGATTCCCGGAGCTTGGGGTAAGAGGTGCCGCCATAGCCACTGTCATTGCCCGGTTTGCGGAATTTGTGGTTATTGTGCTTCTGACTTATATGAAAAGGGCAAAATTTTCGTTCATGGTGGGGCTGTACCGGGGTTGGAAGCTGCCACGGGATCTGGCATTTCATATGCTGAGAAAAGGAATCCCTCTTACCATAAACGAAGGTCTGTGGGGATTTGGTATGGCTTTTTTAACACAGATATATTCCCAGAGAGGACTGGCGGTTATCGCAGGGCTGAATATATCAAATACTATGCAGAATTTGTTTAATGTCGTATTTCTTGCGATGGGAAGCGCGATTGGAATTATCATAGGACAAAGACTGGGTGCAGGACAGATGAAAGAGGCAGTGGAGGATGACCGCAAGCTGATCGTATTTACGGAAATACTTGTTGTATTCACTGCCATCGGCGTCATTGCCTTAAGCCGGGTGATTCCGAATTTTTATAATACTACAGATAATGTGCGGGAACTGGCATCCTCCTTTATGGTGGTCGCAGGTCTGGCGCTGCCGATATTTGCATTGATGAACTCCATCTATTTTACATTAAGATCCGGTGGAAAGACGCTGATCACGTTCTTGTTTGACAGCGGGTTTTTGTGGGCGGTGGAGGTAACGCTTGCATATGTACTTTGTAAATTTACGGGATTGAATATTGTAACGATTTTCTTCCTTGTGAATTATTCGGAAATTATAAAATGTATCATTGGATTTATACTATTAAAGAAGGGTGTCTGGATCAACAATATTGTGGATAAATGATGCGGCAGGAAATGTTCTTGAAAGAGAATGTTTCCTGTTTTTTATTACCAGGTATCCGAAGGAAAGCTCCGGCAGAGGTTACTTTTCGTTGCCAGACATGCGAAGGAAAACTCCGGCGGAGGTTTCGTTTTACTTGAAAAAATCTAACAAAATTCAATATGTTTTAGAATATGTAAAACAAAAATCATATGGGCAAAATGAGGATTACTGGATATAATTTTTAAAATTGATTATTTTTCTATATTTATTATATTTATTAGATTTTTTAGACGGACGAGGAGAAAAAGAGTATGAATTTTAATACTTCTGTGTTGCATGCGGGAAAAGGAGAAATAGAGAAATACGGTGCAACATTAGTACCGGTTTATCAAAGCAGTGCCTTTGAGCAGGAGAGTGCGGAAGGACTGGCAAAAATATTTGATAATAAAACTCCTGGTTATTGCTATACAAGGGTCGCAAATCCTACGGTGACAGCTTTTGAGAACAGAATAACGAAATTGGAGGGAGGTATCGCATCGGTAGCTTTTGCATCCGGAATGGCAGCAATTTTTAATGCGTTTGTAAATATTCTTCAATCAGGAGATGAAATCGTCGCAAGTGCCAGCCTTTATGGTGGAGTAATTGATTTGTTTCGTGATCTTGAAGCCTTTGGAATCCATACAGAATTTGTGAAAAACGACAGGGAAGCCTTTGAGAAGGCAATCAATGAACGCACCAGATTGTTTTTTGCTGAAACGATCGGAAATCCAGGACTGGATGTGACAGATATCAAAGCGTTGTCAGAGCTGGCGCATTCCCATGGCTTACCGCTGATCATAGATAATACGACAGCGACGCCTTATTTGATCAGGCCTTTGGAGCATGGAGCAGATATCGTTATCAATTCATCATCAAAATATATCAACGGAAACAGCAGTGCGATCAGTGGGATACTGACGGATGGCGGCCGTTTTAGATGGTCCGGGGAAAAATATCCTGTTCTTGCTGAATATGTAAAATATGGTCCAATGGCGTATGTGGCAAGAATGCGGGCTGAAATCTTTCAGAATGTGGGAGCCTGCCTTTCTCCTCAAAATGCATTTCTGAATCTGCTTGGAATTGAAACATTGGGACTTCGTATGGAACGTCAATGTGAGAATGCTATGAAGCTGGCATCCTGGATACAGGAAGCATATCCGCAGATGAATGTGAATTTTCCGGGACTGAAAAGCAGTCCATGGCATGAGATCGCAGAAAAAGAGCTGGAAAATGGTTTCGGAGCAATTTTTACCATGCGCACCGGAAGCAGGGAAAAGGCATTTGCACTGATCGATCGGCTCAGGCTGGTACTTAAGGTTTCAAATATCGGAGATACAAAAACGCTGGTCATACATCCCGCTTCCACAATCAGTCTGCACAGTACGCCAAAACAGAGAGAGGATGCAGGAGTTTATGATGATCTGATTCGAATCAGTGTCGGTATTGAGGATGTTGAAGATTTGATGGAGGACTTCGGGCAGGCGATAAACTTTATCACACAAAACAATAGTAAAGGAGAAATAAACGATGGCAGATAAAAAAGTAGATTACGCATCATTGAAGAAAGGCGGATTTATGAGACAGCGGCAGAAAGGATATTTTTCTCTTCGTCTGCAGGTTGTAGGCGGTAATCTGACTGCGGAAAATATTCGAGTGGTCTCGGAAGTGGCTGATCAATATGGAAAGGGATATGTTCATATGACCTCCAGACAGGGAATAGAGATCCCATTTATCCGTTTTGAGGATATTGCGGAAGTAAAAGAAAAACTTGCAGCGGGCGGCGTAAAACCGGGAGTCTGCGGTCCAAGAGTGCGTACGGTAACAGCCTGTCAGGGGGAAGCCATCTGTCCAAGCGGCTGTATTGATACATATGCCCTGGCAAAGGAGCTTGATAAACGTTATTTTGGAAAGGATCTTCCCCATAAATTCAAATTTGGTGTGACCGGATGTCAGAATAACTGTCTTAAGGCGGAAGAAAATGATCTGGGAATCAAAGGGGGAATGACCGTTATTTACAAGGAGGATGCATGTATTCAGTGCGGCGTTTGTGTAAAAGCCTGCAGAGAGAGAGCACTTACCATGGAAGATGGAAAGGTTTTGATCGATCGTGAGAAATGTAATTATTGCGGACGATGCGTGAAATCATGTCCAACTGAGGCGTGGGAAGGGGAAAGCGGATATATTGTTTCTTTTGGAGGGTTGTTCGGAAATAAGATTTATCAGGGACGAACTCTGCTTCCTATCATAAAAGACAAAGAAACGTTATTACGAGTTACGGATGCGACGATTGGATTTTTTGAAAAAAATGCAAATTCGGGCGAGCGCTTCCGACTGATGCTGCAAAGGGTTGGAGAAAAAGAATTAAAAAGAGTGGTCGAGGAGGCATATCATGGATGAAATTCGATTTGACGAGCAGGTAGATATTACGGATAAGGTTTGCCCAATGACCTTTGTGAAAGCAAAGGCAGCTATGGATGAACTGGATGACGGACAGGTATTGGCAATTCGTATGAATGATGGAGAGCCGGTACAGAATGTACCAAGAAGTATGAAAGAGGAAGGACATAGGATCCTGAAATTACAGGATAATGGGGATGGTACATATACCCTTTATGTCCGGAGAGAAGAGGAAGTATAAATGGCAGCAAGAATAGGAAAAGATGAATTTGAAGAAAAAGTAAAGAAAAGTGATCGGGCGGTAGTGGTGGATTTTTATTCGGATTCCTGTATCGCCTGCAAAAAGCTTTTCCCCGCACTCGGGCAGGCGGAAGATGCACTGGGCGATCAGTATTGTTTTTATAAGGTGAATGCACATTATGAAGATCAACTGGTGGAAGAATATGAAATTCTGTCCCTGCCGACATTGCTGGTATTTCAGGAGGGCAGTGAAACAGGACGAAAGACGGGCGCACAGAATCCCGAAGAATTGATTCAGTGGCTGACATCATTTTTGAACATAGAATAATGAAAGATTATGAGGAGAGAATTTATGTTTATTACAGTAGCCGGAGATAAAAAAGAAGTAAAGGACGGTTTGACTTTGCAGGAGCTGATAGAGCAGGAAAATGTAGAAATGCCTGAATACGTTACCGTTTTCATCAATGATGAATTGGTCGAGTCCGATGCAAAAGCAACAACGGTTTTAAAAGAGGGGGATAATGTGGAATTTCTCTACTTTATGGGAGGTGGATGTTGAATGGCACTTACAGATGAACAGCTTGAACGCTACTCCAGACATATTATATTAAAGGAGGTCGGAGTAAAAGGACAGAAAAAATTGTTGAATGGGAAAGTGCTGATCATTGGCGCAGGCGGGCTGGGCGCACCGGCGGCAATGTATCTTGCAGCGGCAGGTGTTGGAACGATCGGAATTGTTGATGCGGATGATGTGGATCTTTCCAATTTGCAAAGACAGATCATTCATGCAACGGAAGATGTGGGTAAGGCAAAAGTTAAATCGGCAAAAGAGACGATGGAACGAATGAACCCGGATGTTAAGATAAATACCTATCATATGTTTGTGGATGCATCAAATATCCGTGATCTGATACGGGAGTATGATTTTATTATTGACGGAACCGATAATTTTCCGGCAAAATTTCTGATCAATGATGCCTGCGTGCTTGAAAAGAAACCTTTTTCCCATGCGGGAATCATTCGGTTTAAGGGACAGCTTATGACATATGTACCGGAAAAAGGACCATGCTATCGGTGTGTATTTAAGGATCCGCCTCCAAAGGATGCTGTTCCAACCTGTAAGCAGGCCGGTGTAATTGGCGCTATGGGAGGAGTGATCGGAAGTCTTCAGGCAATGGAAGCAATTAAGTATATTATTGGGAAGGGGGAACTTCTCACAGGATATTTGCTGACCTATGATGCCCTGACGATGGAGTTCCGAAAGATCAGACTTCCGAAAGATACTCATAACTGCGCAGTATGCGGAGATCATCCGACAATTACGGAACCTATTGACTATGAATTAAATGTATGTGAAGATAAAAAGTAATCTTCTCCGGAAAAATATGAAAAAAGTAATTATTAAGAAAAAAGATATTGATACAATTATTGCATATACAAGAGAAAATCTGCCAAATGAGGCATGCGGTTTGATCGCAGGTACGGAAAACGATAATGAGCGGTGGATTGAGAAAGTTTACTTTCTGAATAATGTGGATGCTTCCAGGGAACATTTTTCGATGGACCCGAAAGAGCAGCTTCAGGCTGTAAAAGAAATGAGGGCGGACGGATTAAAGCCTCTTGGAAACTGGCATTCACATCCGGAATCTCCTTCCAGACCATCGGAGGAGGATAAAAGGCTGGCTTATGATTCCCGGGCGAGTTACCTCATTTTGTCTCTTATGGATGATGAACCCGTGCTAAATTCCTTTCATATAGAAAACGGAAAAGCTTTCAGAGAGATTCTGGAAATAAAAGAAGGGTAGAAAACGGATCAGGAATATATGTTTTGTTCCGGTTAAAAGAGTGAAAGGAGTATGAAAAAATGTATGGTGTGATGCTGGCGGTAAAAAGCAGATTACTGCTTCAGGAGCTGGACCGGCTGCATATATGGGGTGATTCCACTGGTTTTCAGGTTCGGGAAATTACATCTGATTTTGAACATCTGATCGCAAAACTAAAAGAGACAAAATATCATCTGGTGCTTCTGGAAGATTTGCCGGATTATCATATATTTTCACTTTTGAGGCTGATAAAAAAAGAAAATCTCTGTCAGGCAGTCGCAGTGGTAAGTGAATCTGCCGATATAAAAAGTGTGAGAAAGGGATTCCTTTCCGGAGCTGATGATTTTTTTGTTACTCCGCTGGAAATCAGCCAGTTTATTACGCTTTTTGGTAAAATAGAACATGAGGAGAATGGAAGAATTGCCGAGGAGATCTGCAGGAAAGAAGAAGTATTGAATTTTTTTGAACATGTGGATTTTTCCATGCAGGAATGGCTGGATGATCTGTTTTATCGTACTCTTTCTGAATACAGGGATCCCTCGGAAGCCGCCATACATCTGAAAAGAATTTTAGAGAGTGTTGTTTCAGATCTGTTTGAACGATACGAATGGCTGAAATATTATTTTGTCGAGGAGGATTTTTTATCTGCAAACTATGATATATTAGAGGATGAAGACAAGATCAAAAAGGTTCTCGATGATTTTCATTCATTTTTTAGTGAATTTTCAGAGCTTTATCCGCCGCACAGAGATGGAATTGACAAGATTTTACTTTACATTCTGAACAGACCGGAAGGGGATTTAAAGCAAAAAACAGTATCAGAAGAGTTGTATATGAATCGGTCTTATCTGAGTACTGTTTTTTCCGCACAGATTGGAATAAATTTTGTGGATTATATAAATACGGTGAAAATGAAGAGAGCGGCATATCTGCTCAAACATACCAAAATGAAAATCATTGACATTGCCGGTTTGCTGGACTACAAGGATATGGGATATTTTTTGAAAAAATTTAAAACAAAATATGGGATGACACCGTCCCAGTATCGCATACCTGAAACATATGAGTTTCAGATATAGTATTCGGGCTATGGATGTAGAAAGGAATCAGAAGTCATGGCAAATGTATATGAAAAAATTACAGATTTGGTTGGACATACGCCTTTACTGGAAGTAAAAGAATATATGTCTGTAAATGGATGTAAGGCCAGGATCCTGGCAAAGCTGGAATATATGAATCCGGCAGGGTCTGTGAAGGACAGAATAGCTCTGAAAATGATCGATGAGGCAGAAAAAAACGGTACTCTTCACCGTGGAGATGTGATCATTGAACCAACATCCGGAAATACGGGAATTGCGTTGGCATGTATGGCTGCCGCACGGGGTTACCGGCTTATCATCACAATGCCGGAGACTATGAGCGTAGAAAGAAGAAAGCTTTTAGCGGCTTATGGGGCAAAACTTGTTCTGACTCCTGCTTCCAAAGGAATGAAGGGAGCGATCATGAAAGCGAATGAATTGGCAGATGAGACGGGAGGCTTTGTGCCGAGCCAGTTTAGTAATCAGGCAAATCCATTGTGCCATTATGAAACGACAGGCCCGGAAATATGGGAGGATACGGATGGAAAGGTGGATATATTTATAGCCGGAGTGGGTACCGGGGGAACAATTACCGGAACAGGAAAATATCTGAAGGAAAAAAATCCGAATATACAGGTTATCGCTGTTGAGCCTGCGGAATCGGCAGTATTGTCAAATGAAAATCCTGGCAGACATAAGATTCAGGGAATCGGAGCCGGATTTATTCCGGATACACTGGACACAGATATTTATGATACTATTGTAAAGGTAAGCAGTGAAGATGCGTTTCAGACAAGCAGAGAATTGGTAAAAACAGAAGGATTTTTGTGCGGAATATCCTCCGGCGCTGTATTATATGCGGCGAAGGAGCTGGCAAAAAAAACAGAGAATCAGGATAAAATGATAGTGGCATTGTTTCCTGATAATGGAGAGAGATATTTATCGGTAGGACTTTTTGAAGAGTGAGGCGATGGCAGAGGCGTTTCTGATGATATTATTATGATGTCATTGGAAGCGCTTTTTTTTGCATGGATGATGAGAATGCAGTTATTGTTTGACAAAATTCATATGGAAAAAATATAAAACATAGTCCATTGAGCAAAATTTAGGAAAACGTATAATAAGATAAATCTCAATAATTTAAGAAAATCAATGAAGGAGGAGATTTATCTATGAAAAAGAACGTATTGGCTATTATTTTTGCAGGTGTATTTATAACAGGAAGCATATTGACCGGATGTGGCACGTCGGATGCGCAGAATACGCAGGATACCGCTGCAGATCTGTCAGAAAATGACAGCAATGCAGAAAGTGACGTTTCAAAGACTGGCGGTGAAAGTGAAACGAAAGAAAACGAGGCTTCGGTTCTCCGGGTTGGTTATCAGCCGAAGTTCGGGGATGCATTTATCGCACTGGAAGAGCAGAATCATTTTCTGGAAAATGCATTGCAAGAAATTGGAGTAGATTTGGAATTTTATGAATTTTCCAGCGGCCCGGAGCTGCTGCAGTCAATGTCATCCGGTGGATTGGATGTAGGCGGCTTTGTGGGAGATACTCCTTTTATTACATCGGCAGCGGCAGGATATTCGTTGGTTGGAATTTGTGCGCAATATAACGATGACACAAAAAATACGACTGTAATTGTAGCAGACGAGGGATCCGGGATCGAGAGTATTGCAGATCTTGTGGGAAAAAAGGTTGCAGTAAGCATTGGAACAAACGCACATTTGTTTTTGGTCAGGGCATTGGAAACAGAGGAATTGACAACGGATGACATTGAGCTGGTAAATCTTGCCGATACGGATTTCATGGCTGCATTGGAAGGGGACGAGGTCGATGCGGTTATTACAGATCAGTCACTTGCAACCACGATAGAAAGCGCCGGTGCGGGAACTCAGGTTGACGCGCCTGTAATTGCTCTTGGAAAGGCAGTGTTTGTCGCAAATTCAGATTTTGCAGAAGCAAATCCTGAAATCGTCTCGATTTATCTGGAAGCACTGTTGTATGATTATGATTACTTTGAGAATAACAGAGATGAGGTGCAGGCGTTGACAGCGGAACGGTTTGATATTCCTTTGGAGAGTCTTGCAACTTATCAAGATGTAACCTTTGATCTGGATTTTGATGATGATTTTTATGAACGCGTACAGGGAACTATTGATTTTCTGATTTCTCAGGAGACGATTGAAGATCTGGATATAAAGTCTGTGACGGATCAGACATATCTGGACAGAGCAAAGCAGTTACTGGAGGAGCAGGAATAAAGGAAGATTGGAGAAGATCATGACAGTTGTAAATCAAAAGAAATATCCGCACCTATTTGAACCGCTTTATGTAAAAAGCGCAAAGACTCCGTTTAAAAACAGAGTATTGTGTGCGCCAAATGCAATCTACAATTTTTATGGATTAGACGTAAACCATACCTTGAATGAATTTGGTCTGCTTTATTTTAATGACCTTGCGAAAGGGGGCGCAGCCTCTGTCATTCTGCCTGTTTTGATTTCTACAGATCCGGATCAGAGAGACGATTTGTTGGTGGATCCGGGAAATGGGAATCATGCGAGAATGCACCTGCTGCAGAGATCTGTTCATGCCTACCAGGCAAAAAGCTTTCTTCAGCTTACTCACGCAGGAAGATGTGCTGCGGTAATGGCAAATAAAAAAGTACCGATTCTGGCATCCACGGAAGGAGAGTACCAGGGAAATCATGTGAAAGCGCTGGATGAACAGGATATGAAGGAGATAATTCAACAGTATGCCGCTATTTGCAGAAATGCAAAGCGTTCCGGCTTCGATGGGATTCAACTCCATTTTGCCCATGGCTGGCTTGTACACGATTTTCTCTCACCGCTCAGCAACAAGCGAAATGACGAGTATGGAGGTTCTGTGGAAAATCGCGTAAGATTTCCGCTTCGTATCCTGAAGGCGGTGCGTGAGGCTGTGGGAGATGATATGATCATTGAACTGCGGCTGGATGGAAGCGATGAGGTAGAAGGAGGAATCACACCGGAAGACACCGCACAGCAGCTGCTTTATTTGCAGGATTATGCAGATATGGCTCATATTACCTGCGGGACCAGACTGGACAATACGACCCGGGCAAAAATGCATCCGACCTATGTGCTTCCAAAGGTACATAATGCGTGGGCAAGTGAAATCATAAAAAACACACCGGGCATCCATATTCCAATCGGTGTTGTGGGGTATATTTCCACAGCGGAGGAGGCAGAGCAGCTTATAGCGGAGGGAAAAGCAGATTATATTCTTCTATGTCGTTCCCTGATCGCAGATCCGGACTGGGTCAATAAGGCGAAAGCCGGTCAGACGGAGGACATCAGACCTTGCCTGCGCTGTGATTACTGTCTGGATCATGGTAGACGAAAAGCTTTGTTTAAGGGCAAGGAGCTGTGTCTGATGGAGGAAACCACCTTTGACAGCAGGTGTGCTGTGAATCCGCTGGCATTTCATGGAATCAGTAAAAAGCTGTTGCCGAAGCCGGAAAGGGTAAAAAATATTGCAGTCGTGGGAGGCGGCCCGGCGGGAATGAATGCAGCAATTACAGCGGCAGAGAGAGGGCATAAGGTAACACTCTATGAAAGCTCCGGAACCCTTGGAGGGCAGATCAAGCTGACGGATGAAGTAAGCTTTAAAGGGGAACTGAAAGCATATCATGAATATTTGGAGAGAAAGATCAGAAATAATGATAACATTACTCTGAGGATCGGCACAAAAGCTACACCCGAGCTGATCAGAGAGTCCTGTGTGGATGCTGCGGTCATTGCACTGGGCGCAAAGCAGAAAATACCGCACATACCGGGAATAGAAAAAGCGGTTCCTTCTATGGGCGCTTTCAGTCGGCCTGAGAGGTACGGAAAGAAAGTTGTTATCATCGGGGGCAGTTATGTAGGTACCGAACTGGCACTTTATCTTGCGGAGCATAACCATGAGGTGACCGTTGTGGAACAGACAGATTACATTCTGCCGACCTGTGAATTATCGCTGAGAGTTTCTCTGCTGCAGGAACTGGAAAACCGGAAGGTAGATACTCTGGAAGCAACAGAGGCAATAGAGATATTGGATGAGGGTGTAAAAGTTATCAGTAAAGTAAAGGGAGAATTTATCCTGGAGGCAGACAGTGTCATCTACGCAGTTGGTACAAAACCGCTGACGGAAAGGGGAGATGCATTTCGGGATTCGGCTCCTGAAGTGATCTATGCCGGAGATGTTCTGGGAGATGACCTGGATGTGCCGCATGCGGTGGAGACCGGATTTGATGCGGGATATATTCTTTAGATATGGGTAAAAAAATGAATAAAGCAGGAAAAAAAACAGTAGAATTTTTAATTTCCCTGATCGTTCCGGCGCTTCTGCTGCTTGTATGGGAAATATGTGCAAGAAATGGGTTGATCAAGGAAACGATCATGCCGAGACCGACAAAAATCGGGTATACTCTGTGGGAGCTGATTCTTAACGGAAAGCTTGAAAAAGATATTTTTATCAGCTTGCGGAGAGTATTTTTCGGATATATGTTTGGCTCCGTATTTGGGGTTCTGGCAGGAATCTTACTGGGTTTGTTCCCGAAAGCGAATGCTTTTTTGAAACTGCTGGTAGAAGTATTGCGTCCAATTCCGATCATTGCATGGGTACCTGTTTTGATCCTCTGGGTCGGAATAGATGAAAACTCCAAGATTATTGTCATTGCGATCGGAACCTTCTGGCCGGTACTTTTAAATGTAATTGGAGGAATCACAAACGTGGATAAAAAGTATCTGGAAGTTGCAACCATATTTATGAAATCAAGACTGACGGTCATTACAAAGGTTGTTCTTCCGGCAGCTCTGCCCAGTATATTTACTGGGCTGCGGATTGCCTCAGGAAGTGCATTGATGGGCGTGATCGGTGCGGAAATGTTTGCCGCTTCCTCCGGTTTGGGTTATATGGTCACTTATGCCAGAGAAATGGCACAGCCGGCAAAGATGCTGGGAGGCGTATTTGTGATCGGCGTGCTTGGCTGTATCATTAACGCAATCGTGGCAGGGATTCAAAAGAAGCAGGAGGTTCACTGAGTGATGGAAGAACATATCTTGGAAATTGATCATGTAAATAAGTATTTTAATATCAACGGGGAAAAAATGCAGGTTTTAAATGATATAGATTTTCAGGTCAAAGAGGGTGAGTTTATCTGTATCGTAGGTTTTTCCGGTTGTGGAAAAAGTACACTGCTTCGTATGATCGGCGGTTTGGAGACCATTGAGCATGGAAATATTATAATGGATGGGAAAAAGATCAGCATGCCAAGCCTGGAACGGGGTATGATCTTTCAGGAATCCAGATTATTTCCATGGCTGAAGGTGAAAGACAATATTGCCTTTGGACTCTCTGATGCGGAGCGGAAAAAGCTGGGGAAAAAAGGTGTTGAAGCCAGAGTAAACGAGCTTTTGAAGCTGGTAGAGCTGGAAAGCTTTGCAAATGCTTCGATTTCCCAGCTCTCAGGAGGCATGCAGCAGAGAGTCAGTATTGCGAGAAGTCTGATTCAAAAGCCCAGGCTTCTGCTTCTGGATGAGCCATTTGGAGCTTTGGATGCTATTACAAGGATCAATATGCAGACGGAAATTTTAAGAATTTGGAAGGAAGAGCATATTACGATGGTGCTTGTCACTCATGATATTGACGAAGCGGTTTTTCTTGCGGATCGGGTTGTCGTCCTGTCCAGCAGACCAGGCACCATTAAAAAAATTGTTGATGTGAAGCTGGCTCGTCCCCGCAAAAGAACGGGGATTGATTTTTCGGAAATCCGAAGAGAAATCTATAAAGAATTTTTTGATGAGACGGAATCGGAGATTGAGTACATGATTTAGTAGAGATCATGTACTCAATCTGTATTTAAAATAGCATTCTGAAAAAACAGAAGAAACATTTACATATCGGATAAATAGGTTTATAATAATACAAAAACGAAAAGGAAAAAATATTATGAATTTTGTATTTATTTCTCCACATTTTCCGCGTACATACTGGAATTTTTGTGACAGACTGAAAAAGAACGGTGCGAATGTTTTGGGAATCGGTGATGCTTCCTATGATTCACTGGATGAAAATGTCAGAAATTCCCTGACAGAATACTATTTTGTCCCAAGTATGGAAAACTATGACGATATGTATCGCGCGGTTGCTTTTTTTGCATCTAAATATGGAAGGATCGATTGGATAGAATCGAATAATGAGTATTGGCTGGAACAGGATGCAAGGCTTCGGACAGATTTTAATGTTAATACAGGTATAAAAAGTGATCAGGTTTCATTTTTTAAAAGTAAGGCTTCAATGAAAATAAAATATGAGTTGGGCGGAGTTCCTACGGCCAGAGGGCATAAGGTGGTCGATTATGCAGACACTGCGGAATTTGTCTCGGGAGTTGGATATCCTGTGATTGCAAAGCCGGAGCATGGGGTTGGGGCAGCAGATACATATAAAATCCGGTCAGAGGAGGAACTGAAAAAGTTTTTCGAGATAAAGCCGGAGGAAAATTATGTGTGTGAAGAGTTTATTACGGGAGATATCTGCTCCTACGATGCGATTACGGATTCTGACGGAAATCCATTGTTTGAGTCAATGACAGTCTGGCCTCCTTCCATAGCGGATATTGTGAATCAGGATTTGGATCTGGCTTATTATACCCATAAAAATGTTCCGGAGTCTTTGCGTGACCTTGGGAGAAAAACAATAAAATCCTTTGGCGCATTTTGTCGGTTTGTGCACCTGGAGTTTTTCAGATTGACGAAACCAAAAAAGAATCTGGGCGAAATCGGTGATTTTGTTGCATTGGAGGTAAATATGAGACCTGCCGGCGGTTATACTCCTGATATGATGAATTTTGCTCACAGTGTGGATGTTTACCAGATATGGGCCGATATGGTTACAGAGGGAAAGCGTTTTGTCCCGGAACCGGAAAAGGAATATTTTTGTGCTTATGCCAGCAGGAAAGATGGAAAACAGTATGTTCATACGCATGAGGAAATTTTAGAACGGTATGGAAGCGCAATCATGATGTGTGAAAGAATGCCGGAAATGATGGTTCGTACCATGGGAAATCAAATGTATACCGTCCGACTGGAGGAGGAACAGCAGGTATTTGAATTTAACCATTTTGTTCATGAACAGTGCAAATTATCCTGTATTGCAGAAGATGGAGAGGAAAATTGATTTATGGATATTGGAATTGTAACACAGGAACAGAAAGATAAACGGGAAGCATTAAAGCAGTATCTCAGAGCGCTTGGCAGTGCTGCAATCGCCTTTTCCGGCGGAGTGGATTCCACGTTTCTTTTAAAGGCGGCACATGATGAATTGGGTGAAAAGTGTATTGCGGTGACAGCAACGTCCTGTTCGTTTCCAAAACGGGAATTGGAGGAGGCAAAGACATTCTGCATAAAAGAGGGAATACGCCATATTATAGTGGAATCGGAGGAGTTGGAGATAGAAGGATTTTGCCGGAATCCGAAAAACCGCTGCTATCTCTGCAAAAAAGAGTTATTTGAAAAAATAGGTGAGATTGCAGAGAAAGAAGGGCTGGAGGCCATTGCGGAGGGTTCCAATCTGGATGATAACGGAGATTATCGTCCGGGCCTTCAGGCGGTAGCGGAGCTTGGAATAAAAAGTCCGCTCCGGGCATGTGGGCTTAGCAAGCAGGATATCCGAGCATTATCGAAAGAGTTGCGGCTGCCTACCTGGAATAAACAGTCGTTTGCCTGTCTGTCATCCAGATTTGTTTACGGAGAGACCATATCCAGAGAAAAATTATCTATGGTGGATCGGGCGGAGCAGCTTCTTTTAGATCTGGGATTTCATCAGGTGAGAGTGCGTATCCATGATAAAATTGCAAGGATTGAGATTCTTCCTGAGGAATTTGATAAGATCATGCAGGAAGAGATCCGAAAAGATATTTATGAGAAGTTCCAGACATTTGGGTTTTCCTATGTGACACTGGATCTTCTGGGATATCGTACCGGAAGTATGAATGAGGTGTTGAAAGATGAAAACATCTGAAAGAAGTGTGTGTTTTTATATTGGAAAAATGACCTGCGTGAACTGTCAAAACAAAATTGAGTATTGCATCGCGTAATTTGCAGTTATCATGTGGCTTCTCTTTTTCTTATAGTGAGGAGAAGGTTGACTCTAGAAATGGGAAAAAGTATGTACTGGAGTATTATGTGAAAGAGACATCGGTGAATTGATAAGGCAGTCTTTTTCTGTTATACTGTGTGATGGAAAACAAAAAGGAGCGAGGATGCAATGAG
>CAYRZL010000043.1:0-22329 GCA_964428795.1 uncultured Lachnospiraceae bacterium | reverse complement strand
ATTTTCCCGCTCAAATCATATTCCTCCAAAAATGTATATAGAGGCATAGGCATATCTCCCCACCAGTTTGGATAACCAATATAAATGATATCATATTGATCCATATTTTCCACATGCGTTGCAAGCTCTGGCCGTGCATCCTCCTCCTGCTCTTCTGCCGCCTGATCCACTAATGGCTCATGGCTCCCCGGATATTCCTGAACAGTCTCGATTGCAAACAGATCTCCTCCTGTCGAATTCTGGATCATTTGTGCAATTACTTGTGTACTTCCGATCACTTCACCATTTATAATTCTCCGGCTGGCTCCAGAACTTGCATCTACACCGTCTGTTTCCGGGACGGTAAAATATGTGATCAAAATGCTGCTTCCCGAATTCTGATTTTCCATCTCAGCGGTATTTTCTGTTGTCCGTGTCGTATCCTCTGTTTCCTGCACAGTATCCTCTATCAGCGCATCTCCATTTTCTACCGCTACGCGTTCCGAAACAACTTCTGTCTCTGCATTTGATTGCGTTTCACTTTCTACTATCTTCTCTGTATTTCGTGCTGTAATATTATTCTCTTCAGAATCTTCTTTGTTGCTGCATGCTGCTAAAATTCCTGCCAGCATAACTACCAGTAATATTACAGCAGTTTTTTTCCTCATATAATCCCCTCCAGTGTATTTCACTACTTTTTTACTTTCTTTATTCTGCCAGAGCAATTATCATTTCTTCATAATCACTAAACTGTGAAAAAACAGATAAGTCTGATTTTATGTTTCCAAATACAATGATGCCGGAATCAATTTGCGAATCTTCCACCTGATTGTTATAAAGCAGACATACGGCATTCCCACTGTACCAATATGCAATATCCCCATTTTCAAATGTAGTCTGGGAATCTTCCTCATCATAATTCAGGCTTTCTTCTATTTCACCATAAAACTCTCTGTCCCCGCCAATACGCTGCATAGATATTGTCTGCGGCAGCAATGCGGCAAATTCCCTCGCTACTGGACTATCATCCAGCTCTGCCTCAATCACAGTATTTCCCACTGTAATAGTGATTGGTGTTCCTTCCGTTGCATCTGTCTGTCCTGCATTCAATTCCATTTCCTGCAGCCACGGAAGGATATCATCCGTATCGTTCGCCGTCAGTCCTTCCTTAATTACGGAATCTGGACATAACTCACTGAAAATATGCAGGCTGTGGTCAATGTCATCACTAGCGCTGGTACAAAACGGTACAAGCGTTTTTTCTGCAAAGTTATAGTTTGAAAGAAAACTTGAAATCATAGCCGGAGCCTCATCCCACCAGATTGGATAGCCCACAAACACCGTATCGTATTCCTCAATATTGTCCGCAGACACTGTGATTTCAGGTCTAACTCCTTCAAGGATTTCATCCTCTGCCTCCTCATACACATCTCCATAAGGTATAGCGCGCTCGATTTCTGCCAAATCACCACCGGTATAATCTGCAATCAGCTCAGCTACTTCTGCTGTATTTCCCGTATGAGAAAAATATGCAACCAATATTTTCTGCTCTTCTGCATCAGTCTCCTGATCCCGGGATTTTTCCGGCTTCTTTACTCTATCATCTAAAGCATAGCAGCAAACTGCCAGGCTAATCATCAGGATGATTCCCCAAATAGCGCCAAACCATCTTTTCATAATGACCTCCTTGCTCTTACACACATTCTTTTAAAATCTCAAAGATTTCCTCCCTGTCAAGCTTCTTACAACATCCTGCTGTAATATTGCAGGTATCCGCTACTTTCTTTAAAACTGTCTCATCGGTAATTCCCATCTCTGTAAGAGTTGTTGGAAGGCCAATCTCTTTAATAAAGTCAGCAAGTGCTTTGATTCCTTCCAGAGCAACCGTTTCCGGCTCCTTGCCGCCACAATCCACATTCCAGACTTCCATAGCAAAGCGGACAAACCGTTCCAGACCTTCTTTATAAATATGTCGGTAAAGCACCGGATGAATTACCGCAAGTCCCATTCCGTGATTACAGTCTGTGTATGCTCCAAGCTGATGTTCCATCTGGTGTCCCTGAAAATCCGTAACCTTTCCAATCTTTAATATTCCATTTTCTGCCATAGCGGAAGCCCACATCAGTTCACTTCTCGCTCTCATATCCCCTGGGTCCTGAATCAGCATACGGATATTCCGGATTGTATTTCTCATAACCGCCTCACTGATTTCATCAGAAAGCGTCACCTCCTGTGGCCTGCCAAAATAGGTTTCCATAGCATGGCTCAGTGTATCGAAGGCTCCAGAAATCACCTGTTTAAAAGGAACCGCTTTGGTATACGCCGGGTCAAGGACTGCAAATTGTGCAAAAGCCCCCCAGACTGCGCCTTTAATTTTCTTTTCCTCATTGGTGATTACTGCACCGTTATTCTGCTCAGCTCCTGTTCCAGATACAGTCACTACAGCTCCCATCGGAAGAAACTCTGCTGGCATTTTATGCTCTGTATATTCAAATTCCCAGATATCCGCATCCAGCTTCGACTGTGCGGAAATAATCTTGCAACAATCCACCACAGAACCGCCCCCTACCGCCAGAATAAAATCCACCTTTTCTTTCCGTGCAAGGGCTGTCCCTTCCTGCACCTTTGCATAGGTTGGATTCGGCATAATCCCGGAAAGTTCCACCACTTCCTTTCCGGCGGCCATTAAGATTCCCATGATCTCCCCATAAATACCATTTTTCTTCACGGAACCACCACCGTAAGCAAGCATAACCTTTTTCCCTACCTTCGCAAGTTCAGATGGAAGATGCTTCGCTGCCGCTCCCTCTCCAAAATATACTTTCACCGGATAAGCGTATGTAAATTCATTCATTTCTTTTTTCCTCCAATTCTTTTTCCTTAATTGTAGTCAGAAAACACGCGAAAAACAATTTCCATTCTTAATCATATCAATAAGAAAAACTAATTTACGCAAATTATTTTTGCCCGGGCATTACCCATAATTTCATCGCAGGATAGCTGATTACAACCTGCAGCACAATATTAACCACATTTGCCAGCGTAGGAGCTATTTTCTGTGGAATGCCGATTCCGGCAAAAAATGCCTGACTGTATGCCGGAAGCGCAGCAGATATTATGACGAGTATGATTGCCAGCAAAATATATTTAGGCACTGCCTTTCCAAATGCCGCATTGGATTTAAACACCAGATTTTTCTGTACAAAGAAATTTACCGTCTGCGCAAACGCAGTTGCTACCAGAAAGCTTAAAAAGCCACACAGGCCAAGATCGCTTTCTACGTTCGTATAACGAAAAATCAAAAACTGGAACGGCTGTCCGGAAAATGCCCGGAACACAAAACCGGTACAGATCCACATCACGATAAAGTTCGTAACCGTGGCACAATTAGAAAGTATATTGAACAGAATAAATTCCCATGCTGTGGGATGATCCTTGATCCACTGTTTTACTGCATTCATTTCTTTTCCCCCTTCGCAAGCTTTGCCATATATTTTTTATTTTCCCGCTGGTTTTTAAAGAATCCTCCTATGATCCTGCCCATGCCCGCAAAGAAATGGCCGTTTACCACCTGCAGCATCCCCTCTGCCATTTCCATGCTCACCATGCCTCCGGTCATTTTTGCAATTCCCCTGAAAGGCATATTATAAATGAACAGGATATTCAGGTCTGGCTTGCCCGCTGCCTCACTTTTCCTCTTCATCGCCGTGAGGCGATTATAAATCATACGTGCAAGAGCACTCTTTGCATAATACATCTGGCAAATCGCATCGTTCATGCCCAGTTCCCCTATCCATTTTCCGTTGGGAACCGGATGCCCCAAAAGGTACTCAAACTCCACATCCCCCACCTGCTGAATCAGCCCCGAATAATAGGACGGCATCTTTTCTTTTTCATATGGATATTTTCTCGTTGTTCCATAAACTTCGATGGATCCTGTCAACCTGATATCCGCCACGCTGCTTCCGACCATAATCTGATAAACTCCCGCTTCATTTTCCCAGCGGTTTGTCTCCACATTCCAGTATCTGAATGTTTTGTCATCAAAGCAAATCTCTACTTTCCGGCTCTCTCCCGACCGTAAAAATATCTTTTTGAAACCCTTCAATTCCTTTTCCGGCCGAAAAACCTTTCCATCTGGAAATCCCACATACATCTGGGCTACCTCTGCCCCATCACAGGAACCGGTATTGGTAATCCGGAAAGAAATTCCCATATCACTGACTTCCAGATCCCCATACTCAAACGTTGTGTAGGAAAGCCCAAATCCAAAAGGATACTGAAACCGGACTTTGCTGGTATCATAATAGCGGTATCCCACATAAATGCCTTCCCTATATTCCGCATTCCGCTCCGTACTGGGGAAATTGCGGAAAGCAGGTGTATCCTCATAACGGATCGGATATGTCTCACTCAGCCGTCCTGACGGGTTTACCTTTCCTACGAGAATATCCAGAATGGCATTGGCCCCCGCCTGTCCGTTCAGATATCCATGAAGAATTCCTCTGCAGCAGTAATGCCACGGCATTTCAATAGCAGAACCTGCACTCAGAATACCGACAATGTTGGGATTTACCTGAGCGATTGCGGTCAGCAGATCAATCTGGTTCTGCGGTATGCGCATATGGGTGCGATCCAGTCCCTCCGACTCACTCAGCTCGTCCAACCCAAAGAAATATAGTATCACATCCGCAGCTGCAGCAAAATCCAGTGCCTCTTTTTCCATGACGGCATTTGCTCCATCGGTTCTCTGATATCCTCTGCTTACACCCACTACCTGAATGTCATATTCCCTTATCTTGTCGTGGATGGTATCCAGCCTTGTAGGATTCACCATAGAGGAACCCGCCCCCTGATATCTTGGCTCTACGGCAAAGTCTCCAATCACCGCTACTTTCGCGCCTGCCTGCAGTGGAAGGATATTGTCCGTATTTTTGAGAAGCACAGTACTCTCCGCTGCCGCCTTATTTGCCAGCTCATGATGTTCCTTTTCATCAAAACTTGTCTTCTTATTCTTAGCAGACTCACTCAGGGTAAGCACCGCATCCAGAAGCTCATCTACACGAGTGTCCAGTTCTTTCATCTTCAGTGTCCCATACTCCACTGCCTGTATCAGTTCTCTTGCAGAATCAAGCCCCGGTGACGGCATCTCCAGATTAGCGCCTGCCGCTACACCTCGTACATGATCGTTGGAACCGCCCCAGTCAGAGATCACAATACCATCAAATCCCCACTCATCCCTTAAGATATCGTGCAGCAGATGTCTATTCTCGTTAGCATAGACACCGTTTACCTCGTTGTAACTGGTCATGATAGCCTTTGCCCCGCCCTCTTTTACCGCGATCTCAAATCCAGTCAGATAAATCTCGCGCAGCGTCCTTTCATCAAGGACAGCGTTCATTGCCATACGGCGCAGCTCTTGGCTGTTCACTGCGAAATGTTTCGGACAGGCATACACTCCTTGGCTCTGGATACCCCTGATGTAAGCAGCCGCCATTTTTCCTGACAGATACGGGTCCTCAGAAAAATACTCAAAGTTCCTGCCGCATAACGGGCTTCTTTTAATATTTAGCCCCGGCCCCAACAGGACATTGACCTCCTGGACAAAGGCTTCCTCTCCCAGCGCCCTGCCAAGTTCTTCTCCCAGCGTTTCGTTCCAGCTGTTTGCAATCGTTGCTGCGGTCGGGAAGCAGGTCGCTTTGAGAGACTCGTTCAGCCCCAGATGATCCCCGGCACCTGCCTGCTTCCGGATTCCGTGCGGACCATCAGAGCAAAAAATGGCGGGGATTCCAAGCCGCTCAAAATCCCAGGTCTGCCAGACTGTTTTGCCGCTCAGGAAAGCGGCCTTCTCCTCCAATGTCATTTTTTCAATTAATTGTTTATGCTTCACCGTGAAATCCTCCTTAAAAACAGGCCCAGGTATAGCCACGCATATGCAGCGCTATACCTGGACATCTTCCTCCGATTCTTCACCTCAGAGGTCGTATGCTTATTTCTTTGCTTCCTTTTCAACCGTTTCCACTGTAATTACCGTTTTTTTCTTTCTCAGGTAGCCTCTGATTACAAAAACTTCGGCCAGTATTAGAAGCACTGCGAGCACTGCATCCACAATATACATAGTCTGCATCCAGGAAGGAATGGAACCCGGCACATACTCCTCATATGTTTTGCTGTTTACCGTCACATAGAACACATTCTTCACTGCATCACGCATTGCTTTTACAGATGTAGCACTAAAATCTGTCATGATCGCTTCATTTCCGGCAGTGCCAAGCATAATGTCTGTTCCGCCCCTGACTGCGCGGTCCGCATCCATATAGCCATAGTTTCCGAAATAATCTGAGAGAACCATTCCCTCAAATCCCCACTCGCCTCTTAAGATGTCTTTTAGAAGTGCGGAGCATCCGCCTGCCCATTCTGTTCCCACGAAATTGTAGGAGGACATGACTGCCAGCTTTCCGCTTTCGATATTCTTTACACAGTATTCAAATGGTTTCAGATAAAGCTCTCTTGCACTCTGCTCTGTCAGCCAGGTACAAAGGATTGCGTTACGGTTAGTCTCCTGTTCGTTAAATGCAAAGTGTTTGATATACGGATAAACGCCCTGTGCTACGGCTGCCGCAGATTCTGCAAGTGCCATCCGGCTGCTTAACAGGCTGTCCTCAGAATAATACTCAAAGTTACGTCCTCCGAAAGCACTCCTGTGAAGGTTCATGGATGGGGCATACCAGCCTACGATATTGAAATCTCCAAACTCACGGCAAATACCGTCCCCCGCTTTTGCTGCCAGATCGTCATTCCAGGTCTGTGCAATCAGGATCTCCGAACAGTAGCCTGTGCCGAAAGCACCCAGTGTACTGGAGTTCACACCTGCCGGTCCATCCGTATCCAGAGTACGGATCTTCTTCACGGAACTTACAGCCGCTGTCTGATGCCCGCCGTATGCGATCAGTTCTACCATTTCATCTACAGTTACTTCATCAAGAAGCTCCTCCCAACGCGGATCATCATACTCTGCTCCCCGCAGGTCATAAAGTTCCAATCCATTCTTCGCACCGGTTACCGGCATTTCATCATCCGGGTTATTGTAATCCTCCGGATTCCATGTTCCGTTTGCGGCTACTTCACCCTCCAGTTCATAGCTTGCCGGAGCCTGTACTGCTTCCTCATAGTTTGCAAATCCATCATCTCTCGATAAATAGGTAACATTACCCTCCGCAAAATCTAGTCTGTTTACTGCTGCCACCGCATCACCGGCATGAGGATTTGATTCATCATAAACAATCTCATCGTCTACTTCATACTCTTTTGTATCAATTACAGTATGGCTGTCAGAACGCAGACTGATCTCATAATCTCCTTCTTCCAGTACATAACAGCCTCGCCCATATGTATCATAAGAAGCCATATCCTCCAAAGCAAAGGTCAGTGTCACTGTCTGGAACTGTCCTGGCTCCAGCAGATCAGTCTTATCAAATGCCACAAGGTTCACACTTGCTTTTTCAATGCCACCAGCCGTATAAGGCGGATTATAATAAAGCTCCACAACATCCTTTCCTGCTGTATCACCTGTATTGGTAACGGTGACTTCCACACTTACTGTGCCGTCTGCCACATCCAGTTCGCCCAGTTCCTGTTCAAATGTGGTGTAGCTCAAACCATATCCAAACGGATACATCACTGTTTCTTCATAATTGATCAGTTCTTCCTCTGCTGCTGTCTCATAGAAGCGGTATCCGGTATAGATGCCTTCTATATAATTTACAAAAGATACAATTCCATCCGCTCTCTCCCATGCAGCCTGTGCCGCATCCGACACTTCCTGTGTATTGGTATATGCAAAATGTCCGATATTATTAAAGTACGGTGTTTCTGTCAGATCCTTCACCCAGGTATCCACCGTCTTACCGGATGGATTCACTTCACCCGCAATGATATTTCCCAATGCGTTAAATCCAGTTGCACCTGCACCTGCACAGAGAAGCACACTCTTAATCTGCTCATATTCTTCTGTCCATCCCATTTCCAGGGTATTGGCTCCATTGTAAACTACGATAACATCCTCAAATTCACTGCAGACCATTTCCACCAGATCTCTTTCTGTCCTACTTAATTCCAGATAGGTGGAGCCTGCCTCAAAATCATCATAATCCCCATTGTTTGTATATAAGGCATTGGTGTACTTCGTACCCTGGTTATAGGAACCATCCAAAACAGCCCCCATGTCATGGGGCAGATCTGCTCCCTCACCGCCGGTGCGGGAGATTACAATCACTGCTGTATCTGAAAATTCCTTTGCATTCTCTATCATTTCATCCGAATACTGTGCTACCGGAACCTCCGGA
The DNA here is from genome assembly GCA_964428795.1 of uncultured Lachnospiraceae bacterium. GTDB lineage: Bacteria > Bacillota > Clostridia > Lachnospirales > Lachnospiraceae > CAYRZL01. The sequence goes on along the minus strand of CAYRZL010000043.1, from coordinate 14,005 downwards.
AGTGTCCAATCCTGTCCATTATTGATACTGATTATCGGACGGTCTGCGCGGTATTCCACATACATATCTGAAAGCTCACTGTTCACTTCAAATCCTGCATTCTCCAGACCTTCCAGAATTCCCACGGCCGTGGTGGTGTCAACTGTTCCTGAACCAGTACCACCATAAATCGGATTTGTGGAAGCCCAGCCAAATACATTGATCGGCTTCGGTGCAATCGGCAGGAAGCGATCCTCATTCTTCGTCATTACAATTCCTTCGTTTGTAATCTCTTCGATCACAGACCGGGAATTATCCACATTCTCCTGTGCCAGTTCCCCTTTGTCCGCCAGAACCACATTCAGCGTATTATATAATGCACCTGTCAGCATTACATTAACCACCAATACCGTAGCCACAATAAACGCCATGAATGATTGCCACCGGATAAATCCTCTCGCAGGTTTCTTCCATTTTCTCGCTACAATCATAACCACGATCATGCACACCAGTGCAGCAGCAATCACGATGACATGATTTCTTACCAGTTGAATGACGCTGATAACATCCTCCCATGCAACTTCAACATTTCCCATATTTTTTTCCTCCTTCATATTGGGTCTTGCTTTTTATATAAAAACAATACCATGGAAAAGGAAAAAAAATTTTTTCTGGTGTATTTGGTTATTTCTGTGGTATAAATGGTATTCCACTTGACTTCAAGCCAACATGTGCTCTTCACATCTTCACGGCAGAAAAAAGCAGCGCCCGAAAGCGCTGCTATATCTTACAAAGCTATTATAGCTGATAAATACATTAGAATTTCATTTATGATAAATAGAATAAAATATCCACCTGAAAGCGCTGTTCCTTTACCTGCATCAACATATCACCTTTGTATTTTTCAACAATGTATTTGATACTCCGTACTCCAAAACCATGATACGCTTTATCCACTTTTGTTGTGACAGGAAGACCATCCTCAAAAACAATATTATCATTGCAATAATTATCCATATGGATATGATACCCCTGACTCTTCCTGGACATTCGTATGCTGATGATCCTTTTTTCTTCGTCCTTTTCTTTTATCACACACTCAATCGCATTGTCCAAAAGATTTCCAAACAGCGCATACACATCTGTCGTATGCATAAAGCTTAAAGACTCACCATCAATCATGCTGCTCAGCTTGATATTATGTTCATCACACAGGAGGTTTTTCTCAGTCAATACCAGATCCAGTGCATCATTTCCTGTCTGATAAATGTTATCATAAATTGTTACTGCATTTTTTACACTTTCAATATACTCCCGCTGATCATCCAGATCCTCGATTCTGGAAATTTTTGAAATCCTGTATTTCAGGTCATGGCACTTGATATTGATAATGTTAATATTTTCCCTGGACAGCTGCTGCTGTTCCTTTAAACTGTGCAGCATATTTTCCATCATCTCATTTTCATGAAGGATCCGATTTTGTCTGGACAGATTGAAAGCGATAAACATGGATAAAGTACAGCAAAAAACCGCATAGACCTTGCATAATACGTTTCGGAGCAGCCCGGACTCATTCTGAAATATCCGGCTGTCAACCAGCACACTCAGGAATACAACCGTGAGCAGTATCACCAATGCCAAAAGTATCATACGGATATCCCGATCTTTCAGTTCGCTTTTCCCCTCGTACCGTTTAACTAAAATAAAGTAGACCAGAATATCCGTTAAAAGATATAGAAAAAATCGAAATAAAACAAAATCCCATACAGCAGACAGCTCCAGGCCACTCAGTTCCTGAATCATGGTGGATATTGCAAAGCCAATATGCTGTGACGCATATCCGCATACTCCGGCAAAAAGAAGTTCCTTTCCCGTAATTTGAAAACTAATCCACATTACCCCTAAAGAGAGACAGAATAAGCTCCCATAATATGCTGTATATACTACGGGATGATAGCCTGGGATATTGGTAAACATACGAAAAACCAGTCCGGCCAGTAAAAAATACCCCACCAGGCCCATCGCAATTTTTACCGGAAAATACTTTTTTCTTTTCCATGCCAACACAAAAAATGCTTCAGCCATTAACAACTGCATGGAAAAACGAACACATGAGATAAAACGTATTCCTTCCATCAATATATTCCTCCCATATATTTCATCAGTTCTTCCTTAAAATCCTTTCTCCGCTGTCTGCTAATGGGCAACTGTACCTCTCCAAGCCATACCGTATCTTTGGAGGCCCTGGTTACATATCGCAAATTTACCAAGCAACCGCTGATACATTTTGAGAACCCTTCGCCGCATAACGCGATTTCTGCATCCGCTACGGTTCCTCTCACCCGAAATGATTCATCTTTTGTATGGTAAACCAAATAGTTTTTATCTTTTTCAATATAAGTAAGCCTGGAGGCTCTAAGTTTGATAACAGCATCACCCGTATCAATCACAATTTCTATTTCCGTATTGATCTTTGAGAATTGTATCGCTTTTTTCAGTTTATCGGTAAATACATAATATTGTACAGGTTTCACTATAAAATCAATCGCGTTAACCTCATAACCACGGATTGCATATTGAGCCATGTTTGTGACAAAGATAATTCCTACTGATTGGTCCACCGCCCTGATTCGATGAGCTGCTTCCACCCCATCCAGGTGAGGCATTTCAATATCCAGAAATACAACGTCAAAGCTTCCGTCATAATCCTCCACAAAATTTAAGCCATTATGAAACTCTTTGACGGAAAGCTGAATATGCTCCTGCATGCTGTATCTTTCCGCATAAGATTTCATTAGCTGCAAATGCGAAGGATCATCATCTACCAATGCGATTCGAAGCATTCTTTTTCCTCCCTACTGTACCTTGTACCCAACATAATCAAATTATGTACTGTAACCCACATTTCTTCACTCGTGCTGAAGTTTTCCTTTGAATATCCTTCTTTCCTGCCAAAAGACAGGTACTTTTCTTTCTGGGAAATCCATAAACAGATTTCTTTTACAACTGTTTTTTGCCGCAGCATTTTTCATCTCCCTGTCTTTCTTCTTGAAACTATCTTCTTTCAGAAATGCTTCTATTTTTCCGGCTTCAGCGGACCATAATAATAGCTGGCAGTAGCACCGCCATCAATCAGAATGGTTGAGCCTGTAATAAATGCACCAGCAGATCCCATCAGCAGTTCTGCTACATTTGCCACTTCATCCGCTGTACCCGGACGGCCAGCCGGACATTTGGCAAACATATTTTTATAGAAATCACCGCGCGGACCATTAAACTCATCAATCGCAAGAGGTGTAACAATGATGCCGGGTGCTATGGCGTTCAGCCTTGCTCCCCGTCTCCCCCACTTGACTGCTTCCGCCATTACACGCTTTTCATTGCAGCGTTTCGCCATTTGATAGGCGTGCAGAGTATCCCTAATATTCGTTGGCTGCAACATGGGAAGATTCAACAGTTCTTCGGCAGGCGTGGTTGCCAGAAGCTCATCTTCCTCTGCGGTCAGAGCAGGCATGCGCCAGCCGGATTGACTGGAGATCGTTACACCTACGCCGCCTTCCTTAATCACTTTGCCAACCTCCTCCAGCAAAACAGCCGTACCATACAGATCCACCTTCAGAATCGCCTCCACCGGCGCCTGACTGGGCGATACCCCGGCTGCATTGACCAACATGGAAATCTCTCCATATTTTCTTGCTTCCGCAATAAGGTTCATAATAGACTTACGGGAGGACAAATCCATTTCCACAGGTGTTGTATCAAAGCCCGCATCATTCATAATCCTTGAAATAGCCTGTGCATTTTCCAGTCTCTTATCGCCTATTACGATTTTCATTCCATATCCCATTCTTCTTGCAATCGCCATACCAATCTGACCTGCACCAGTTAAAATCATGACATCTTTCATTTCATATTCCAACCTTTCTTATTTTTTAACGGAGACTCACCAGATACACCCAAAATCCTGCTCGGCTTCTTATCTATTTTTGCAAACAATGCTGCTTGAATTTTAACCGAGCTTACTATAGTTTTCATCTGTGACCGCCTCCAGCCATTCAGCAGAAGTTTCTTCACCACTTACTTCAACCGCCAGATGCGAGAACCAGCTATCCGCTGCCGCACCGTGCCAGTGCTTCACTTCTGCCGGAATCACCACCACATCACCCGGATGCAGTTCCTGTGCAGGTTCGCCCCATGTCTGATACCAGCCTCTTCCGCCAGTAACAAGAAGTATCTGTCCGCCACCACTTTTTGCATGGTGGATATGCCAGTTGTTCCGGCATCCTGGCTCAAAAGTTACATTGGATACCGGTCCACCCTTATCGGTCAGCGGCTGCAAATATGCATGCCCGATAAAATATTTGCCAAACTGGTCCGGCAATTCCTTACCCATAGGGAATACACCTGGATTTTCATATCTGTTCTCACTCATCGCTTTTCTCTCCTTTACGATTTGTCTGTCATACGTTCTGTTGCTTCACAATACCGCGCCCCGATAATCGGGTGTGCCGCTAGAATATCATCCAGCTCTGTATAATCCTTTTCGCTCAAATCCACATAGGCGGCACTCATGTTTTCCATCAGCCGCTCCTCTGATTTTGTACCGGGTATCGGAACAATCCACGGCTTTTGATGTAAAATCCATGACAGTGCAACCTGTGCGGGGGACAGTTCTCTTTCTTCCGCAAATATCTGGATTGCCTCTGCCAGTGCAAGGTTCTTTGAGAGATTTTCCGGATCATTGAAACGGGGAATTGAATACCGGATGTCGTTTTTTGTAAAAATCATATTTTTTCTAACCGTGCCTGTCAGAAATCCTTTTCCAAGCGGGCTAAATGGTACAAAACCAATCCCCAGCTCTTCCAGTGTATTGAGCATCCCATCCTCCGGTCTGCGATACCACATAGAATATTCACTCTGCACTGCTGTCACAGGCAAAATATTGTGTGCACGGCGGACAGTCCTCTCGCTTGCCTCCGACAGCCCCCAGTGAAGAACCTTACCCTCTTCCATCAGCTCTCTGACCGTCCCAGCCACTTCTTCAATGGGAACCTTCGGATCGACCCGGTGTTGATAATATAAATCAATATGATCGGTACGAAGCCGCCGCAAAGAACCTTCTACTGCTTTTCGGATCGTTTCCGGACGGCTGTCCAGACCACAGCATTTTCCATCCCGGATATTCCACCCAAACTTTGTTGCAAACTTCACCTGCCTGCGGACCGGCTCCAGCGCTTCTCCTACCAGCTCCTCATTTTGATAAACAGCATATACTTCAGATGTGTCAAAAAAGTTTTGCCCTATTTCCACAGCGCGCCGAAGAAACCGAACGGCTTCTCCTTTGTCCGGAAACGGTGGATAACTCTGACTCAATCCCATGCAGCCAAGTCCTACTGCGGAGACCTCTAAATCTTTGCCCAGAATTCTTTTTATCATCTGCTTCCCCCCTCCTCCTTTACTTTGCAGCACGGGAACCACCGAATACCTGGGACATGGGCATTTGATCCAAGCGCTCATCAATCCTGCGTACTTCCGGTGCCGTTAAGGAGATATCCGCCGCACCTGCATTTTCTCTCAGACGTTCCAGCTTCCGTGTACCAGGAATCGGAACAATATACGGCTTTTTGCAGAGCATCCATGCCAGAGAAATCTGTGCAGGAGTTGCCGCCTTTTCCTCTGCCAGTGTGCGGATCAGCTCAAACAACTCCCTGTTGGCCTCATATGCCTCCGGCTTAAACTGGGGCATAAAGCTACGGTAATCCGTTCCGGCCTCAAACCTGGAATCCTTATTATAGCGGTCGCTGAGCACACCATTTGCCAACGGACTGAACGCCACATATCCAACCTGTAATTCCTCCAGAACAGGGAAAATACTTTCATGCCAACGCGCCATCATAGAATAACGGTTTTGAACCGCCGTAACCGGGCAAACTGCATGGGCCTTCCGTAAATAGCTCTCATCAGTCTCTGAAATTCCCCAATGCAGGATTTTTCCTTCCTTTATCAGCTCCGCCATTGTCCCCGCCACTTCCTCGGCTGGAACTTCGGGATCTATGCGGTGCTGATAATACAGGTCAATATAATCTGTATCCAGACGTTTTAAGCTGCCCTCAACAGATTTCCGGATAGTTTCCGGGCGGGAGTCCATCACAAGGCCGTCCGGAGAGTGATGGACTCCGCACTTGGAAGCAATTACAACATCGTGGCGATAAGGCTTCAGCGCAGAACCTACCAGTTCTTCGTTATATGCAGTCGTTCCATCCTGATTGATGCCTGTATAGCACTCAGCCGTATCAAAATACAAATATCCCATGTCCACAGCTTCATGAAGCAGTTTTGTCATTTCTTTCGGATCAGCTGGAGCACCAGAAGCATGTGTCATTCCCATGCAGCCCAGGCTTATTGCGGAAACCTTCAGGTCTTTTCCTAAAATACGTATGTTCATAAAAATTCTCCCTTCTTCTCTGTAATGACAGCTTCTTTCCTTCGATTGTTTCTGTTTCTATTGTACTGATTTTACCCATGAATAACAATTCGAGTTCCTGAACTATTCCATAAGGAAAACTAATCATTTTTTCTTGCGACTGTGCCATTTGATAATTTTCGTAAAATAGTGACCGCTCCATACAAACAGCCCCATAATACATAAATAGTCAAACAAAAAGAACAGCAACGGTTCCCCAAAATCGAAAAAAACAAATTCCGTTCTCATTAGCAGATAGCTGCCAAGATCTCGTTTTATAAATGCCCGGATGCCATAGGCTGCAATCATCAGTCCAAGGATACGAAGCAGCAGTGTCCGAATAACAGAAAGTTTATTCACAATTTTTCCTGCCATATTCATCATCACATTCCAGTGGAAGCCAAGATGGACTGCCATCAGTAGAAACCCCCAATAAGATGAGAGCATATGAAGCAGCCGCCCAAAAGTTCTCCCACTATTAATGGAAAAAAAAGCAAATACATGACGTGACAGAATGATACCGCTGATCATGGAACCAATCATCGAAGCCAAAACCAGAAAAACCAGCATTGTCTGCAAAATACGCAGCTGTGAATACTGCCCCTTCCCGAGATTCCGGCTCCACTTGCTGTTTAGAATATGATGAATGATAAACAAAATAAATATCCCCATTCCAAGCCACTCATGAGCCGCCTGACCGATTAGTTCATAGGTCATAAGCAACAATAAAATCACAGTCATCCCAATATCTACTGAAATTTTCAACATTATTTTGTTCTTCATTCAGACCACCTCCTGTCCAATTATTATCGCAACACATCTAATGCATTTTCTCATCGAATCTAACCGTCTGTTATCTAATACCCATAGTTTCCATCGTGCCGAAATATCCATAACTTTAGAACGCCTTTATTATATACATGGCAATAATTTCAAACAATTTTAAATCCGAGTGTAACTAATAAGAAAAACTTATATTTCAATTTTACCTGCTTTATGTCAACGTAAAAAGCCATCTGCTCTAAATACAAACAGATGGCCCTATAGAATTTCAACTTAAATCCTAATCTAAAGAAATCAATTTATACTTCCTGTTTCCAAGCTTATGCTCTGCTGCAGCTTCTACGGTATGTATCCCGTGACGGGAATTCTTACGTTCAATCAACGTTTCTTTACCGAGATCATCAGACTGGATGTCCGCATCATAACAAGCTTGATCTGTTGCAACCGGATCTACGAATGCAAAAATACCCAGATCAGCCATCTCCGGCTCCGCCGGATGGGCATCGCAGTCTCAATCCACACTGAGGCGATTCGCAATATTGCTATGAACCATAATTTGAAAACACAGCCATTAACATGAACCGCCTCATTCCTACTCAAGTGAAATCTACACTTTCATGCTGATACAATCCACCCAGTTCTTTAGATCCTCTGTGGACTGTCTGCGGCTGAATACTTTGCCTTCTATAAGCTTTGCTCCAGGGCAGCTTCCCTCCAGCTCCCTAATTGTATTTCCAAATCCGCTGCCTCCTGATGTGGCAAAGAGCACGATGGTCTTACCTGTAAAATCATAAGCTTCCAAAAACGTATTAATAATAGTGGGAGCTACATACCACCAGATTGGAAAACCTAAATAAATCACATCATATTTTGCAATGTTGACATTTTCCTCTGCCATAGGAGGACGGAATGTTTTATCTCGCATCTCAATCGTACTCCGCGCCTGTTTATCCGTCCAATTTAGATCGGCTGAGGTATACGCCACTTCCGGCTTAATCTCATACAAATCAGCATCTGCAGCCTCTGCCAGATTTTCAGCAAGTTTTTTTGTAATACCGCTCGCGCTGAAATATACTATCAATGATTTTTTCATATTCTTTTTTCCTCGCATTCTTTTTTCTATCTCCATCCCTGGAAGCCGTCAAACTTCTCCGAAATTTCTTTCAAATGTTTTGTAATCTCGATATGCTGCGGACAATGTTTCTCGCATTGATGACACTCGATACATTCTCCCGCCTTCGGATGTGTCTGCGAAAGATTGTAATAATACACAAGTTGTGTGGTCATATATCCATGCTGGAACAGTGAAAAATATTCCGGAATTGGTATCTGTTTCGGACATTTCACAGTACAGTAGCCGCATCCCGTACATGGAATCGTCAGGCTGTTTTGTATAATCTTCGCCGCCTCACCGGTAAGATATCGCTCCTCCTCATTGAGAGGAACAAACTCCTTCATTGTCTCAATATTCTCCTGCATCTGTTCTACGGTGTTCATGCCGGACAAAACCATCATGACGCCATCATGGCTGGCAGCAAAACGCAAAGCCCAGGACGCATTGGATGCATCTGGCGCGTACTCTCGAAACAAGGCTTCCGCTTCCCTGGGGATATTGACAAGGCTGCCTCCCTTTACCGGTTCCATGACAATGACGGACTTGCCATGCTTTCGAGCAACTTCCCAGCATTTCCGTGACTGAATGCTATCATTCTCCCAATCCAGATAATTGATCTGCAACTGCACCACCTCAATCTCAGGGTGATCTGTCAGGATTTCATCCAACAGCTGCGCCGTATCATGAAAAGAGATTCCTATATGCAGGATCTTTCCTTCCGCCTTTTTCTGTAAAATAAAATCAAAGCTGTCCAATTCCAGAGATACCCTATAGTTCACCGCACCTTGATTGTGCAGCAGATAGTAATCAAAATAATCCACCCCCAAGCGGCGAAGCTGCTCCCCAAATACCTGTTCCTGCTCCTCTTTGGTGTGCATAAACTCATTGGACAGCTTTGTTGTCAAAATGTAACTGTCACGTGGATATCGGTCAATCAGCGCTTCCCTCAGCGCAGGCTCCGATAATCCACCGCAATATTTATATGCTGTATCAAAGTAGCAGAAACCATTCCTCATGAACAAATCCACCATCTGCTTCACCAACTCGATATCGACAGACTGGTCCGCAAGGCGGAGCAGACGCATTTACACAGGCCAGCGCATTAAGACTGCGAGGATAGCCGATATAGGGCAAACACTGTGAGATCACTTTGATCAGAAACGCCTTGTCATTTCCAATCCGCATATTCGCTGATGCATGACTGGTAAGTTGCGGCTCACAGCCGCCCTGCGCCGCCAGGAAACAGAACGTAATCATTTCTCTTTGCTTATAGTCAAGCCCGCCCCTTGTGTAGTAGTCTCCGAAACAATTTGCAGCCAGCCAGTAATTGATGTGACGGCTTTCTTCCGAACCGGATTTCCAAAAATCTTTCATTTTGTCCCCGAAAATATCTACCTGCGCCTGCGTCCCTGCCTCTCTGCGGTTTTCCGTTGTCGTAGAAGCCTGTGAAGAAAGCGGTAATTCGATTCCTTTTTCAGCCAACACCTCATTCGTGATTTTCAGGAAAGGAAATACTCGACCCATACCAAGATAAGCCACAGCCTGATATACAATTTCCTTAAGCTCTATCGGTGTTACACCAAAATTCATCGCCGCCGGAAGCATGGTGCGAAACTCATCACTGCCCTGACATCCCAGCAGCGTTGCCAGAATCACCATAAATCGCGTCTTATCATCCAGATCATCCTGATTTACCACTTCATCAAAAGCAAAATTGTCAAACCGTTCTGCAAATTCTGGATCTGTCTTCTGCAATTCTGATACACACCCCGGAAACATTTTTTCATGATACTGCTTCGCAAATTCTGTAATAGCCATTTTCTTCTTCTCTCCTAATTCATCAAATTTTATAGGTTGAAACCTGCTCCTTCGCCCATTTACAAACCTGTGATTCGGATTGTTCTGCCTCTGCTCCGTGAACGGCAAGCCCCTTGCCAAAAGATGCTCCCTTACAGAACTTTTTAAGATCCCGCTCACAGCTTCCAAGACCACTGCCCTCATGAGTCATGACAGCCATAACCTTTTTCCCACTAAAATCAAGTTTCTCCAGCTGAGAAAAGACAGCGCATGGGTAGGTTCCCCACCAGCACGGGCCACAGACAAATATATTGTCATACCCATCAATACTGTTTAAATACTCTTTCAGCTCAGGTCTGGCCCCTGTACGCAGTTCCTGTTTTGCCTCTTCTGTGCAGGCATAGTAATCTTCTGCATATGGCTTTACGGTATCCACCTCAAACAGATCACCACCTACTGCATTACGGATAAATTCTGCAACGGTTTCCGTATTACCTTTCGTTATATTTTTAATGCTGCCGTTCCAATAATTTTCTCCTTTGCGTGAATAGTAAAGTATCAGATTTTTTGTCATTACTTTCCTCCCTCTAATATGTCTCTCCAATCAGTAAAACAATACTAAAATTTCAGCTTACAGTGATTTAATCCACACATCAATTTCATTTTCATCTGTAACCAGGGTATCACCACCTGTAGAATCAAACTGAATAGAAAATTCCTTTTCTATAACAGCTCTCTTACATATGTCCTTAATATCTTTCATCACATGTCCCGGCCACCCGCCATGCGTCATAAAAGGAACAATTGTTTTTCCAGTAAAATCATTTGACGCGAGGAACGTCCTTACAGCAGGTGCCATCGTATACCACCAGGTAGGCGTACCAACAATTAACCGATTATACGCTGAAATATCCACACCCAATGGCTTGATTTGAGGCAGAAAGCCCTTATTCACTTCTTGCTGTCCCTGATCCACGATTTCCTGATAACTTCCAGTATATGACTGTACGGTATCAAGACGTACCATGTCAAATCCGGTAACTCGATGTATTTTTTCTGCAATACGCTTTGTGTTACCTCTCGCCTGCGAATAATAAATAATTAACGTTTTTTCTTTCATTTTAATCTCCATTCCGCCGCCTTCGGCTGGCGGCACAAATAGTAATGAAAGTGGTTTACACCTTCAAGTTTTCGTGATATATTTTTCTTATCTTATAAGGCATCCCGGCATCAATATCTGATGCACCCACCCGTTAGCTGTTGATGTGCAGGTGCGCCTCGTTTTACCAAGGTGGGAATATTCTTAAAACGGTTCACTATGTGAGCCTTTTTCTTGTGTCTGTGCCACAATTTTGGCTTGATTTACTTTCTTTCACACTATTTGCTCCTCTATATTTCCTGTTCTATATGTCATATTCTACGATTATCATATTTTTACAGCAATTCGGATTTCAGGACTATTTCATAAGAAAAACTAATAGAAAAAACTTCTTTTCTTGAAGCATACTGGCAAGCAATGCCTCTGGATAGCCATTCGGCTGCCAGACGCTGCTTGTTGGGGATATCCCCAAGCCCCATTGGAACACAGAATTTCATTCTGTGGCTGCGCGTTCTGCGAACGCTTTTTGTACGATCCGCTCAGCGCTCCTCATGTTCTTTTTCCTTTCCGGCCTCCGGTTCCTCCATGCCCAGCAGCCGGTCCACATTTGCCTTTACAGTAAGCAGCTCCTTCATTTCATCACAAGCCTTCCGGTACTCCCCGTAGGCTCCCTTCTTTTCCTCCATCAGCCGCGCGTACTCCGCCTGCAGGCTCTTCACAGTCGGAATCTTACTTACTCCCAATTCATCAAATGCCCTCTTTGCCGCCTTATGAAGCAGGATATCAGCTTCATGCTCCGCAAGAAACTTCTTGGAATATCCTGCCCTCCGATACGCCACATACACATCCCTTGTCTTAGAATAGTTGATGATGTGCTTCCGCAAAATGGCGATCTCCGCCATCCTCTTTTCAGCTTCCTTGATCCGGGCAGACAATTCGTGGTGGCGTTCTGTAGCTGCCGCTGCTTTTTCGCTCAGTTCGCTGTATTCCAGCAGGTTATGCTCCGCCAGATAATTCATGGTCTGTGCCATCTGTTTGAGGTTGAAGGTTTTAGCCCAGCGGGCATAACCGGCTCCCTTCCCCTGCTGCAGCTTTGCCTGGATATCTACCAGCAGGCTCACCTTTTCCGCTTTCTGATACGGCTGCTTTTTCTTTCTCGGCGTATGCGTCTGCTCCCCTTTCAGGACGGCCAGCAGCTCGTCTTTGGTATAGCTCTCCCCCAGCGTATCCAGCCGAACCGCACGGCTCCAACTCCTATGACGGAAGGAAGGGTTCTCCCCTTTCCTGCTGATTTCATAACCGGCCTCATTCAAAAGATAAAGCAGCGCATCCCAATCTGCCGGATGCTCCTGCAAAGCACTGTCTATGGCCGCGCACAGAAGTTCACGGTGGGAAGGCTTCGCCTGGTCTCCCAGCCATTTATCGTAGCTCTTCCCGTGGGGCTTCGGGTTCTCCACAATGGAATAGCCATTTTCAATGCAGATCGTATCATTCAGCTGCCGCACGGCCCTGGTGCTGCCCCAAAAATTTCGGAACTTGCGGTCACATTCCAGGTTGACCGCGCTCCAGATGATGTGATTATGAATATGGGCCTTGTCGGTGTGGGTACAGACGACAAAGGCATGGTTTCCTTTCGTAAAGCGCTGGGCCAGCTCCACGCCCAGCCGGTTCGCCTCCTCTGGTGTGATCTCCCCGGGAACAAAGGACTGGCGCAGGTGGTACGCGATCACATCATCCGCGCCCCGCACCCTGCCTGTTCTTTGGATATACTGCTTCTTTGCCAGAAGAAATTCTGCGTCCGCAGTCCGGCTGTCGCACTGATAGCTGGTAATCAGTTTTCCGTTCCCGGTTTTCTCCGGGTTTTCTACATAATCAATGATGTCGCTGATCGCCTGCCCGATGGTCCGGCCTTTTCCTGTATGCAATGGCATGATCCTGGTGGTTGCCATAATTGCCAGCCCCCTTTCCTCCAAAAAAAGAAGAGCAGCCGCCCCGACTGCTCCTATCGTAAACGCCAATGATCTATGCAGGCACAGATACCTGATACCCCGTTTTACGGAAGTCAAATTTCCATACAAAGATGGCTACCTGGCTCGTTGCCTTCGGGAATAAATCTGCTCCCGCTACTCCTGTTCCACCGGCACTTCCCGGTATAGGTCAAACTGAAATTCCATCTCCCATAATCCGGAGGAACAGCCAAGACAATACTGGCTGGATTTCTGGATCAGGCTGCACAGGATTTCGTTCACGGTATGGCTGGTGTTGCAGGTCGTAAGAAATAATTCTGCCTCCAGCACGATCCTTCCCCGGAACTGGTCGAGCTGCTCCACCACGATATTCAGCCCCATGTATTCTGCCAGCCACAACGCACAGTCAGAAAGGATTCGAAATTCCTTCTGTTTCTTTTCATCCGGCTCTTTTTTCCACTTCCTGCTTTCCTCCTCGCACCTTCTTTTCAGTTTTTCCAGGTCAGCCTCTGTAGCACGGGCTTCTGCTTCCCATTCTTCCTCTGTAAGCTCCTCCTTTTCCCGGATCAGCTCCGCACAGATTTCATTGCACTCCCGGCTGGCAATATCATAATACTTTTTTTCAATCCTCATTTCTTCCACCTCTGTTCTCATAAATATTTGTTGAAACAGACCTTCCAGGTCTGCCCCGCTGCTTTCTTTTGGAAACCGGCATAGAACCATCTTCCGATCAATCTCCAACAGCAAATTGATTATATGATATTGTGGATATATTCACAATACTGATTTAAAAGAAACCACCA
>CAYRZL010000042.1:0-22714 GCA_964428795.1 uncultured Lachnospiraceae bacterium | reverse complement strand
CCCTCCGGTACAAAAACAATTTACACTTTGAAAGAAGCGAAGAGATGATTTTTTAATTACACTTTGAAAGAAACAGAAGGATAACAGGTATGATGAAAAATGAGTGTAAGGTTTTGGAGATAAAAGGGCTTTCCATATCGTTTCGACAGTATGACAGAGGACTGCGGCAGCGCACCCTGCATACGATCCGGCATCTGGATGTGAGTGTTGATGCGGGGGAAATGGTGGCGATTGTGGGCGCCAGCGGCTCCGGAAAGAGTCTGCTTGCCCATGCTGTGCTTGGCATTTTGCCATACAACAGTTCCATGGACGGGGAAATGTTTTTTTGCGGTGAGCGTCTGGATCAGAAACGGAAAGAAAAGCTGCGCGGGTCGCAGATCGTTCTGGTGCCTCAGAACACATCCTTCTTAGACCCTCTGATGAAGGTGGAGGGTATGTATCCTTTTGAATTGTCCGGAGGGATGGCAAGGCGTATTCTTATTTCTGCCGCAGCTATAGAAAAGCCCAAATTGGTCATTGCGGACGAACCGACGCCGGGCCTTCATATGGAGGCGGCAAAAATGGTGATGAGTCGATTCAGAGCTATGGCGGACGAGGGAGCGGGCGTGCTGGTCATCACCCATGATCTGGAGCTGGCGAGGGAGACCGCAGACCGTATCCTCGTGTTTTATGACGGTGAGAGCATTGAGGAGGCTGCTGCGGCAGATTTTTTTGATGAGAGAAAATTGCGCCATCCGTTTTCCAGGGCATTGGTTTGTTCCATACCCTCTGAGAAAGGCGGCAGAACCTGGTTAAGTGAACTTGGAAAGGAAGAAGAAAACGTATGAAATTGACCGCAGATCATATTTCGTTTCAATATAAAGGCGGGGACAGACCGATCTGGCAGGATTTTTCCTTTGAGATGACAAGCCGAGAGGTGGCAGGTCTTATGGCACCAAGCGGTTTTGGCAAGACCACGTTATGTCAGATTTTAGCCGGATATCAGAAACCGGACAGGGGGCGCGTATTGCTGGATGGGAAACCATTACCCCAAAAGGGCTATTGCCCGGTGCAGATGATCTGGCAGCATCCGGAAAAATGCGTAAATCCAAGGCTTCGGATGAGGGAAGTGATTGGGGAGGGGAATAAGGTGGAATCCCGGATTTTAAAAGCATTGGGAATCCGTTCTGAATGGATGGATCGTTACCCGCAGGAATTGTCCGGCGGGGAATTGCAGCGGTTTTGCATTGCAAGGGTGCTCGGTGAGGGAACCAGATTCCTTCTGGCAGATGAGATCACTGCCATGCTGGATATGGTCACTCAGAAGCAGATCTGGCAATTCCTGTTAAAGGAGTGCAAAAGCAGAGAGATCGGTATTCTGGCAGTCAGTCATGCGCCCGGATTATTGCATGAAATCTGTACCAGACAGATAAAGCTGCAGCTATGAGGTATAAATGTAAAAAGCATTGAGCAATTCAGAAGAATCTCCACTTGATTTTCTGTTTTATTATTATTAGTATAACAGTAGATTGATTTTGGAGGAGGAGAAAAAGCGTTATGAAAATTCCTGCAAAATATAAAGGTATTTTGTATATTGTTCTGTCCGCGCTCTGCTTTGCGTTCATGAATGCGTTTGTGCGGCTCAGCGGTGACATTCCATCCGTACAGAAGAGCTTTTTCCGCAATCTTATTGCTTTTTTTATTGCTCTTTTATTGATACTGAAAAATAAAGACGGATTTCGCATCGAAAAAGGGAACCTGAAATTTATGATCTTACGGGCGGCATTTGGCACGATCGGTATTTTATGCAATTTTTATGCGGTGGATCATCTGGTGTTGTCAGATGCTTCTATGTTAAATAAGATGTCGCCGTTTTTCGTGATTCTTTTTTCTTTTTACATTTTAAAAGAAAAACTGACTCCGGTTCAGGTGATGGCGGTTGCGGGAGCATTTGCAGGAAGCCTGTTTATCATCAAGCCTACGTTTGCAAATATGGAGCTGATACCGTCTCTGATCGGTCTGACGGGCGGTATTTGCGCAGGAATTGCATATACGATGGTGCGAATTCTGGGGCAGCGGGGGCAGAAGGGCTCCTCCGTTGTGCTGTTTTTCTCGGGATTTTCCTGCATAGTGACTCTGCCTTATCTGATTTTGAGTTTCACACCTATGACCGGAATACAGATATTGATGCTTTTGGGGGCGGGTCTGGCAGCGGCAGGCGGTCAGTTTGCCATCACAGCGGCATATTTTCATGCTCCGGCAAAGGAAATTTCTGTGTATGATTACTCCCAGATCATTTTTTCGGCGATTCTGGGATTTGTGCTGTTTACACAGGTCCCGGATGGTTTCAGCGTGTTTGGCTATGTTGTGATCATTGCCATGGCAATCTGGATGTTTGTCTACAATAACCGGGCGATAAAAAAATGAAAGAAAAAAATATAGTAACAGTTCTTCTTTTTTTATGTGGCGTATTGAATTATTCCGCGGAATATGATAAAATCAAAAAATATTCAGGAAAGAACATAGTGATTATAAAATTGACAGGAGGAAAAATTATATGAAAAAATTGAAACTGTTGTTTGCAGTCGTTTTAGTTGTGGCAATGTCGTTCAGCATCTTTACCGGTTGTTCCGTGAAAGAAGCCGAAGAAGATGTTGAACAGGTGGAAGAGAAAGTCGGGGAAGATGTTGAAGAAGTAGAAGAGAAAGTCGCCGACGATGTAGAACAGGTGGAAGAAAATGTCGAGGAAGACGTTGAAGAGGTTGAAGAGGCGGCAGAGGACGAGTTTGAAAAACTTGAAGGCGATGTCGAGGAAATCATAACTGCGGCGAAGGACGAATTTTCAAAATGGGAAACTGAGGCAAAGAATTTCATAGAATCCGGTGAGGAAGTGGCTGAGGAAGATATCCACGAAGCAATTGATTATATTGACGAGCACATTGCTGAGCCATTTGAAAACGGAGAAGTGACAAAGAAGATCACCTCATACGCAGCAAAGTTAAAGTATCTGGGTGAGAAGGACGCTTCCATTGCAGAGCATGAAATAGCAAAGCTTGGACAGAACGTGTATGATTATATGAAAAAAATCATTGTGGAAGGCGAAGACCTGGAGAGTGAAGCAGTGACTGCGATAAAGACGGATATTGACAAAGGTCTTGCTACAATTAAAGCTGACAAGGACCGGCTTGTGTCGGAATTCAAATCTCTGTTTTAATATGATGTAAAAAAGGAAGATGCTTCGGGTCGCAAATCAACTCGATCATCTTTCTTTTTTATTGTCTGTTTATTGATGCTGAAAAATAAAGACGGATTTCACATATGTGACTGGAATAAAGGCATAGATGCTTTTTGAGGCAAATCCGGGATTCAAGATACGAAAGAGAAAGATAGCATATGGTATTTTCCAGTTTATTGTTTGTATTTGCCTTTTTGGTATTAAATTTAATAATATATTTTTATGTGGGGCCGAAATATCAGAATTGTGTGCTGCTCATCTTTTCACTGGTGTTTTATGCATGGGGAGGACCAAAGTACCTGATATTGCTGGTAGGCGTGACGCTTATCAGCTGGTTTTGCGCGCTTCGGATCACACATGCGCGCAGAAGGCGGGGAATGTTTTCAGCAAGATTTTTTCTCGTCGCAGAATGTGTGGCTCTGCTTGGCATTCTGGGCATTTTTAAATATCTTGGATTTATTCTCACAAATGTACAGGGATTGTTTGGGGTGCCGGAGGCTGTACCTTCTATTGTGCTGCCGATCGGCATTTCTTTTTATACATTTCAGCTTATTTCGTATGTGGCGGACGTATACCGCGGCGAGACGGAGGCGCAGCCGGTATTCTGGAAGCTGCTTTTGTATTCCAGCTTGTTTCATCAGTGCATCGCCGGTCCGATAGTTCGCTATAAGACGGTGGCGGATGAGATCGATCACAGACAGATTACGTTAAATGATCTGTACGATGGTATTCGCCGGTTCTCCATTGGCCTGGCGAAAAAGGCAATTCTGGCGAACTCCTGTGCATCAGCAGCGGATTCTCTGCTGGTGATTGGAACGGACGGACTTGCGGCCCAGTCTGTGACAGGATACTGGCTGGGCATGATATTTTATATGCTGGAGATTTATCTGGATTTTTCCGCCTATTCTGATATGGCAATCGGAATGGGGCGCATGGTAGGTTTTCACTATGATGAGAACTTTAATTATCCATATATGGCGGATTCCGTGCAGGATTTCTGGCGCAGATGGCATATATCTCTCAGCAGTTTTTTCCGGGATTATGTATATATTCCATTGGGCGGGAATCGCTGTAAGCTCTGGAAATATATCAGAAATATGGCGATTGTCTGGTTTTTGACAGGATTGTGGCATGGAGCAAGCTGGAATTATATATTCTGGGGATTGTGGTATCTGTTCTTCCTGTTATTTGAAAAATTTTACCTTGGAAAACGGATACATGGACCGTGGCGTCGTCTGTATACGCTGTTGGTTGTACTATTCGGCTGGATCATTTTCAAATTTGAAGACCTCCATGATATGGCTATGGCGATGGGCGGCATGTTCGGCATTGGTGCAACCGGTTTTACCAGCATGAATGTAACTACCGTCTTTTTGCAGAACATCTTTTTCCTGATTCTGGCAGTTATTGCTGTAACTCCATTGGGAAAACAGGTGCGGCAGGCGGCGATTATGATTGGAAGGAAAAACAGGCTGGTATTTTTTGCTGTGAATGTGATAGACATGATTACTCCGGCTGTTTTGCTTATCCTGTCAGCGCTGGCTCTGGTCGGCGCAAGCTATAATCCGTTCCTGTATTTTCAGTTTTAACAAAAGAGGTTAGGTAAGTGAAGAATAAATATACAGAAAAGCAAAAAAGAATCACAAGAAGATTCCGGACGCTGAGCGTTGTTATATTTGCTGCGATCATGTTGGCGGGAGGCGTCATGGGTGCATTGATCTTTTTGAGACCGAAGGTGTCTGAGGTGGAAAAACGGGAGCTGACAAAATTTCCAAAGATAACAGCGGCTTCATTTCTGGATGGAACTTTCTTCTCGGATGTGGCAGTGTGGTATTCTGATACCTTCCCGGCGAGAGAGAAGCTGGTTGCGGCAGACCTGAAGCTGAAATCGCTGTATGGCGTTGAACCGGATACGATGATGGTGGGTGAAAGTGTGCAGGCAGATGATATTCCGGAGCTTGATTCCACAGAGGATACGGGGGAAGATCTTTCGGCAGAACCGGAGGTGGAAACCTTTGAGGCGCCGACTACGCTGCCCACTACGACCGAGATGGAGGAGGATATTCAGTCGCAGATTCAGAAAAATCTTTATGTGAAGGGTGATGCGGCTTATACGATTTACTATTTTGTGCAGGAAAAGGCGGAACAATATATAGGGGCGCTGAATCACCTGGCGCAGAATTTAAATGGGAAGGCAAATGTCTATTCTATTCTCGTCCCTGATAATTCCAGCATCGTCCTTTCGGAGGAGGAGGCGAGGAGTCTGGGAGGTTCGGATGAGGAAGAGGCTATCAAATATTATTATGGATCTTACAGCAATGTAACGCCGGTTCCCACCTATCTGCCTTTGAAAGAGCACAGCGACGAATATCTCTATTTCAGGACAGATCACCACTGGACACAGCTCGGCGCTTACTATGTATATGAGAGCTTCTGTCAGGTGAAGGGATGGACACCGGAAAATCTGAAAGATCATCAGATGGTGACGTATGATTCGTTTCTCGGTTCTTTTTATACAACGCTTCAAAACAGCGCCATGGCAGAAAATCCCGATATTGTGTATGCCTATTATCCAAAGGATACAAACGATATGACATACTGGGACAAAGACGGTACGGAGCATGAGTGGAATGTGATCGGAGATGTGAGTACGTGGAATAAAAATTCCAAGTATCTCACTTTCATCGGCGGAGACAATCCGCTGACCATTATTGATAATCCGGAGATTACAGACGGTTCTTCCTGTCTGGTGTTGAAAGAGTCCTATGGAAACTGCTTTGTTCCGTTTTTGGTTGATCATTATGATACGGTATATGTAATTGATTTCCGTTATACCCAGGAAAATCTGACCGAGTATGTCGAGGAAAATCAAATCGATGATGTGATCATTATGAATAATCTGTCCATCATTACCAGTGAGAAGGCGGTGGATCAGATCACTGCCCTGATGGAGTAAGAAACCGGCATACATGACAGCAAAAAGCGCAAATCGTTTTGATTTGCGCTTTTGTCTAACATAAAAGGAGAGAAGAAAAGTTATCTATATAAAAGGAAATTGTTTTTAGTCGCCCCCGAAGATGCAAATGCTGATTAACTAACTACCCCCGGCGGCATTTTGTATTCATAATAGAAATCTCTTTTGTTTTCTATTTGATTATGTATCATATTATAAATGGAAAATGTGAGCAAATTATGGAGAAACTATAAAGAAATTGAAAAATAAATCTTATGATAGACGAAACAAATTGGGAGAAAAGGTTTAGATTTTTTAAAGAATGTTCAAAAATATTTTGTTTTTTGTAGTAAATGGAGGTGCAGATACGTTATTTAAGATGTAACAGATCAAAAAATACACCGGACGCGGGACGACGTATCGGGGAGTAAATCGTAATTACGTGGGGAAAAGAAATGTTACTGTTTTTGACAATGATTGATAAGGAGGAGGACAGATCAAAGTTTGTCCAAATCTATGAGAGGTATGCCTGTTTTATGTGGTTTCTGGCAAATGAAAGGCTTCATGATGCCGGGCTTGCCGAGGATGCGGTGCAGGAGGCGTTTCTGGCACTGACCAGGCATATGGACAAAGTGGGCGAGGTAAACAGCGCCGCCACAAAAAATTTTCTTGCGACGATCGTAAAAAATAAGGCGATCGATATGGTGAGAAAGAATAGCCGGACGCCGGATGCTGAGATTCAAAAGAAGCATTCGTTTTCCGAATCATTTCTGGAAAGGATGAATCAGCTTATCCGTCAGCAGGAAGCAACAAAGAAGAGCACGACAAAGAGAAATGCGTTGGAGGAGAAGCAAAGCGGGAAATCAGAAATGAGTTTCTGGAAAAAGAACAGACGGGTGATCGCAGCCTGCATTGCATGTGTGCTTGTTGCAGGAGCCGGTGCTGCCATCCTGCGGCCGGGCATATTGGGTAGTAAGGATGGCGGTGCATCCGGGGAAGCTGCTGATGCAGGCTATATGGCGATACCCGAGGAGGGGGCTGGCGAAACGACAGAGGTAAGCGAAGAATCTGTGCAGACGCAGGATACGGATGATCTCATGGACGGAGATCAGGCGGTACGTTTTGCTTTTTCCAGCGAGGTGACTGCCTGCAGCGAGGATGAAGTGACTATTTTGCTTACGAACCAGGAGGAGGAGAATTTGACTCTCCGGCTTTTGAGCATCCGAAAAACAGATGGAGAAGAAACGGTTGTATACGAGGATGCCCACACTGACATGTGTTATCTGGTGGAGGCAAATGCTTCGGCAGAAGTTACCTTTGACAGGTTTTCCTGTGGGATAGAAGAAGCCGGGACATATGTATTTGAATGGGTGACATCAGATGAAGTAACATATTTTGAAAATTATGAGCTGGATTAGAGGAGCACGATTCAGAAAAAGGAGGGTATTTACATGAAAAAGAAGAGAATACAAAAAAAGTGGGCCATATTGGCAGCCGCGGCTGTAATGATGGCAGGAATCTGTGCCTGTGGAAGTGCCGGAGGTTCTGCAGCTCAGGCGGCAGATGCGAAGTCTAACGAATCTATGGCAACCGCAGATACGATGGCTGTGACAGAGGAAGCCGCTGATTATGGTGTAGGCGCAGAGACGGATACAGCGCCGATGGAAGAAATCACTGAGGAGGGAGCTTCTGCTGAAGAAGTACCCGTATCCGCGGCAGAAGAAACCGGTCAGAAGCTGATCAAAAATGTTGATATGACCGTGGAAACTACGGAATATGATGAATTGATAGCATCCGTCACGCAAAAGGTAGAAGCGTTAGGCGGATATATTGAAAGCTCCGAGATGAATGCTGCGGATACATATTCGGACCGATGGGGATATATGACTTTGCGTATTCCGGCAGATCAGCTTAACAGCTTTGTGGAGCAGGTAGAAGAAAATGCCAACGTGACTTATAAAAATGAGCGTGTGGAGGACGTGACGTTATCTTATGTGGATATGGCGAGCCATGTAAAAGCGCTTCGTACCGAGCAGGAAACATTGATGGATATGCTGGAGCAGGCGACCGATCTGGAAACGATTTTTGCGATACAAAACCAGTTGACTAACGTGCGATATGAAATCGAAAGCTACGAATCCCAGCTTCGCGTTTTGGATAATCAGGTCAGCTACAGTACGGTATATTTGAATATCAGCGAAGTAAAGCGGGAGACCAGCGGTGAAGGAAAAACCTTTGGCGAGGAAGTGAAAAACCGTCTGGGTGACAATATGTACCGGATGCAGCAGAATTTCCGCACGTTTGCGATCGCATTTATCGCATCTCTGCCGATCATCGTGATCTGGGTGGTAGTGATCATCGTGATCGTGCTCGTATGGCGTGCCATTCATAAAAAGAGAAAACAGAAAAAAGAAGCAGAGTATGAGGATCGCAGGTTATCTTATAAGGAGAAAACGGAGAAACAGGATAAGGAATAGAAAGAGTATTTTGTAATTGCGTTACGAAATGTTTGCAAGGCGGTTAAAAGTGCTGTATAATAACGTCAAATAAGAGATACATGTTTTGCGAAGGAGCAGTAAAATCTACGGAGATTACTGCTCCAAAAAACATGTATTGGAAAAAACGGAGGACGTTGATATGAAATTTACAAAGATGCATGGCTGCGGAAATGATTATGTATATGTAAATTGTCTGGAGGAAACAGTGGAAGATCCGTCAAAAGCTGCGATTATGGTCAGTGACAGACATTTTGGCATCGGTTCGGACGGAATGATTTTGATTCATCCATCGGAAAAGGCAGATTTTCGTATGGCGATGTACAATGCGGATGGTTCCGAGGGAAAAATGTGTGGAAACGGTGTCCGCTGTATTGCAAAATATGTGTATGATAACGGACTGACCGATAAGACCCGGATCTCCTTAGAGACGCTGGGCGGTATCAAATATCTGGATCTGACGGTTGAAAATGGAAGGGTTTCCATGGTAAAGGTGGATATGGGAGAGCCGGTTCTTACTGCAAAAGAGATTCCGGTTATTCATGAGAAGGAGCAGGTTGTAAATGAACCCATGGAAGTGCTCGGTCAGATGTGGAATGTGACCTGTGTATCCATGGGAAATCCCCATGCAGTTGTTTTTGTGGAGGATACAGCATCCCTGGAGCTGGAAAAAATCGGACCGCATTTTGAACATCACCCCATGTTTCCGGAGCGTGTCAACACAGAGTTTGTTCAGGTGCTCGACCGAAAAACTGTCAACATGCGCGTGTGGGAACGGGGCTCCGGTGAAACCCTCGCCTGCGGAACCGGAACCTGCGCCAGTGTGATGGCATGTATCCTGAATGGTCTGACTGAGGATGAGGTGCTGGTGCATCTGCTTGGCGGCGATCTGAAGATTCGCTACGACAGAGAAAGCGGTCATATTTTCATGACGGGTCCTGCGACTACTGTGTTTACGGGTGAAATTGAAGTGTGATCCGTTTGGCGGCGGTCGGCAATAGGACAGCAGATGTAAAAAAGATTATTTTGACAGATAGAGAGGGTTGTGTGAAGGATGATTTTAGCAGATTTGTTAGAACGGATGGATTATAGCGTGGAGCAGGGCTCTATAGACATGGAAGTGACGGATTTGATCTACGATTCCAGAAAGGCAAAAGCCGGTGCATGTTTCGTCTGTATCAGCGGAGCAGTGAGAGATGCCCACGATTTTGCAGGAGAAGTCGTAGAACATGGAGTTACCTCTGTTATCGCGGAAAAGGATGTAAAAGTGCCGGAGCATGTGACGGTGATCCGGGTAGATAATACGAGACTGGCGCTGGCATGTATGGCAGCCGCATGGTTTGGGCATCCGGCGGAAAAGCTGAAAACCATTGGTATTACCGGAACGAAGGGAAAAACGACTACGACATATATGGTGAAATCCATTTTGGAAAATGCAGGATTTAAGGTCGGATTGATCGGCACGATCGAGGTAATTATCGGAGAGAAAAAGATTCCGGCTGCCAACACGACACCGGAATCCTATATGGTACAGCAGTATTTTAAGGAAATGGTAGATGCAGGCTGTGACGGCGTGGTTATGGAAGTTTCCTCTCAGGGGCTGATGCTTCACCGGGTAGGCGGATTCGTGTTTGACTATGGTATTTTTACGAATCTGGAGCCGGATCATATCGGCCCGAATGAGCATAAAGATTTTGACGATTACGCACGTTGTAAAGCCATGCTGTTTTCCCAGTGCTGCCAGGGTATTTTTAATGCAGATGATTCCCACCTGGAAAAAATTCTGGAGGGTCATACCTGTCAGGTGGAGACGTTTGGAATGTCAGAGAATGCCGACTTGCGTGCCATGAATATTAAGCTTTTGAGAAAGCCCGGGATTCTAGGTATCACATATAAGTCTGAGGGGCTGTTGAATCTTGATGTGGAAATTGATATTCCGGGAAAATTCAGTGTGTATAATTCACTTACAGCGATTGCGATCTGTCGTCATTTCGGCGTAAAAGAGGAGGATATTTTAAAGGCACTGAGAGATATTCATGTAAAGGGCAGGGTAGAGTTGGTGCCCACCGGAGCGGACTATGCGTTGATGATCGATTATGCACACAACGCCATGAGCTTGAAGAGTCTGCTCACGTCTTTGCGGGAGTATGATCCGGGGCGTCTGATATGTGTATTTGGCTGCGGCGGAAACAGAGATCCTCATCGTCGTTTTGAGATGGGTGAGGTGTCTTCCAATATGGCAGATCTGACGGTAGTTACCTCGGATAATCCAAGATGGGAAGAACCAATGGCTATTATTGAGGATATTAAGACCGGTGTGGAAAAGGGGCCGGGCAAATATGTGACGATTCCGGATCGGAAGGAAGCCATCCGGTATTGCGTGGAGCATGCCAGGCCTGGAGATGTCATCGTGGTAGCCGGAAAAGGTCATGAGGATTATCAGGAAATAGAGGGCGTAAAATATCACATGAGTGACAGGGAGATGGCAGAGGAGATTCTTGCCGGAAAAAAGCAGCCCTAAGAGAAAAGAGAAGAAGCAGGTGTTAGCCTGCTTCTTTGTTTCTTTATTTTTAACTTATCTGTGATTGCGTTTTTTGCGCTGTCCGAAAGATCTTATGCAAGTGAACAAATTAGAGTAATACTCATTTACAAATCCGCCACAATTTTCAAGATGCTCATCTCTCATCCAGTCAGGAAGATCGTATTTGTGGCTGAAATCACTGTTCACAGCGTTAAACATCATGTCCATTGTCAACATATTTTTTGTCCCCTTTCATTTGTTTTTGCTCTGTTCTTTATAATGTAATTATAATACATAAAAATTGGAAGTAAATGGGTGCAAAATTCAAATTTATTTGCTAAAATATGTACTGAGAATACAAAAAATGAGAAGGGGAGGAAAGTCTATGTCTCTATCGATCAAACAGTTGTGCGCAGTAGATGGAAATCTGTTTCAGTTGTCCGTATGTGCCGGACAAAACAGCATGAGAAATATCGTGAACTGGATCTATATGCTGGAGGATGAGTACATTGTCCGTTATTTCAAAGGGTCGGAGCTGGTGGTAACTACCGGAATGCAGCAGGCGGAAAATCCGAAGTGGATGCTGGGATTGGTAAAGCGGCTGTATGAAAAGCGTGTGGCGGGCCTGATCGTGAATATCGGAAAGTTTGTATTTGATATTCCGGCAGAAGTGCTGGAATATTGCAACGAGCATGATTTTCCGCTGCTTACGATGCCATGGGAGGTACATATTACAAATATGATACAGACCTTTTGCGTGGCGATCATCAATGATCAGCATGAAAGTCAGCGTCATGATCAGGCGATCCGGGATGCCATACTGCGGCACGACAATGAGGATGAATATCGTGAAATTCTTGGAATCTATTACAACCTGGAAGAAGATTTTACGGTTTTTTCCGTGTACACAAAATATCGAAGCATCGAAGAAATCGGAGAGCCGCTGCCGGAAAATCTGGAATATTTTCTGGAGACCAGTCTTACAAGGCTCAAGCGCCACAAGGATGCGAAGCGAATCCGGATCGGTCTGGTGCGTCATGAAAACCTTCAACTGGTGATCATCAATCAGGCAAATCCGAGATTGCTGCCTGAAATTCGGGATGTGATATTTGAGGTATACAGAGAGGTAAAGCAAACCCATGCGGTCTATATGGGTATCGGAATCCGTGTTATGGGACTGGGAGAATTGCATAAAAGCTATCAGAGGGCAATCACAGCCATGCGCATGGCAATCTACCTGGAGCAGCCGGTGATCCGGTTTGAGGATATGGGATTATATAAAATTCTGTTTTCCGTGAAGGATGATAACATTCTTTATTCTTATGCCGATGAGATTTTAAAGCCGCTGGATGATTTTGATGAGAACAATCATCAATACACGGAATTGTTGAAGATGTATATTCACTGCAACCGTAGCTTGGAACAGACTGCGAAGGAGCTGTTCTTACACCGCAACACGGTGAATTACCGGATACAGAAGATGAAAGAGATACTGGATAATCCGCTGAAAACGGTGGAAGATCTGTTCCCGTTTCAGGTTGCGCTTGCCATTCGGGATATGCAGAAAAAGGCAGGCGAAAAAAGACCCTAAAAGCCTTTGGAGATAGCGTCATCTCCGAAGCGTTTCCGGATATTTTTAATGGCGTCATCCAGCTTCTTTTGCTTTTCAGACACTGCCAGCTGCTTTTGAAAATCAAACAGATTTATCTGGACGGGACTGCCCTCCTCCTCCAGCTTTGTAGTGCGGATGCCAAGCAAACGTACCGGGGAGCCATCCCAAAGCTCATCGAACAACTGGCGGGCATACCGGTAAATCTCCCCTGCCTGGGAGGTGGACGCAGGGAGAATCATCTGGTGGGATACGCAGCGAAAGGTGTCGTATTTGATTTCCGTGCTGATCTGACCGGCTAAAAAGGAGGCTTTTTTCAGACGCCGGCTGACAGAGTCTGCCAGTTGTTTTAATACAGCGTAGGCATCGGCTGCAGTTTCCGCATTTTTTGCCAGCGTGGTGGAATTGCCGATTCCCTTTGCCTGGGCAGGGAGCGGCTCTACGACGGAATCGTCGATTCCGTTGGCGTACTCCCAGAGCAATTGTCCATGGCTTTTCAGCCAGCTTGTGACGAGCGTCAGGTCGGTATGAGCCAGATCACCGATGGTGTTAATGCCCATTCGGTGTAATAAATCAGCGCTGCTTTTGCCGCACATGTGAAGGCTGCCGACGGGAAGCTGCCAGAGCTTATCGGGAAGCTCGTGGGTATAAAGGGTGTGTACCAGGTTGGGCTTCTTAAAATCGGACGCCATTTTTGCCAGCACTTTTCGATTGGAAATGCCCACGTTTACGGTGAATCCAAACGTATCATACACACTGTCCTTGATCTTTGCGGCTGCTTCTTCCGGGGAAGCGTAGTTTTTTCGTATCGGTTCAAAGGACATATAGCATTCATCGATGCTTACCTGCTCGATTTCAGGGCAGATATCTGCCAGAAACTGCATCAGCTTGCGGCTGCATTCTTTATAATAGGCATGATCCGGGCGCACAGATACCAGAGTGGGACATTTCTGAAAGGCGCTGACCACGGTTTCTGCGGTGCGGATACCGTAGGCTTTGGCGGGGATGGATTTTGCAGTGACGATACCATGGCGGGATTCGATGTCGCCGCCCACAATGGACGGAATTTCCCGCAGATCAACATCGCCGCCTTCCTCCAGATATTTGAGGGCGCTCCAGCTTAAGAATGCGGAGTTTACGTCAATGTGAAAGAAAATCGGTTCGTGTTTTACATTTGGTTCCATATAAAAGATCACACCTTTTTGATAAAATCAGGATACGGAAAGGAGGGCGAGCAGCTCTGACGGATCGGAGATGATCGCCCCGGCTGCGTGTGCCTGCAGAAAATCCGTATCTTTAAACCCCCAGTTTACGCTGATACAGGGCATTCCCGCATTGGCTGCAGTTTGGATATCTACATCCGAGTCGCCTACATAGAGGCATGTGTCAATCTGTGAGCCAAGCTCTTTTACAGCCTGAAATACGGTGTCCGGTGCAGGCTTTTTTGCGATACCTGCGGCTTCATTTTCACCGATGGCCACGGGCATCAGATCACCGAAAAATGTTTTATTCAGCCCCTTTACAGCAGCGTCAAATTTATTAGAAACAATGGCGGTTTTATACCCGTTTTCCTGCAAAGTGCGCAGCAAAGGCATGATGCCTTCATAGGGTCTGGTCTGATCCAGCATATGTTCTTTGTAGTGCAAAGAGAAAGCCGCCATACACCCGGCATAATCCGGGTTATCCCGTCCGCCCGGCAGGGCACGCTCCATCAGATTGTAAATACCGTTTCCAACCATGCTGCGCACCTCTTCTCTGGTGTGAAGGGGCGCATGGAATTTTTTCATACAGTAATTTACACTGGCGGTCAGATCGTCCAATGTGTCCAGTAATGTTCCGTCCAGATCGAAAATGACAGTGTCAATATGAGAAAATTTGTTTACCATAATAATACCTCGCTTTGTATAAAGTATAACCCAAACGGATGTTCTTTGCAATGTTGCAGATGTATTTCTTAAAAAAATGTGGTATGATGGCTATAGTTTATTCGTCAGACAGAAAGGGATGAAGAAAAGATGAAACTTGGAATTGTGATGGAGGGCGGAGCCAGCCGCACAATTTTTTCCTGCGGAGTTGCCGATGTGTTTTTGGATGAGGGGATTTATCCGGACTATTTTATCGGGGTGTCCGCCGGTATTGCTTACGGTGTGTCATACATATCAAAGCAGCGGGGCAGGAACGAGCTGTTTACCAGACTGTATATGAATGATAAAAGGTATATGGGGATGCGTTACTGGCTGAATCCAAAGAAACGCTGTTATTATAATCTGGCATTTGCTTTTGACGAAGTACCAAATAAGCTGGTACCGTATGATTACGATGCATTGGCAAACTTTCCGGGGAAGGTGGTGGCAGGGGTCACCAATGCAATGACAGGAGAGCCGGAGTATCTGGAGCTGCCGAAGTATGAGACGCTGTGGGAGACGAGTATCGCAAGCTGTTCGATTCCGGTCATGTTCCGGCCGGTAAAGCTTGGAGATAATTATTATTTTGACGGCGGCGTATCAGATTCGATTCCTTATAAACAGGCGTTTCGTGAGGGGTGTGATAAGGTTATTGTCATTCGGACACAGAAGAGGGATTATATCAAAGAGCCGGCAAAAGGGATGAAACTGATGGCGCTGTTATGCCGCAGGTATCCGAAGGTGGTGGAGCAGTTGAAACAGCGGACGGAAAAATATAATCAGTGTGTGAAGGAGTTAGAGGAGCTGCATCAGCAGGGGAAATTGTTTGTCATTGCACCTCGGGATATTCATGGAGTTACTCTGACAGAGGGGGATTGGAATTTGTTGGGAAAGCTATATCAGGAGGGAATCGATGAGGCACACCGACAGATGGATGCATTGAAAGCGTATCTGGCTGAAGGATAAGAGTGCAAAAAGGAGAAGAGCTATGTATGTATATTTGATCCGTCATGGCATGACAAAGGGCAATCTGGAGCACCGCTATGTGGGAACTACAGATGAGAGTCTCCTTCCCGGAGAGGAAGAGAAAATGAGGGAGCTGAGGGAGGATCTGTTTCGGGAGCTGAATCCGGATTCTTATGGCTGGAACCTCTATGTAAGCCCAAGAAAGAGATGCAGTGAGACAGCGGAGATTTTATTTCCGCAGAAAACGCAGATTGTGAATAAGGCATTGCGGGAAACGGATTTCGGCGCATTTGAGTATAAAAATTATGAAGAGCTGAGGGATAATCCGGATTATCAGGCATGGCTGGATGGCGGCGGTGCGGGGGCGTTCCCGGGAGGGGAGACAAACGATCAGTTTCGCAGGCGCGTCAGGCATGGATTTCTGGAATGTATGTGGGATGCGGTAAAGGAGGACTGTGAGGCAGTGGTTTTTCTTGTTCACGGTGGAACGATCATGGCAATCCTGGATGCGTTCAGTGATCCCCATGAGGATTTTTATTGTTGGCAGGTGAAGAACGGGTGCGGCTTTCAGATGAAGCTCGGTTCGCTGGATACGGAAGAGTGCAGTCTGAAGCTGGTGCGGAAAATTCCGGAGGAGAGAGAGCAATGATTGAAGGAAAATTTTTATCAGGTGAGGAAGATTTAGGTATTATAAAAGATATTCGCAGCAGAGTATTTTGTCAGGAGATGGGAATTTCTGCAAAGGCAGAGGAAGACGGTATGGATGACAGGTGTATGCATGCTTTCGTCTATGCGGCAGGTGAACCGGCGGCATGTGGACGTATCATGTATGACGGCTGGAATTTCGTGATCAGCCGGGTGGCGGTGCTGCCGGAGTACAGACGTCAGAAATATGGAGATTTTCTGGTTCGTTTGCTGATCGACAAGGCTCTGCAGGCGAATGCGGCGGAAATTCAGACAGAAGCCACCGAAGCGTCTTTGCCATTTTTTGAATCTATTGGATTTGTGGCGGAGGGACAGCCATTCACGTTGGATGGTGTGACCGTTTTCCCGATGAAGCTTCTTACCGCTGCACTGCATTCCTGCTGCGGATGCCGCTAGAGGTGTGAGATGAAGAATGATTTTTCAAAAGGCAGGATCATGCCCATGCTGCTGCGTCTGGCGATTCCTATGACGCTGGCGCAGCTTATCAATATTTTGTATAGTGTCATTGACCGTATGTTCATTGGAAGGATTGGCGGTACATCCATGGATGCGCTGACTGGTGTGGGAGTGTGCCTTCCGGTGATCATGATCGTTATGGCATTTGCAAATTTAATCGGTATGGGCGGTGCGCCGTTATTTTCTATTGAGCGTGGAAAAGGAGACGAGCAGGAAGCAGAGGCTATATTGGGAAACTCTGTGACACTGCTCCTTCTTTTTGGCATTTTGCTGACCGTAGTGGGGCTTATCATAAAAGTTCCGGTGCTGCGTCTGTTGGGAGCCAGCGAAGTGACGCTGCCCTATGCAAATGATTATCTGACGATCTATCTGTGCGGCAACATCTTTGTGCTTTTGAGTCTGGGACTTAACAGCTTTATCAATGCCCAGGGGTTTTCAAAGACGGGAATGCTTACCGTTGCCATTGGAGCGGGGCTGAATATGGTGCTGGATCCTGTCTTTATCTTTGCGCTTGATATGGGCGTAAGAGGAGCGGCGCTTGCCACCGTGATATCCCAATGTGCGGCAGCTCTTTGGACGGTGCGTTTTCTGGTGGGAAAACGGACGCTGATCCGGATTAGGACAGATCGGATGAGACCGGAGAAAAAAAGAGTGAAACGGATTATCGCATTGGGTATGTCCGGTTTTACCATGCAGGTGACAAACTCGGTGGTGCAGATGGTATGTAATGCGACACTTCAGCATTATGGCGGAGACATGTATGTGGGTATTATGACTATTATCTATTCTGTGCGGGAGATCATTTCTATGCCGATCAACGGACTCTCAGGCGCCGCACAGCCGATCATGGGATTTAATTATGGGGCAAAGGCTTATGACCGTGTGAAAAAAACCATTCAATACATGTCAGCAATTTTGATCACATATAATGTGGGTGTCTGGGTCATCGTCTCGGCATTTCCGGTATTTTTTATTCAACTTTTCAATTCGGATCCGGAGCTGCTGGCGCCCGGCACGGTGGCAATGCATATCTATTTTTTCGGATTTTTCTTTATGGCGTTTCAGTCAGCGGGACAGACGGTATTTACTGCTTTGGGAAGGGCAAAGAATGCGGTGTTCTTTTCTGTTTTCCGAAAGGTCATTATTGTGGTGCCATTGACGCTGCTGCTGCCCGCGGTCGGTCTGGGCGTGCATGGCGTTTTCTGGGCGGAGCCTATATCTAATGCGGTCGGAGGGCTGGCATGTTTTATTACAATGATGCTGGCGGTATATAAAAAATTGGGGAAGTAACGAAAATCATCTGACAGGGCAATTAGCTGTTGAAATTCATATTTCTTTTCCGTTATAATGAAGATGTTACTTTATAAGAGTTCGGTTTTTAATTTTAACTTGTAAAGGGTATTTGGTTCGAAGGGGAAAGGAGTAAAGTATGAAAAGAATAGGAACCGTTTTTCTGGCGTTGGTCATGGCGTTGACTCCGGTGACAGCGGCTATACCCACTGGCTCTGTATGGGCGGCAGAGATTACAGAGCAGAGTGAAGTGCAGGAGGAAACCGTTACAGAAGAAAGCGGGCTGCAGGAGGGAGAGGAAACTGAAACCGTAGAGGAAACCGGGTCGGGGCAGGCAGAAGAGTCCACAGCCGCGCCGGAAAGTGAACCGGAGGAAAGAGAAGAACCTGAAGTCACAGAAGGAAGTGAGTCAGAGCAGGGAGAAGAACCTGAAGTCACAGAGGAAGATGTGGTACAGAAAGAAGAAACAGAGGATAATCTGCTGTATGCTTCGACTTCCGGCACATGTGGCAGTAATCTGGTATGGAGCATAGACGGGAACGGAGTTTTAACGATTTCCGGTACCGGAGCGATGACGGATTTCGAAGATCAAAATCCTGTTCCATGGAGTTCTTACAGAAACAGTATCAAGTCCGTCCAGATTAAAGAGGGTGTGACCTCCATCGGAGCCTATGCCTTCTACTGCTCAAGTGTGGAATCTGTTACAGTTG
Source organism: uncultured Lachnospiraceae bacterium (assembly GCA_964428795.1). Lineage (GTDB taxonomy): Bacteria > Bacillota > Clostridia > Lachnospirales > Lachnospiraceae > CAYRZL01. Next base: position 3,891 of record CAYRZL010000042.1, on the reverse strand, counting down.
CGTCCAGTGTGACTTCCATCGGAGATTATGCGTTTTACGATTCTTCCCTGCGCCAGTTGGTTTTGCCTGACGGTGTGACAAAGATCGGAAATTATGCATTCTGGCGGACATATATAACGGAACTGGTACTTCCGGACAGTGTGACAACTGTCGGCGAGCAGGCTTTTGGCAGCTGTCACGAAGTGAAGAGCATTACCATTGGGAAGGGACTGAGCAGCATAGGCGACCATGCTTTTTCGCCCAATAGTTATGTTACGGAGTTATCTGAGTTTGTGGTTAGCGAAGAGAATGCCAGCTTTTCAGGTGTTGACGGTGTCCTTTTCAGTAAAGATATGACCAGACTGATCCAGTATCCCTGTGGTAGAGAGGCGGAGAGCTATTCTGTGCCGGAAGGAGTACGGGAGATCGGCGAATATGCATTTCATAATTGCAGGAATATTACGGAAATCCATTTGCCGGACAGCTTGAAGGAGATCGGCGAACATGCATTTTATAGTTGTTATGCTTTAGCAGGGATTGATTTGCCTGACAGTCTGGAAACTATCGGCGATTACGCTTTTTATTACAGCAAAGGGATTACGGAGATTGTGCTGCCCGACAGTGTGCAGCGTGTTGGAAAATATGCATTTTCAAATATGAGCAGTCTTGATACCGTTTCCATAGGAAGCGGCGTGTCAGTCATGGGAGCAAATCCTTTTGCGTCATGCAATTTGAGCAGCATTACGGTAAGCCCGGATAATGTGTGGTATTACACCGAGGACGGTGTTTTGTTTGACAAGAAGAATATTCTGATCTGTTATCCCTTGGGGAGAGATGCGACGGTTTATACGGTCCCGGATGGCACAACGGCTATCGGAAACAGGGCTTTTTGTGATTATGGAACCTCCTACTGCAAACTAACCAGCGTGATACTTCCGGACAGTGTAACCACGATCGGTGACGCTGCATTTTGGGAGTGTGAGACTCTGACCGGAGTGGATTTGGGAGACGGACTTAAATATATAGGCGCATTTGCGTTTTTCGGATGTGAAAATCTGAAATCGGCGGATTTTCCGGAGAGTCTTACAGGAATCGGCGATCGCGCTTTTTTGGAAGCGGGTATCAGCAATGTCAGCTTTGGAGACAATTTCCAGAGTATCGGGACAGCGGTGTTCTCCGGATGCGATAATCTCAGCCGGATTACGGTCAGCGCCAATAATGCATGGTTTTGTGCTGCGGACGGAGTTCTTTTTGACAAAACAAAAGAGCTTTTGATCCAATATCCTTCCGGCAAAACAGATACTTCATATACGGTACCGGGTACTGTGACGGAGATAAAGGACTGGGCATTTGTTTATAACAGCCATGTAAAAAAGGTAACGATGTCGGCAAGCGTAAAGAAAATTGGCTATGAAGCATTTATGCACTGTAATAGTCTCGTGTCGCTTACACTCCCCAAGGGGATGACAGTGTCCGTGTACGGGTGCAGCAGCTATGAGAGTACCAGCTATGTTTCCGACATTGTAAAGGTGAGGCTGTCGGATTGTAAGATAAGCTTGTCAGCGTCGAGCTATACATATGACGGTGTGGCAAAGAAGCCCTCTGTTGCGGTTTCTTATGGCGCGGTTTCCCTGAAAGAAGGAAGAGATTACAGCGTTGCCTATTCAAACAACAGAGATGCAGGAACAGCAACGGTAACGATTACGGGAATCAGTGATTATTACACGGGAACCGTAAAGAAAACCTTTACCATAAACAAGGCAAGCCAGACGCTGACAGCAAGTATTTCTTCGGGAAGTATTAAGGCCGGTTCTACTGCCAATATTACTGCGGACGGAAAAGGAACCATTACTTACAGTTCATCCAATACGGGCGTTGCCACAGTCAGCAGCAGCGGCGTGGTTACGGGGAAAGCGGCAGGCACCGCAACGATTACGGTAAAAGCTGCCGGAAATACAAATTATGAATCTGCGAGCAAAACGGTCAGCGTGAAGGTAGTGTCATCTGCTGTGACTGGAAATATTTCCCTCAGTACATTGAGCTACAGTTTCAGCAATAGCCGCTCTGCGTATGGGTATTCCAGTACATATAAGATCCCGCTGAGCAGATACAAAATGTTTTACAGCGATCAGCTTGCAAGTGCCTATTATCTTGCAAGCAGTTCCTGGGGCGGCAGTTGTTTCGGAATGTCGTCCACATCTTCCATGTTTAATGTCAGTGACAGTTCACTGACGCTCAAATCCTTTAACTCTTCGGCGGCAAAGGTGAGCGGATTGGGCGTGAAAGATACAAACAGTACACTGGGGCTGAGTGTTACACAGTTGATTGAAGCTATGCAGGTTTCGCAGTATACATCTCCAATTCAAGCAACGTATCAGAACAACAGTGATCTGAACAGCCTGTGTGCGGAAGTGGCAAAGGTACAATCAGGCGGCAATCCGGTGATTATTGGAGTGTGGAGCAGCTCAGGAGGACATGCGCTGCTGGGTTATAAGATTGAGAAAATAAACAGTACCACATCCTATCTGCATGTATATGACTGTAATTATCCGAATACGGACAGATATATTACGCTGACGACAAACAGTTCCGGAAAATATACCGGATGGTATTACAGCATAAATGATACCTATAAATGCGGTACTAATTACAGCGGTTCAAAGATCCGCTATACGCCTTATAGTGTCTTTGAGGCAGTATGGAAAGGCCGAAGAGGGAATACGACGTCGTCAGTGAATCAGTTATGGGTTTCTTCTGAGAGCTTTGAAATTATGGATTCGGACGGAGCTGTGGTTGCGGCTATGGAAGATGGTACATTTGACAGTGAGTCGGAGGATGTGTATGAGATTATGCTTGTGGAAGCGGATGAGGCTTCCATGGATGGGCATATGATCTGCATGCCGCTTGATTCCTATACGGTCGTTGATACCAGCGGTGATGATTCGTGTGAGCTGGAAATGACAATGGTGAATGATGAGCAAAGCGTTTCCGTCGCGACCCAGGCAGATGCTGTTACTGTCTATGTGGATGATGCTCAGGCAGTGGGAATCGCACAGATCGATGGCGCCGAGGGAGAATTATATGAGGTAAGTATAAGTTCTTCACTGGAGGATTATTCAGATGAACGGGATATTGTTACATACAGCGGACGATGCGGAGAAGAGGAGATTACAGTCGGAAGAGCGTACAATGGATATGTTGCTTCAAATTACACCGGAAGCGGCGTAGAAGTGGAGGATGCTATCATAAATTATTCGACAATAAGCAGCAGCTCCGATGAAGGAGCAGATGAAAATGCGGATCTGAGCATGGGATATGCAATGTCCTTGGATTACGTCTCTTTGCCATATACAGGGAAACGGGCGGAGCCATCCGTTGTCATAAAAGACAGCGCATCCAATATTCTGGTGGAAGGTGTTGATTACGAGGTTGTATATGAAAATAACACAGAGACTGGAACAGCCACAGCGGTAGCTTACGGGATCAATAATTACACGGGAAGTTTGTCGAAGACCTTTACGATTACGGAGCGAAACGGTTTATGTGAGGACGAAGACGGTAATCTTGCTTACTATTTGGACGGGACGCTTCAGACCGGTTACACCGGTTTTCAGAAAAATGCGGACGACTGGTGGTATGTTGTAAAAGGTAAGGTGTCGACTGCGACAAACAGTGTAATTCGGGATAAGGATTCAAAGGGTATCAGCACCATCGATGGAGCTTCAAACTGGTGGTATGTTGTGGGCGGAAAAGTACAGACCGAATATACCGGAGTGGCAGATTACAAAAATTCCAGTGGCTGGTGGTACATCAAAAAAGGTAAGGTAGATTTTTCTGCCAACACAGTAGCAAAAAACAAAAATGGCTGGTGGTATGTTGTAGGCGGAAAAGTACAGCTCGGATATACCGGAG
>CAYRZL010000041.1:0-23330 GCA_964428795.1 uncultured Lachnospiraceae bacterium | reverse complement strand
TATCCTTTTGCATTTGACAGAATGTGGGATAAATGGTAAAATCAATTCGCTTCTAGCGGCTATGGCGGAATTGGCAGACGCGCCAGATTTAGGTTCTGGTGGGAGACCGTGCAGGTTCAAATCCTGTTAGCCGCACGCTTAATACGGGGTGCTGAAAAATCGTTTGATTTTGCGGCACCCTTTTTAATAGCATTTTTTACATGGTTCATATCCCAGTGCTTCAGCTTCGGATTGAGTGACCTGTGTGGAATCCTTCATATTACTGCAGGTAGATTTGCTGTGATATTTACTTCCTGTTTTGGGAATCCAGACCATTGTTTCCTGTGTGTCGCTTATATCGTCAGCTTCTGTCACCGTCTGTTGTTCAGCTTCTGTATTGTTTGAGGTACTGGTCAGTAATTTGTCGTTGCTGCTCCCGGTATTTACAGTCTGCGTTTGTGTTCCGTTATCTTCCGGGTTTCCCGGCGTGTAATCGTTGCAGGGCTCTGCATTCCAGGTGAGCGACTTTCCGTCGGATGCAGCCACAATAGTTCCCTGCGTATCTGTTCGAAAAAGGGAAATCTCCATAGAGGACAATTTATCCAGTGTGTCCGTATCAGGATGTCCATATGAATTGCCGGAACCGCAGCTGATGATGGCATATTCAGGAACCGTTTCCTGCAAAAAGCTCCAGCTTGTGGAGCTTGCCGAACCGTGATGTCCGACACATAAAACATCGCAGGAGAGGTCCATGCCGGAATCTATCATAGCGGCTTCGCTTCCATGTTCGGCGTCTCCGGTCAGAATAAAGCTGATGTTTCCTGAATTGATCTTTATGACAATGGAATTATCATTGCTCTCATTTGAAATAATTTCTGTCGGAGCTAAAATGGTGAAAGCAGCAGCTCCTAATGTATAGGTATCTCCTATGTCCGGATGCTGTATGTCCAGCCCTTTTTCGTTTATAGTGCCAATAAAGGACTGGTATAAATTGGAATCGTGGGAATAGTCCGGACCGATCACGTTTTCCACAGGGAATGTATTCAGGCAGCCGATCAATCCGCTCAGGTGGTCTTCATCATAGTGGGAAGAAATCAAATAATCAATAGTATCAACATTCTGTTCTTTTAAATAGGATACAAGATAACTGGATGTATTTCGTCCGCCTCCGTCATAGATGAGGTTTTTCCCGTTATCCTGAACTAAAACAGACAGTCCCTGTCCTACATCGATAAAATGAACCTTTGTGTCAGGCGCAGATGTTTCTTCGGATGTCTGTATAGTGTTTTCGTTTTCTGCAAAATCTGCGGAACTGTTTCCGCCGGTATCAGATTGAGCCATTATTTCATTTGCTGTTTCTGATTGCCATGCAGTCGTTTTGTCCGAAGCTGTTTGTCCGCAGCTATTTAAAATCAGCAGGGATAACAGGAAACTCAGGAGCAGAAACGTTCCTTTTTTCTTTTGTGTATGAAGCATGTTGGAATCCTCCGGTTTGGGGATATATACTTTGTGTTGTCAGGCATGTGAAAGGAATCTTCTGTGGAGACTCCTTTTCGCCTTTGATGATATTTTAATTATGGTATCATTATAAATTATTTGAATATAGATAGCAAGGAGACAGGGCGTCAGATTGACAAATGATTTCAAATAGTAGATAATCAATGTATTATCAATATATTATTATTTAACACCGGATAGAAGCAGGAACTTTTGATGCTGGTTCTGCACAGTTACGCTGATAGATTCGTGTAAAAATGAGATATGGAAGGAGAACATGTGATGGGAGGAATTATTTTTATCGTAATTATTTTGGTTGTTTTCGTGAGCACCATATCAAAGCATGCCGGACAGAAAAAAGAAACGTCAAAAGATCAGGGAAAGAGCAGTACATCTCAAAAAGCATATGTACAGCGTACATCATATGTGAAAAAAACACAAAAGCCTCAGGATGATATTCTCACCCGTGCAAAACGAAATGTGGCAGAGTATGAGGATAACAGGCTGGAGGATCTGGAATCGGAAGCATATCATGAAAAAAGTACCGGGTTTCATGTGCCCCATAAAGCTTATCGTCCGGTGGAGGACACCTCAGAGCCGGAAGCGAAGGATACCATCCTGTATCAGGATATGGAGGATGGAGAGGATTTAATGTCTGCTGTCTATGATGTTATGGTAAAAGGCGTGGACTGCAGCGTCCCTTTTGAACGGGATTTTATTGCTGAGGGTCAGGAGATGCTGAACCGCGTTTATTCCTGAATATATCTTGACATTCGGAGAAGCTGCCAGCGGCGGTTTCTTTGCAAAAAATAGAAAGAAGGATTAAAATTATGCCCCAGGGAGATCCGAGACCGGGAGAGAGATATCTCCATTTTAAAAATAAATTGTATCAGATCATTGCCATCGCACATCATTCCGAGACGGATGAGCGGATGGTCGTATATCAGGCGTTATACGGTGAATTTAAGACCTGTGTCCGCCCATATGATATGTTTATCAGCGAAGTGGATCATGAAAAGTATCCGCAGATACGGCAAAAATACCGTTTTCAGCTTGTGGCAGAGTCAGGTATGTCTCAGGCAGGATGGGAGGAGAAAGAGCAAAAGCAGGAGAAAGAGCAAAAACGGGAGCAAGAGGAAGTCAATCCATTGTTTATGGAGTTTCTGGATTCCGAAACCTACGGAGATAAATTCCGCGTGCTCATGCAGATGCAGGATCAGATCACAGATAGCATGATTACAAACATGGCAGTATCCATCGATGTGGTGATACCGGAGGGAAATGTGGATTCCCGCTATCAGGAGCTGCTTACCTGTGTGCGCACAAAGATGCGTTATGAAGTGGGCAGACTGCGGTAAGCAGGTCAGACGGGCATGATCTCCGGCGGGGGTCAGTGTACCGGAATGCCGGTTTTGCTCAGGTAACTGTTGTGATAGCGGCCATCGGTTGTAACATCTTTGATAAACCAGGCAGGAGGAATGAACTCTACTGCCTGTTTTTCTGTCTCAAATTCCACTTCAGCCAGAATCATGGGCGCCAGGTCACCGGAAAAAAGATCCAGTTCAATGGTGTGGCCTTCATAGGGGATACAGTATCGTGTCTTTGTGATGATATAACCGTCTGCTTTGGCGCGTAAATGGGCATAAGCCTCTTTTGTCAGGGGCAGGTTATATTCTTCCCGAACCATCATGCCTCCGGATTTATAGGTTAAAATATAGTCGTCATCCTGGCGGCGGATGCGGACTACCGGATTGGTGCACAGATACGCCTGCTCGATATCATGATGGGGATAAGAATCCAGATCATCCGGCAGTGCGGAGATTAAAAATTTGCGTTCAATTTCCATTTGTGTATTTCTCCTGATAAATAAGTGTGGTATACTATTATATTAACAGTGCAGGTATTTTTCTGCAAGCAGAGATTAACAGGAGGTTATTAGAATGAGTAAAGTTGGTATTTTTTTGGCAGAGGGTCTGGAAGAAGTGGAAGCATTGACCGTTGTGGATATTTGCCGGAGAGCCGGTCTGGAAGTGACTATGATTTCGGTAACCGGAAAGAAAAACATTACCGGGGCCCACAATATTTCTTTTTTGGCAGAGGAAGTATTTGAGGACATTGATTTTTCCGAATATAATGCAGTGGTTTTGCCGGGCGGTATGCCGGGTACGATACATTTACAGGAGCATGAGGGCGTAAACCGGATCGTGAAGGAATTTGCAGAAAACGGAAAACTGGTGGCGGCGATCTGTGCAGCGCCAAGCGTACTTGGAAAAGCGGGAGTTCTGGAAGGAAAAACAGCGACCATTTATCCGGGCTGTGAAGCAGGCATTGAGGGTGTGACATGGACAGGTGAGAATTGTGTGGTAGAAGGAAATATTATCACCGGAAAGGGCCCGGGCGTTGCAATGCATTTTGCCTGCTCTATTGTGGCATATCTTGTTGGGGAGCGGACTGCATTCCGCCTGCAGCGGGATCTGATGATGCCTTAGTGTTTTCAAATAGTACAAAAAATACTTTTCATATAGGAAAAAATAGGATATACTACTAATCGTGTCTGTGTACGGAAAAAGTGCGCAGGCACGATAATTATAATCAGTAAAGATAAGGATAAAAACGATGCTCGAATTAAAAGACATTTGCTATGAAGTAGCGGAAGATAATCAGGAGAAGGTTATCCTGGATCATATCAATTTAAAAATTGACGACCGTTTTGTGGCAATTACCGGACCAAATGGCGGCGGGAAATCCACGTTGGCGAAAATGATCGCCGGTATTATCAGACCGCACTCCGGTCAGATTATTCTGGACGGGGAGGATATTACCGGTCTGTCCATTACCGAGCGTGCAAAAAAAGGCGTGAGCTTTGCATTTCAGCAGCCTGTACGTTTTAAGGGTATTACCGTAAAGGATCTGATCACACTGGCAGCCGGTAAGCAGATCAACGTTTCCGAGGGCTGTTCCTATCTGGCGGAGGTGGGATTGTGCGCTAAGGATTATATCAACCGGGAGGTGAATGCAAGCCTTTCCGGAGGAGAGTTGAAGCGAATTGAGATTGCAATGATCATAGCCAGAGGGACAAGGCTTTCTATTTTTGATGAACCGGAAGCAGGAATCGATCTGTGGAGCTTTAATAATCTGATTCAGGTATTTGAAAATATGCATAAAAAAATCAAGGGTTCCATTCTGATCATCTCTCATCAGGAGCGTATCCTGAATATTGCGGATAAGATTGTCGTTGTGAGAGACGGGCATATTCAGGCTGTGGGCACGAAAGCGGAGGTTCTGCCGGAGCTGCTCGGTACATCCGAGGCGTGCAGTACATTGATGGATAAGTTGGTATAGGAGGGATATTCATGGACAGCATTCAGAAGAATTTATTGGAAGAAATTGCAGGGCTGCATGAGATTCCGGAAGGCGCATACAACATCCGCACAAACGGAGCACTGGGGGGCAGAAATACAACAGCAAATATTGATATTGTAACAAAGCAGGATAAACCGGGCATTGATATTATCATCAAGCCGGGCACAAAAAAGGAAAGCGTACATATTCCGGTGGTTCTCAGCCAGAGCGGGTTGAAGGATATGGTCTATAATGACTTTTTTATCGGGGAAGATGCGGATGTGACAATCATTGCCGGATGCGGTATCCACAACTGCGGAACCCAGGATTCCGAGCATGATGGTATTCATACATTTTATGTCGGTAAAAATGCCCGGGTGAAATATGTAGAAAAGCATTATGGGGAAGGTGAAGGGACCGGAGCGCGTATTTTGAATCCGGAGACGATCATCCATGTGGATGAAGGCGGCTATCTGGAGATGGATACGGTTCAGATCAAAGGCGTGGATTCTACCGTGCGCGTCACAAAAGCGGATCTGAAGGCCGGGGCTCAGCTCGTAATTTCCGAAAAAATCATGACTCACGGAAAACAGTATGCAAAGACGGACTTTGTGGTGGATATGGACGGAGAAGATTGTTCCGCAAATGTGGTTTCACGTTCTGTCGCAAAGGACGAATCCCGACAGTTGTTTGTATCCCGCATCAACGGAAATAACCGTTGTGCAGGTCATACAGAGTGTGATGCGATCATTATGGATAAGGCGCATGTTACCGCAGAACCGCAGCTTACCGCAAATGATATTGATGCAAGTCTGATCCATGAGGCTGCCATCGGAAAGATTGCAGGAGAGCAGTTGATCAAGCTGATGACGCTTGGTCTGACTGAGGAGGAAGCGGAAGAACAGATTGTAAATGGTTTTCTGAAATAATGAAAAGAAGGGGTTTATATCATAATAATGATAGAACCCCTTCTTTTTGCACATAATCGTTTATGTGCAGTTCCTATGCGCGGGCAGCTTACTTACCAGCCATCTGCTCTTCCTGTCTCTGGATCATTTTACGAACCATCTCACCACCGATGGAACCTGCCTGACGGGAAGTAAGATCTCCGTTGTAACCCTCTTTCAGCGGTACGCCAAGTTCGCTGGCTACCTCCTGTTTGAATTGGTTCATTGCACCCTTTGCTTCCGGTACGCTTACTTTGTTGTTAGAAGAATTACTCATTCTCTTTCACCTCCGTAAATTTTTGTTTTATCTATTTGAAAGATAAGATCTCATTGCATTTCACACTCCGGTGATTTATAATGATATATCTTATCTTGATTTTATTATTGACGAAACAAAAAAATATATGTTGGAAATTAACACCAATAAAAATGGCCTGTTAAATAAACATGCCCAAATTTGTGCGTAATAAAACGAAATAAAACGGAATAAAACGTGACAGTTATGCGAAAGATGGGTTACTAGGATAGCTCTTTGCATAACTGTTTTCTGTTTACGCTGTTAAAATATAATTACAAAATTTCTCTACTCAAATATGCAACAGAAAGGAAGGGGAACGACATGGTATACGGATATTACAATTACTACATAACTGGTATCGGAGAAAATGTCGGAGAGATTGTTCTGGAATTAAAAAAATTCAGTGACAAGGTAGTCACAGAAGAATTATCCTACAGTCCAAAATTTTATGAGATGGTTGCACAGGCAAAGCCTGGCGATACAGTTTGTGTATATAATATCAAACGCTCATGTGGAGGTCTGCGCGACCTGGTGGACATTCTGAAATTATTAAATGCAAAAAATGTAAAGTTTAAATCTATTCAGGATGGAATAGTAGTCGATAAGACAGAACAGGGACAGGCAGTCCTCAACAGTCTGCAGGTTGCAGCACAGTTGATCAATACTGATCCGTTACATGGGTTTTTTAAATGATGGGGTAGGCTTCCTTAAATAAATGTAGATGAAAAGAACGGCATTCGAAACAGGATGTCGTTCTTTTCATTTGTTTTTGGTTGACGGATATGTAAAAGAAAGCTTCGGTTTGCAGACGGTACATTTTCGTGGTATGATAGGCAGACAGAGTGAAAACGGAGGGGATGGGAATGCGGTACTACATTGCAGATCTTCATTTTTTTCATGAGGTTTTGAATACAAAAATGGATCGCCGGGGATTTTCCTCTCTGGAGGAGATGCATGGTTATATGATCTGCCGGTGGAATGAAAAGGTGCGGCAGAATGATGAAGTTGTCATTTTGGGTGATGTTTCCTGGGGAAAGCCGGAGGAGACGAATGAGCTGCTTCGCAGACTTAACGGACGGTTGTTTTTGATCACCGGAAATCATGACCGCTTTTTGAAGCATAAGGGCTATGATACTTCCCGTTTTGTGTGGATCAGGCCCTATGAGGAGATGAAGGATGATAAGCGTAAGGTGGTACTCTGTCATTATCCGATCATGTTCTATAATGGACAGTATCAGCGGGGAAAAGATGGTAACCCGAAAACCTATATGCTGTATGGTCATGTCCACGATACAAGGGATCAGAGGTTTCTGGAGCAGTTTCAGGAGATAACAAGACGGAGTACAGTCATTGATTTTGAGGGAAGGGAAGTGCCGATTCCATGTCAGATGATCAATTGTTTTTGTATGTATTCGGATTATACGCCGCTATCTCTGGATGAATGGATCGTCAATGATGCGGCGAGACGGGAGCACAGTAAAAATATATAAAAAAATTATAAACTTGATGAAGGTTTTGTGACTTCTATTGACTTTCACCTGAATTCAGAAGAAAATAAAAGATATATCGTTTTCAAACAGCAGTAGCGGAGCAGCACTGTTCGTCAGAAGTTTTCAAAGATAGGAGTCATGGTATGAGACAGTGGATGGAAGGAATGCGGTGGAGAATGCAGACATGGATGCAGGGAAGATACGGGCAGGACGCTCTGTCACGGTCCGGTTCTTACGCAGCACTTATTTTGATTATCGTTTCTTTTTTCCTCAGGGGGAAGGCAAGCCGCATTGTGGTGATCGTAGCATTTGCGGTATGGGCATGGTCACTGTTTCGGATGTTTTCGAAAAACGGGGAAAAAAGATATCGGGAATTGCAGACGTATGAGAAGCTGATTGCAAAGCCCCGCGGCTTTTTTCAGTTTCAGCGCCGCAGATTTCAGGATCGAAAAACGCATTGTTATTTTAAATGTCCTTGCGGACAGACGCTTCGTGTGCCAAAGGGAAGGGGGAAATTAGAGATTACCTGCCCGAAATGTAAGACGTCGATGATCCGCAGGACCTGATCGGTGAACCTGAGAATAGAAGGGAGCTGGCAGAATGTTTGGTTATGTGTTTGCCAGTCTGGATGATCTGGATGAGGCGCAAAAGGACAGATACAAAGGCGTGTATTGCGGCTTGTGCCATAAGCTGGGAGAGCTGCATGGGCAGATATCCAGATTTGGTCTGACTTATGACATGACGTTTCTGATTCTGTTATTGTCCTCTCTGTATGAACCAAAAGAGGTATACAGCAGGGAGAAATGTATGGTACATCCGGCGAAAAAGCATTCTGTTTATCAGAATTTATATACGGATTATGGGGCGGATATGACCATTGCGCTTACCTTTCATAAATGCATGGATGACTGGATGGATGATAAAAAGGCAGGAAAGCGTATCTATGCAGCGATGCTTGGCCGCCAGTATAAGAAGGTACGGGAAAAGTGGCCCAGGCAGTGTGAAGCGATTGAGAAGAGCATTGCGGACCTGAGTGAGATCGAGCGGGAGAAAGGATCAGTGGATGCGGCTGCGAATACCTTTGGCAATCTGATGGAAGAATTATTTGTATATCAATCGGATCTGTGGGAACAGCCTCTGCGGGAATTTGCCCGGTGGCTGGGACGCTTCATATATGTGATGGATGCGGCTATGGATTTTGATGAAGATAAAAAGAAAGGCAGCTATAATCCGCTGGTGCTTATGAATATGCTGCCGAAAGAGAGCAGAAGTCTTATGACAATTATGATAGGCAGGGCTGCGGAGGTTTTTGAACGCCTGCCTTTGGAGCAGGATCTGCATCTGCTGCGCAGTGTGATCTATGCGGGTGTGTGGCAGAAATTTAACGCTAAGTATGAGAAAGAGGAGACTGGTTAAATGGTACAGGATCCATATAGAGTGCTGGGAGTTGCTCAGGGAGCTTCCAAGGACGAGATAAAGAAGGCTTATCGCCGGAAGGCGAAGGAGTGTCATCCGGATCTGCATCCAAATGACCCGAAGGCCGCAGAGAAAATGAATGAAGTAAATGAAGCATATGATATGCTGATGAATCCGGAGAAGTATGCAAACCGGGGACCGTACGGACAGCAAAGCGGCTATGGACAAAGCGGCTATGGACAAAGCGGCTATGGACAGAGAGGCAGCAGTCAGAGCGGTTACGGACAGAGTGGTTACGGACAGAGCGGTTATGGACAGAGCGGCTATGGCGGACAGGGTTATGGACAGGGCGGCTATGGCGGACAGGGTTATGGACAGGGCGGTTATTCTGGCGGTTTTGATTTCGGAGACATTTTTGGCTTTGGAGGATATAATCAGGGTTCCTTCCGACCGGAAGTGCAGCGGGATGACAGCAATGATATCCGGCAGGCAATTTATGAGATGAACAACGGACATTATGCCCAGGCACTGCAGATCTTAAATGCGGTTATCAGTACAAGGAGGGATGCAAGGTGGTATTATCTCAGTGCCATTGCAAATCATGGTGCAGGTAATATGGTGCAGGCGATGGAGCATATCAGACAGGCGATCCAGCTGGAGCCAAACAACATGCAGTATCAGGCCGTCCTGCAGCGGATGCAGCAGGCGGGAACCGCTTATGAGGAAAACGGACGTGGTTTCAGCATGTATACCACAAATCTCAGCCGGATCTGCATGGTGGTCTGTGCGGCACAGGTGTGCTGCTGGGCAATGCCCATGTGTTTGAGGTAATTGAAGCAGCATATGCTGACAGATAAATAGAGATACGATATGTGCCGATGAGTAAATGGCGGAATGGAGTATTTTATGGGAAAAGTAATTGGAATTGATTTGGGTACGACAAATAGCTGTGTGGCAGTAGTGGAGGGCGGAAAACCGGTGATCATACCGAATGCGGAAGGAGAGCTGACAACGCCCAGCGTGGTGGCATTTACGACAGCCGGAGAACGCCTGGTAGGAAGTACTGCATGCAGACAGTCTGCGGTAAACGCATCCCGCACATTTTCTTCTATCAAGCGCGAGATGGGAACTCCATGGAAGACGAAAATCGATGGAAAAGAGTATAATCCCCAGTCGATCAGCGCTATGATTCTGTGCAAGCTTAAGACGGATGCCGAGAGCTATCTGGGACAGACGGTGACAGACGCAGTGATCACGGTGCCGGCTTATTTTAATGATGTGCAGCGTCAGGCGACAAAGGATGCGGGACGTATTGCAGGTCTTAATGTACTTCGTATCATAAACGAGCCTACCAGTGCGGCGCTGGCATATGGATTGGACAATGGCACTGCTCAGAAGATCATGGTATATGATCTTGGCGGCGGAACCTTTGATGTATCGATCATTGAGATCGGCGAGGGTGTGATTGAAGTTCTTGCCACTGCCGGGGATAATCATCTTGGAGGAGATGATTTTGACGCCCGGGTTGCAAACTGGATGCAGCAGGAGATCAAACGGATGCATGGTGTGGATGTGAGCAGGGATCTCACCGCTATGCAGCGTATCCGCGAAGCGGCGGAGCAGGCAAAGAAAGATTTGTCTGCCATGGAAGTGACTACCATTCATCTTCCGTATCTGGCGCAGACTAAGAGCGGGGTGGTGCATTTGGAGACACAGCTGACCCGCAGACAGTTTGAGGAACTGACCCATGATCTGGTGGAGCGCACCGCAGGACCGGTAAGGGGAGCGTTAAACGATGCCGGAATTGCTGTGTCCGAGTTGAGCAAAGTATTGCTGGTGGGTGGTTCTACCCGTATCCCGGCAGTTCAGAATAAAGTAAGGCAGATGACCGGTATCGAGCCTTCCAAGAATATAAATCCGGATGAATGCGTGGCACAGGGAGCGGCGGTACAGGGAGATACTTTATCCGGCGGAACCATCGTGCTGGCAGGCGGAGAACAGGGAGCAGGTATTCTGCTTTTGGATGTTACCCCGCTCAGCCTGTCCATTGAGACGGTGGGTGGTGTCGCTACCAGACTGGTGGAACGTAATACCACGCTTCCGGTACATTATTCACAGATTTTTTCTACTGCAATGTCTTACCAGACCAGTGTGGACATTCATGTGATGCAGGGGGAACGACCGATGGCAAGAGATAATAAGACCATTGGAAAGTTCAAGCTGAAAGGAATCAAGCGCGCCCCGGCAGGCGTTCCCCAGATTGAGGTCACATTCGATATAGATGCAAATGGTATTTTGCGCGTGTCGGCAAGGGATCTGGACACCGGACGGGAGCAGTCCATCACCATTGAGGCAAATGATAAGATGAGTGATGCCGAGATTGAACAGGCAATCCGGGATGCACAGCAGTATGCGTCTCAGGATCAGAACCGCCGCGATGCGTTGGAGGTGACAGCAGAGGCACAGGTTCTGGTCAAAAAAGTGGATCAGGCATTGGGAGCAGCGGGCAAACAGTTGGATAAATCCGAGAAAAAGATGGTGAAATCGGATTGTGATGCTGTGCGCAGACTGCTTGGCAAGACCAGACCGGACAAGGCAAGTGATGCGGATATTTCAGCCCTTCGGGATGCAATGAGCCGGTTGGAACAGTCCGCAGCCCATGTACAGCAGATATTTGAGCGCATGGATCAGAAATAGAGGTCAAAGCGGTTTTCAAGCAGCAGCCAGTTTGCACGGAACAGCCGCATGATGTTCCAGTATCCTGCGCCCCGCAGACCGTATTCTGTGATGAGATCAAAGGTGGCGTTCATGCTGCGCACATCCTGAAACCATACTTCGTGCTCTATGGAATCAGAAATATAGCGATAATAAGGTGCTTCGGCAGTTGTGTCAAACTGTACGGGAGCACCTTTTTCTATGGCCCGCTGTACTGCCAGTGCATTGCTTATCGTGACCGCTGCCGTGACGCCCCGCTCATATGGCAATGGCCAGTCATAGCCATAGTTTGGAATCCCAAGGTTTATTTTTTCGGTGGGGATTTCCGTGACGGCATAGTCTATGACTTCTCTCACCTTATTCAGAGGAGCCACTGCCATGGGCGGTCCGTAGGTATAGCCCCATTCATAAGTCATCAACAGCACATAGTCGGCAGCGGCGCCGAGGGCCGCATAATCTTTTCCTTCGTACAGCAGTCCTGTTTGTGTGGAGGAGGTTTTGGGGGCAAGCGCTACGGAAACAGTGGCGCCGAGGGGAGCGACTGCCTCTTTTAAAACTACCACAAATTCAGAAAATGCATCCCGGTCTGAAGCGAGGATATATTCAAAATCCACATCCACTCCCTCAAAACCGCGTGTTGTGATCTGAGCGGCTAATTGCTGAATCAGATTTTGTCTGGCATCGGGATTATTTACCACAGCCGAGATGAGATTGTTGTTAAAGTTACCGTCAGGTCCAAAGGGGGTCAGGGTCAGGATAGGAGCAGTACCATAGCCCTTTGCAAGATCGATCATCCAACTGTCATCTGCCCAGGGTGGAACCAGATCACCTTCCGGTGTGAAACCGTAAGAAAAAATATATAAATCTGTCAGATAGGGAAGGGTCTGTGTCAGCACATATGGATCAATAAAGGGGTAGGCGTATCCTCCTGTGTAGATGGAGGGACGTACCGGGGCGTCCACAGGGAGTAGGCGCGGGGGTGAAGCGAAAGCGGTCTCACCGGTGTTTTCCGGAACCCCGCCGGTGGAAGTGATGAGCAATGCCAGTCCGGGAACCAGATTGTAGGGTGCTGCCAGTTGGTTCTCATAGGAAATGGTTTCTTCCGGCAGCCCGGTGAATGCTGCGATACCTGCGAGGGTGTCCCCAGGTTGTACGATATAAATATACATGGGATTTCTCCTGAAATTTTTTTTGCGTACTGCTTAGAACAGTTATCTTTATTCTATGCTGAAAAAGGCATAAGTTTTCCGGAACTGGAAAAACTACAGGTAAAAAATGCCAAAGGAGACAACTTATGCGTATTACATTTATTACTCCGGCGAGTGATCTTCGCCGATTAAAACTGTATCAGCTTGGAGGCAGATTTTACGGACATCCCAATGCGATTACCGGACCGTTGATTTTAGGAGGAATCCTGAAAAAAGCCGGTCATGAGGTAGAAGTTTATGAAGAACTGTACGGTGCTCCGAATTATAAAAAGCTGCTGCGAAGAACAGATGTGTTTGTGATAAACACAATGACTTCCACAGCTCCCAGAGCATATGAGCTGGCGGATATGATACACGAACAGACAGCCCTGCGTGTAATCATCGGAGGAATCCATGCATCCACATTGCCCCAGGAGGCATTGCTTCACGCCGATCAGGTGATCGTTGGGGAGGGAGAGCATGTGATTTTAGATGTGATCGAGGGCAGAAATACAGACCGGATCGTCTATGGGAAGCCTCACCACAATTTGGATGAGCTGCCTTTGCCGGATTATTCTATTTTAAAGACACCCTGTGACTGTGCCAATGTGATGACTACCAGAGGATGTACTTATAAATGCACCTTCTGCACGACGTCACGCATGTTT
Source organism: uncultured Lachnospiraceae bacterium (assembly GCA_964428795.1). GTDB lineage: Bacteria > Bacillota > Clostridia > Lachnospirales > Lachnospiraceae > CAYRZL01. The sequence continues at coordinate 9,791 of CAYRZL010000041.1, read as the reverse complement.
GATCCATATCGCCAGCGCAGCGTGGACAGTGTGATTGGGGAAATCCGTTCATACAAGGAGATGGGCTTTCGCTATATGAATTTTGAGGATGACAATTTTACCGCAGACAAAGAGCGGGCAAAGGAAATATGCCGCAGAATGATCGATGAAGGACTTACCTTCCGCGAAACCTTCTTTTTTGGACGTACCGATATAGCAAAGGATGAGGAATTGATGGAGCTGCTTCAAAAAGCTCATTTAAACCGGGTGCTTATCGGTATCGAATCATTAAATCAAAAGTCTTTGGATGCCATTCATAAAGGGCAGAATATCGAGGATATCCGTATGGCTGCCGAAGCCTGCAAGAAATATAAGATCCGGCTGATTGCCAGCATTGTGCTGGGAATCGATCACGATGGTGTGGAGGATATCAGGCGGGCAGTGGACTTTGCAAAGTCTATCGCTGCCTATCAGCTTCAGCCGGCCATTCTCACCCCCTATCCGGGGACTCCCGTTTATGATCAGTTTGTGGCAGAGGGGCGCATGATCACGGATGATTGGAGCAATTTCGATATGATGAATGTGACTTTTCAGCCAAAGAAAATGACACCCTGGGAGCTTCAGATGGAATTTTATCATGCGGTGCGTTCTTTTTACGGTGTGGGTTCTTCTTTTAAAATCGGACGGATATTTGGTTTTGGGTACGGAGTGCGCAGACTGGGACTCAGCTTCTTCTCCCATGCAGGTTCCCGCGCGGCAATATTCGCATCCTCCCATGTAAAAAACAGTCCTTATTACAAAATCCGCCATGAAGAATGCTTCCGGTTTGGAACCGGAGCGGTGAACGTTGACTTTTCTCATTCTATCCAGTAAAGTACAGATATAAGAGTAAGAGGGGGGATCTGTATGGAAAACAGAATGATAAAGTTATATTCCAGAAAAAGCAACAAAGCAGCGTTACATGCAGTGCAGGGGCATTTTGCCACCAGTCACTCTCATATAAATTATTATATTGATGTGACCAGTCTGAAAACGAGAGTGAACGAAGCGAAGGAGGTCGCAAGCCTGCTGGTGGATGAATTTGTCAATGAGATAAAAATCGATACCATCGTTTGTCTGGACGGGACGGAGGTGATCGGCGGATTCATGGGTGATGAGTTTGACCGCAGGGATTTTGTTTCTACAAATATGCATGAGACGATTTATGTGGTAACACCGGAATTTAACCGGGATGGTCAGATGATGTTTCGGGAAAACAATGTTCCGGCTATTCGGAATAAGCATGTGATTCTTCTGACAGATACCGCTACATTGGGACTGACCATCCGCAGAAGTATAGAATGTATCCGTTATTATGGCGGAAAAATGGAAGGTGCGGCATCTATTTTCAGCATGACAGATGAGATAGAGGGATTTCCGATCCGGTCTGTATTTACGAAAGAAGATGTACCGGGTTATGCCTCCTATCCGCAGAAGGATTGTCCGATCTGCAAGAGCGGACATCGTCTGGAGGCTATGGTCAATGGCTATGGTTATTCCCGGATTTAAAAGGGACGGAGTCATTTTTAACAGCGAAAAAGGGTGATATAAGAATGGGCAAAGGTGAGATCAGGCAGTTGATTCAGGAGGCATTTCGTGCCAGAAAAAATGCATATATTCCCTATTCTCATTTTGGAGTGGGTGCGGCGCTGCTCACAAAGAGCGGAAAAATTTATCATGGATGCAATATTGAAAATGCGGCGTATGGACCGACAAATTGTGCGGAGCGGACTGCTTTTTTTACCGCTGTTGCACAGGGTGAAAGGGATTTTGCGGCAATAGCGATTGTGGGAGCCTCTGAGGATACGGCTGATGGGGAAGGAGACATCTGTCCGCCCTGCGGTGTGTGCAGGCAGGTGATGGCGGAATTTTGTGATGGCGATGCATTTCAGGTTATTCTGGCAGCTTCCGAGGAAAGATATGAAATATACTCCCTGAAGGAATTATTGCCATTGAGCTTCCGGCTGGGAGACAGGGAATAAAAAGAAAACAGAATAGGAAACGGGTTATAGGGCAGTCCGTGTCAAAAAGGATTCTCATCTAAATGATGGGAGAGAGATTGACATTGACTGCCTTAAATGTTATTATTGGTTGAATAAATGTTCAGTGAACAAGCGTATAGCGAAATGAATGAGGTGAAGAAATGTCTAAAAATACCATACGACAACAGCAGGCGCTTGCATCCAGGCAGAAGTTGTTGGAAGCTGCTGCCAGACAATTTGAGGAATATGGATATAAAGGAACGACTGTCCGTATGATCAATCAGAGTGTAGATCTGGCGGATGGACTATTATATCACTATTTTCCGGGTGGGAAAAAAGAAATTTTTCAGGAGGTTGTGAAGTCTAAAGTGGAACAGATGGTGACAGATCTCTACGAAAAGGTACAGACAGAAGATTATTTTGCGTTGCCTCTTAAAGAAGCGCTGGAATACGCCTATGTGAATTTCTGTATGGAGATCGACCGGCACATAGGGATCATACGTCTGCTTTTGAAGGAAAAGGAAGTAATGGATGTTATTTCCCGGGAGGAAGCGGAGCGTCTGTTCAGGAACAGAGAGCCTTGGCTGATGGAGTTGCTGCGGAGAAAGGCGGCGATGGGGGAGATCCGGGAAATGGATATTGAGATTGCGGCGATTTCGACGAATGCCGTTTTAATAAGTCAGGTACTAATAAAGATGCTCGGTTTTGGCAAAGGTCCTTTGGAAGATGAGGAATATCGCAGAAGGATGATAGACTATCAGATCTGCATATGGAGCAAGTGACAGCATAGAGATGAACGACTGAAAGGAGAATTTGTAAAATGCCGAAATTTAGTGTAAAGAGACCGTTTACCGTTTTTGTGGCAGTGGTTATTTTTCTGATTTTAGGGGTAGTCAGCTTTACCCGTATGACGACTGATCTTCTGCCGGACTTCAGTCTGCCGTATATGATGGTCGTTACTACATATCCGGGCGCGTCTCCGGAAAAGGTGGAGAGTCAGGTGACAGACCCGCTGGAGGATGCGTTGGGCACGATCAATGGTGTAAAAAATGTAATCAGCCAGTCGGGTGAAAATTACAGTATGGTCATGCTGGAATTTGAGGAAGGCACAAATATGGACAGCTCCATGGTAAAAATGTCCGGTCAGATAGATCTTCTGACTCTTCCGGATGAGGCGGGGCAGCCTATGATCATGGAATTATCTATGGATATGATCGATACGATGGAAATCAGCGTGGATTACGAGGGAATGGATATCTATGAGCTGAGCGAATTTGTAAATGAGAACGTCATTCCGGAGATCGAGCGTGTCGATGGCGTTGCAAGCGTATCTTCCACCGGGCTGGTGGAAAAGTATGTGGAGGTCCGCCTGGATTCGCAGAAGGTGGATCAGTTGAATGACAGATTGGCAGCATATGTCAGCGATGAGCTGGCTGATGCAAAAGCGGAGATTGACGATGCGAAAGCAGAACTTTCAGATGCGAAAGCAGAGTTGGATGAGCAGGAAGAAAATCTGGCTTCGCAGCAGTCAAGCACATCAAATGAACTGGCGCAGGGCAGTCAGGCGCTAGATCAGGCGCTGGCGACCCAGGCAGCCTTTGAGGCACAGCTTGTCAGCCTGGAAGCGGATCAGACTGCTTTGGAGACGGAAAAAAAGGCTTATGAGGATGCCGGTATTCAGGAAAGCTATGATCAGGTCAATGAGCTGTTTGCAAGTATGCAGGCGGCAGCTTCCAGTTTTGGCGTAGATCCGCAGACTCTTCCGGAAGATGTGTCGGATGTTTTGTCAAATCCATCCAAGCTGGATAATCTGAAAGCTATGATGCAGAAGATATCCCAGATGTCCCAGATGGGGAGCGCATCTGCAGGAAGCGGTGTAGACTTAAGCCAGATACAGGGAGCGTCAGGAACTGCAGATACGGACTTGAGCCAGATACAGGGAGCGTCAGGAACTGCAGATACGGACTTGAGCCAGATACAGGGAGCGACGGAAAGTACGGATACAGATTTAAGCCAGATACAGGGATCAGCGGGAAGTACGGATCTGTCTCAGATGGAAGCCGCTGCTGAGGCTGTAAATGCTCTTACAATTGATTCCCTGCAGCAGATGGACGATATTCTTCACGTGAGAATACCGCAGATTGATACGGCGCTGGCGAATCTGGAGATCGAGAAAAAATCGGCTCAGGCAGTGGTGGACAGTGTGAACGAGCAGATGTCTCAGGTAGGAGATCAGTACAATGAGTTAGAAATCGGAAAAATTCAGGCAGCAGCAGGATTTGGTTCCGCAGATGCCCAGCTGGCAGCCGGAAAAACAGCCATTGAGGATGGTGAAGCCCAGCTGGATGAGGCTTTGGAATCCTACAATAAAGCAAGAGACGAGGCATTAAAACAGGCAAATCTGGATCAGCTTGTATCTATGGATACGTTGTCGCAGATGCTCTATGCACAGAACTTTGACATGCCTGCAGGTTATATTTACACTTCTGATGAGAAAGACCAGTATCTTCTGAAAGTGGGAGAGGAATTTGCGGATGAGACGGATCTGGCAGATACGTTACTCTGCAATATTGACGGACTGGGAGACGTGCGTCTCAGTGATGTGGCAAGTATCACCTGGATGGACAATTCCATGGATGCCTATGCAAAGATAAATGGAAATCAGGCGGTTGTGCTTGGAATCGGAAAAGGAAGTACCGCAGGCACATCAGAGGTTTCCGATGCCTGCAACGAGAAAATAGAGGAATTGCAGAACGAATATGACGGACTTCATATCGTAAATCTGATGGATCAGGGTGAGTACATAGATATCATTATCAATTCCGTTTTATCCAACCTGATTATCGGAGCGATCCTTGCAGTCATCGTACTGCTTATTTTCCTGCGCAGACTCAGCCCGACGCTGGTGGTCGCGTTCAGTATTCCGATGAGCGTTATGGTAGCTATCGTACTGATGTATTTCAGCGGGGTAACCTTAAATATCATATCGCTGTCCGGTCTGGCGCTTGGTGTAGGTATGCTGGTGGATAATTCCATTGTTGTAATTGAAAATATATATCGTCTGCGGGGCAAGGGTGTTTCAGCGGCGAGAGCGGCGGTTATGGGTGCAAAACAGGTGTCCGGAGCCATCGTGTCATCTACCCTTACGACCATATGCGTATTTTTACCGATCGTATTTACATCGGGTCTGACAAGAGAGTTGTTTACCGACATGGCGTTGACCATCACATACAGTCTGGTGGCATCTTTGCTGGTTGCATTGACGGTTGTGCCCAGTATGAGCGCAACACTTTTGAAAAAAACTCTGCCGAAAAAAGAGAGATTTCTTGACAAAATGCGCGGAGTATATGAAAAGGTACTTCGTTTCTGCCTGAAGGTAAAACTAGTTCCGATAGCCATAGCGGTAGCGCTGCTTGTCATCAGTGCAGCTGCGGCATTCCGCATGGGACTTGTGCTCTTCCCGGAAATGGGAAGTACTCAGATGTCGGCTGAAATTGATATAAATGAGGAGTTATCTGATGAGGAAGCATATCAGATGGCAGACGAAATAATGACGCATTTTCGGGAAATGGAAGGGGTCGAGACGGTAGGCGCGATTTCCGGCGGAGGCAGCGGTGATGCCTCTGTCAGTCTGTTGGTTTCCGGATCGACAAACCATCAGTTTACCTACTATATTCTGCTGGATGAGGATGCGGCAAATGATAATAAGTTCTATGCGGATGAGATGAGCGAATATCTGGATACGCTGGACTGTGAATATACGGTATCCGAGTCCAATATGGATATGTCTGAGTTGCTGGAAAGCGGAATGGAAGTAGACATTTACGGGAAAGACACGGATGTGCTTTTGGATATAAGCGGAGATATTATGGAGATGCTGGAATCCATTGATGGATTTGAGGAGATTTCCAATGGGCAGGAAGAGGGAGATCCTGAGATTACCGTTGTGGTAGACAAAGATAAGGCAATGCGTCTCGGACTGACGGTAGCGCAGATTTATCAGGAGTTATCTGGAGAGCTTACGACAGAAAAAGACGCTACGAATATAACTGTAGATGGTGATCAGTATACGGTGGTTGTCGTTGAGGAAAACGAGGATCTGACGCCGGATAATATTCTGGATTACACATTTACGACAACCGCAAAAGACGAGGATGGAAATGATGTGGAGGAAACACATGAGCTGGGTGAGTTTGCCACATTACAAGACGGGCAGAGCCTGGTATCCATCCAGCATGAGAATCTGACCACTTATGTGGCTGTGACAGCAAGCGCGGCGGATGGGTATAATACGACGCTGCTGTCCAGAAAATTTGATAAACTGATGGAGGATTATGAGGTTCCCGATGGTTATACGGTGGAAGTGGCAGGAGAGACATCATCAATCATGGATATGCTTGATGATCTGTTTTTGATGATAGGGCTTGGGATCGTCCTTGTATATCTGATTATGGTAGCTCAGTTCCAGAGCCTTTTATCTCCGTTCATCGTTATCTTCACCATCCCGTTGGCATTTACCGGCGGATTGCTGGCGCTGATGATTACGCGTCAGGAGATTTCCATGGTATCCATGATGGGCTTTTTGATGCTGGCTGGCGTAGTTGTAAACAATGGTATTGTGTTTGTGGATTATGCAAATCAGCTTCGCCTTGGCGGTATGAAGAAAAAAGAAGCGCTGATAGAAACTGGCCGCAGCCGAATGCGCCCGATTCTCATGACAGCTTTGACAACAATACTTGCAATGTCTGTTATGGCTGTAAGTCAGGATGTATCCGCAGATATGTCAAGAGGTATGGCGATCGTTACCATCGGAGGTTTGCTGTATGCCACCTTTATGACACTGTTTATCGTTCCGGTTCTTTACGATCTGCTGTTCAGACGCGAGCTGAAAAAGGTAGATCTGGGAGATGAGGATACATTGGATGAAGAGATTTAGCTGCCAGGCATGCGAAAAAAAGAGTTTCTTTTGCACCTGTAGTTATTTCGAAAACAAATTAGCAGGAGGTAGCAGGTCATGCGCGAGATGGAGTTCAAGATGGAACGGCCGGGTCTGCTGAAAGTAGGTGATGTGCTTCCGGTGACAGAGGGAAAGCTGCCAACGTCTTATTATTATACGCTGGGCAGGGCGTTTGCCATGTCGGAAAACTACTCATTTTCAGAGAGGCTTGTGTCCAGAGAAGGAAAAGTCGTGGATGTGAGGGAGACACCACGGGGGTTTTTTGTAACGGTTGCTTTTGATGAATAAATAAGTTAGGGGAGAGGGTAGGATGGAACATCAACAGGTAAGCGAAAACAAAATGGGATATATGCCCATCAACCGATTATTGCTCAGTATGTCTATTCCGGTTATGATTTCCATGCTGGTGCAGGCTCTGTACAATATTGTAGACAGCATATTTGTGGCGAGGATCAGTGAAAATGCTCTTACCGCGGTATCATTGGTTTTTCCGATTCAGAATCTGATGATATCAGTGGCCACCGGTACTGCGGTAGGTGTCAATGCGCTGGTATCCAGAAGGCTTGGTCAAAAGAAATTTCAGGAGGCAAATGAGACAGCGAACAACGCTATATTGCTTGCGCTGCTCAGCTATGTTGTATTCATGCTCATTGGAGTGTTTGGCTCCGGATCTTTTCTTCTGGCGCAGACAGACATTTTGGAGATCGTGGAAGCGGGAACTCAGTATATGACCATTGTTCTTACAGCAGGATTTGGCGTATTCGGTCAGATTTGTCTGGAACGTCTTTTGCAGGCTACGGGGCGGATGATGTATACGATGATAACACAGATGACCGGAGCAGTAATCAATATTGTTTTTGATCCGCTTTTGATCTTTGGTATCGGACCATTCCCGGAGCTTGGAGTCAGAGGCGCTGCCATTGCTACGGTCATGGGACAGATCATTGCCATGATCCTGGCGCTGATTTTTAATGTGAAATGCAATCCTGAGATCCAGTTGAAACTTTCTCTTATGAAGCCGAAAAAAGATATTATCAAAGACATTTATGTAATCGGCATACCGTCTATTTTGATGATGTCCATTGGATCGTTGATGACATTCTGCACCAACAAGATTTTGATGGGATTTACAGCTACAGCTACTGCAGTATTCGGAGCGTATTTCAAATTGCAGAGCTTTGCATTTATGCCTCTGTTTGGAATGAATCAGGGTGTTATCCCGATCGTGGGATATAATTTTGGGGCAGGAAAAAAAGACCGGATTCGGGAAGTCTGGAAGATGGGGATGATTTACGCCTATATTATCATGCTGATCTGTCTGGCATTGATGCAGATTATTCCGGACAGGCTTTTAATGTGGTTTGATGCATCGGAACAGATGCTGGCAATCGGTGTTCCCGCATTTCGGATTATCAGCCTGTGCTTCCTGTCAGCGGGAGGCTGTGTCATCGGCAGCTCCGTATTTCAGGGTACCGGACGCAGTATTTACAGTCTGATCGTATCGGCATGCCGCCAATTAGTAGTATTGCTTCCGGTGGAACTTTTATTGGCAAAGGTCACAGGAGAGTTGAATATGGTCTGGTGGGCATTCCCTATTGCAGAGGTGGTGGGATTGATCATAACGATCATTCTGTTGGTGAAATTGTTTAAGAATCTGGACCAGATGATGAAGAAGTTAAACTAAATGAAAATACGACTAAATGAAAATACGACTAAATGAAGATACAGCTAAATGAAGATACAGGGAATAAATGTGAGGGCATCTCAGTCAGAGATGCCCTCAAAATGTTTTAGAAATGTATGATGTTATGCCTTTGCAAGAATCTCTTCCCTGCGTTCTGACAGCTCGTCCGATAACAGCATAGCTTCTGCTTTTTCAAAGCCGATGCGGTCTATCGTATCGGCAAAACGTTCTCCTGTTTTTCCTTCAGAGCAAAACAGCAGGAGCGCTTTTTCCACGATATTCAGCACTTCTTCTTTATCCGTAAATTTTTTTGAGATCATACGCCCGTGAGCCACTCTTTTTCCCCAGCGGCCTCCGATAAAGACTTTGTATCCGTAAGCGCCCTCGTCATTGCAGTGGAAGGGGCATTTTGTGATACAGCGTCCGCAGTTATTACACAGTTCGGGATCGATTACCAGTTTTCCGTCTTTGAGCCTGGCAGCTCCTACCGGACAGGCAATTTCAAGCTGGCATTTTTTGCATCCTCTGCACAGGTCAGACTGATAGCCGGGTATTCTGGCTCCCACAATACCTATATCATTCAGATTTGGCTTCATACAGTTGTTGGGACATCCTCCCACAGAAATCTTGAATTTGTGGGGCAGGGTTACATCGTGATATCCCATGAAAAACCGTTCGTGGATCTCATTGCTAAGATCATAAGTATCACACAATCCATACTGACAGGTAGTTCCCTTGCAGGACACGACGGGACGTACTTTTGCACCGGTACCGCCGGTCATCAGCCCGGCTTTTCCAACAAAATCCCGAAAAGCGTCAATATCTTCATAATCTACACCGGATACCTCGATAGTCAGGCGGGATGTCATCATCATATAACCGTCACCATAGCGTCTGGCAGCTTCCTGGATAACGTTTGCCTCATCTGCGGTGATGCGTCCGTTGCGGGTAATGATACGCGCATTAAACTTGTTGGTCCCCTTATGCTGCAAAAAACCCAGTGCTTTTACCCGTTTGATGTCTGCCGGTGAAAGTGTGCAGGTATTTTTATTTTCTGGCATAGTGTGCCTCCTTTATGATTTATTGCATAAAATTATATAACAAAGTGATAAAAAAAGAAAGAAGAAGAAAAGGAAAAATGCCTTGACTT
>CAYRZL010000040.1:0-24084 GCA_964428795.1 uncultured Lachnospiraceae bacterium | reverse complement strand
CTCTTTTACGGGAAATGGATCGCGAGGACGGGTATGAGGATGGATTTGCCGATGGCAAGACTGCCGGGTTTTCAAGAGGCGAATCTGTCGGTTTCTCAAAAGGTGAATTGGAAAGTAAAAAACAGATCATTAAAAACATGCTTTCCCATGGAATGACGGATGACGAGATTATGACGCTGACAGATTGTCCACAGGATCTGATCGAAGATCTGCGGCCTCATAAAGAAAAAGGTCATGAAGAAAAAGATCATGAAGAAAAAGGTCATAAAGAAAAGGTCATGAAGAAAAGGTGAAATAAAAGATTGTAAAAAACGGGGTTTTCGTGTATACTTTTTTTAACTGAAAATAGATGATAGGAGGTATGTAACATGAATAATTTACTTTTGGAAGTGGAAGGTCCTATCGCCGTCCTCACCATCAACAGACCAAAGGCTCTGAACGCACTGAACAGCGAAACTTTAACAGAGTTGAATGAAGTGCTGACTGAGATCGAGGCAAACAGTGACATCAAGGTTGTGATCCTGACAGGCGCCGGTGAGAAATCTTTTGTTGCAGGTGCTGATATTTCTGAGATGGTTAATTTCTCCGGCGCAGAGGGACGTGCTTTCGGTATGAGAGCTGCTGAGCCATTCTTCAAATTGCAGAATATGCGTCAGGTTACCATCGCTGCTGTGAACGGATTTGCTCTGGGCGGCGGATGTGAGATCTGCATGGCTTGTGATATCCGCATTGCTTCTGACAACGCTCTGTTTGGACAGCCTGAGACAGGTCTTGGTATCATCCCGGGATTTGGCGGTACACAGAGACTTGCCCGTCTGGTTGGTATGGGTCGTGCAAAAGAGATGATCTTTGCATGCACAAACATTGATGCTCAGGAAGCTTACCGCATCGGTCTGGTAAACAAAGTCGTTCCTCAGGCAGAACTGATGGATGCAGCAAAGAAACTGGCCGGCAAGATTGCCCGCAACGCAAGCTATGCTGTTTCTATCGCAAAAGCTGCGATCAACAATGGTTATGACATGGATATCAAGAACGCTGTTGAGTACGAAGCAAATCTGTTTGGCATTACCTGCTCTACCCATGACAAAACAGAGGGTATGACCGCTTTCCTCGAGAAACGCAAAGAGAAAAACTTTACTGATTTCTAAAAACGTGGTAGAAATAATAGCAGAAATACTGTTTGAAAATCAAAAAAGTACGAAAAGAAACCTCCACCGGAGCTTTCTTTCGCATACCTGGTAACAAACAGAAATTGCCGGATGCGCATCATCCGGCAATTTCTATAAAGAGAAGGAGATACATAACTTATGAAAAAATTTATACAGGAATTTAAAGAATTTGCCATGAGAGGCAATATGATGGATCTGGCCATTGGTATGATCATCGGTGCTGCATTCACCGCAATCGTAAATTCTTTGGTGGATGACATCATCAATCCTCTCCTTGGTATTTTTACCGGAAAAATTGATTTTGCAAATTTATTTATTACGCTGGATGGTTCCGAATATGCCACTCTGGCTGATGCCGAGGCTGCAGGAGCCGCAGTATTTAAATACGGTTCTTTTATTTCCAATGTAATTAACTTCATCATCATGGCACTGGTTGTATTTTGCATTGTGAAAGTGCTCAATACCATGCGTGATAAAATGACAAAAAAAGAGGAAGCTCCTGCAGAGGAACCGACCACAAAAGAATGTCCGTTCTGCAAATCCGAGATCAACATCACCGCGGCCAGATGTCCGAACTGTACTTCCATTTTAAGCAAAGACTTCAAAGATTTTGCACGATAAACTCTCATGCGCTTTCAGCGCGTCATCATGAAAAGAGCAGTTGTGATAAAAGAAATTTCTTCACAACTGTTTTCTTTTTTGTTGAAATGAGGTATGATAGCAGGGTAGAATTTTTGAAATGAGGTATAGGACTATGTGGGCTTATGAGAGCGTATTTTATCAAATCTATCCGTTGGGATTCTGCGGCGCACCCTTTGAAAATGACGGTAAGCTGCAGCATCGTATTTTAAAAGTAAATGACTGGATTTTACACATTCAGAAGCTGGGAGCAAATGCCATCTATTTTTCTCCTCTGTTTGAATCCGACACGCATGGATATAATACAAGAGATTATCAGCAGATCGATGTGCGTCTTGGTACAAATGAAGATTTCAAAGAGGTTTGCGATAACCTGCACAAAGCCGGAATTAAAGTGGTGCTGGATGGCGTATTTAATCACGCCGGACGTGGATTCTTTGCCTTTCAGGATGTTTTGAAGCATCGCTGGGATTCCCGCTACAAGGACTGGTTTTTCATCAACTTTGACGGTAATTCCCATTACAACGACGGTTTGTGGTATGAGGGCTGGGAAGGCAACTACGATCTGGTTAAATTGAATCTGAGAAATGAGGAAGTCGTTCAATATCTGTTCGAAAGCATCCGATATTGGGTGGAATATTTCGATATCGACGGACTGCGTCTGGACGTGGCTTACTGTCTGGATCACGACTTTGTCCGCAGACTGCGCAGCTTCTGCGACAGTTTAAAGCCTGACTTTTTCCTGGTAGGTGAAATGCTTCACGGAGATTATAACCAGTTGATGAACGACTCCATGCTGCACTCTGTCACCAACTATGAATGCTATAAGGGGCTGTTTTCCAGCTTCAACAGTATGAACATGTTTGAGATCAACCACTCTCTCCTGCGTCAGTTCGGGCCTGAAAACTGGACACTATATAAAGGAAAACATCTGCTCTGCTTCGTGGACAACCATGATGTGTCCCGCATTGCAAGCAATCTGACCAATGAAAAACACCTGCCGCTGATCTATGCGCTGATGTTTGGTATGCCCGGCATTCCGTGCGTATATTATGGAAGTGAATGGGGTGCAAAAGCACATAAAAGCGAAGGCGATCCCGCACTGCGTGCATGTTTTGAATCACCGCAGGAAAATGAACTGACGGAATGGATCAGCAAGCTGGCTGAGGCTAAAAAGCAGTCTCTTCCTTTGAATTATGGTAATTTCCGCTCCGTGGTATTGACCAACAAACAGTGCATCTTTGAACGGGCTTCTGAGCATGGGCGCGTACTGGTAGCCATCAATGCCGACAGCGAACCATATACCGCATATTTTGATGCAGGAGCAGGAAGTGCTGTGGATCTGATTTCCGGTGAATCTGTTTCGTTTGAAAACGGATATGTGATGCAGCCATACAGCGCCGCTTTCCTGAAACTATAATATTCATAATCGTATATTCCATATGATAACCATATACGGAAAAAAACAGGCATGGGAAATTTCCCACGCCTGTTTTTTTACTGAAGATAGTACAATGTTTCTTTACTGAACTTTTCCTTTTACGATACGGTAAGTCTTTCCGCTATACTTCACATTACCTGTGTAGCCGAAATTCACCTTACCCTTCTGGATATACCAGCTTCCATAGGAATTGCTTGCAATACCGGTAAAGCCAAAATCTACTTTACCTTTTGTGATCTTCCACCAGCCGCTGCTGTTTTTCGCTACGGTATTGGTGTAAGTAACCTTGCTTCCTTTCACATAGTACCATGCTCCCTTTGTTCCAAGAGCTCCGGAAGCATCTTTGATAACACCAGTGGTTTTAAAGGTCACCTTTCCTTTTTCTGCATACCAGTCTCCGTTGGAGTTGGACGCAAATCCGGTATAATTAAAGTTTACCTTTCCTTTCTGGATCACCCACCAGCCGCTGCTGTTTTTCGCTACGGTATTGGTATATGTAACCTTGCTTCCTTTCACATAGTACCAGGTTCCTTTCGCTCCAAGAGCACCGGTAGTGTCTTTGATGACGCTGGTCGTCGCAAAGGTTACTTTTCCTTTCTGGATATACCAGTCTCCCTTGCTGTTGGACGCAAATCCTGTATAGTTAAAGTTTACTTTACCATCCTGAATTACCCACCAGCCTTTGGAATTTTTCGCTACGGTATCAATATATTTTACATTGCTCTTCTCTACATAATACCAGGTTCCTTTGGTTCCAAGGGCTCCGGTGGTATCCTGAATGACGCTGCTCGTATTAAAGGTTACCTTTCCTTTTTCCACATACCAGTCTCCTTTGGCATTGGATGCAAATCCGGTATAGCTTGTGTCAACTTTACCGTCATCATAATAATACCATTTTCCATCACTTGCTTTGACAACACCTGTGATATCCTTTATGGTCAGCTTGATCGTCCTGGATACCGGACGGGAAGCGTCGGTCTCGGATGCAATTACTGTGATCTGTGTCTCACCGATTGCCTTTGGTGTTACTTTTCCGGTGCTGTCCACTGTGGCAATATCCGGGTTGCTGCTGGTGTAGGTCAGCTTGCTGTCCTTATCAGAGCTGGTTATACCCAGTGAAAATGCGGAATCATTAATTGCCTTGGTCAATGTAGCCGAACCGGACAGTGTCTGCTGCGGTTTGATCTCAAAGGTTCCTGTCATAGTACCGGTGTAATTGCCGATTCCCTGGATCTCAACGGTCGCCGTGCCACCTGCTGTCTGACTGTTATCCTTGTAGGTTACCTCATAATCCGTTCCCTCGACCAACGTTGTTTCGTTCACGGAACCAAGGCGAGCGGAGACGGTTACTTCCGGCTCATAGGATTTATCAGCTGCATCCTCACAGGAGTAAGTTACATCACCCACGGTAACTTTGGAGTCAAATTTGTTTGCCGTATCCTGATTGCTGAAATCAAACGGAGCGATACGGAAGGTCAGTTCCTTACTGCCGGTATAATGATAGCTGTCACTGGATACGGTAACAGTCACATCACCTGCGGATCCGTCATGCCCTGCCACGTCAAATGCAACATCACCGGTGGCGTCGATGGTGTTCTCCGTCTGAGTCTCCCCTTCGCCTTTCACAATGGTGGCTGTTGCCTTAATCTCCGGTTTTCTTGCTCTTCCGTTAAAACGGTAAACAGCAGTTCCTGTCTCCTCATCCACGGTATATGCATCGGTGAATGCATAGTCCAGATCTGCCACATCAATGAGCGCAAAGTTTGCATAGATACCGGAAGTACCTGTAATATCCACATCCTTCTGCAATGCAGAATACTGAGTCAGCGTCTGGTCTGCCGCAAAATCATATGTAGCATCATATGGATATACGGCAAATTTCGCGCCATCCTGGGAATTGAAATCATTCTCATTATCATATACAGCTACCGGATTACCGCCGTTCTCAATGAGATTAAAATCCTTTTCCTGCTGGTACACGTTGTAAACTACACCGTTATCCGCCAGCGGACTGGTGATATGGATGCTCTTTCCTGAAGTCAGCCAGATCGGATCAATCACCTGAGCTCCTCCGGACATATTCATCATAGATGCCTGATCTTCATCCCCGTAAATCAGATCCTCCGCAACAAAGATACCGGACGCATAGGAAATCGGGGAGTAATTCTCTTCTATAACAGCTCCGGCACCCAGATTTACGATACCGCTGTCCACAAAGATGCCGCCGCCGAGACCGGAGTATCTGTCTCCTCTATTGTTAGTACTTATAGAGTAGACTCCATCCTTGCAAGTCAAAGTGCCAAGTATTGACTGTTTTATTCCATCGCCTTCAACGTAATAAGCCTCATTGTGGTCGATACTTCCCTGAATCAGGTTCAGCTCGCCGCCCCTCATATAGATACCGCCGCCGACATTATTTCCAATTCCGCCTGACGTATTGACCGCTGTCTTTGCCGCCAGATTGCCGGTTATGCTCGCATCTTCCCCGTCAATCGTCACCGTTCCACCATTCAGATAGATGGCGCCTCCCCTGGAAGTCACCTCATTCTCCGCAATAGTTCCGCCGGTCATGGTAAAAGTGCCGGATTGGATATATATCGTTCCGTGACACGAACTTGTATCGTCATTATTCTTGTTTTCCGATATCTTTCCGCCTTCCATATGGAAGTCTCCGGTATTGTAGACCGCACATCCAGGACCACTGTTTTCTGTAATGGCGCTGCCATCTTCCATGGTAAAGGTCCCTATGTTCTGAACCGCATTTGCGGACTCACCTCCTCCAGGTGAAGCTGTACATCCGGTAATGGTTCCGCCTTCCATCGTAAAGCTTCCTGTATTATAGATAACTCCGCCTTCACCGGTCCTTGATATTGATAGATTACGGAATATTCCGGTATCTGTCATCATAAAGCTTCCAGCATTATACACAACGCCGTAATAATTACTTCTCGTGATGCTTGTCTGCAGGCTTCCTGCAAAGTAAATCTCACCCGCATTCCAGATTGCCTGACCGCCTACCAAAGCCTTATCATAAACATAATCGCTTACCGTAATTGTCCCTGTGACATTGCCCTCGTCATCATATACATTTTCCTCGTGGGTTGCATAATATTCCAGATCTGTCGCTCTTCCTCTTGTGAGAACCACATCCTTCTTTACATCCGCTTTGCCGCCTTCTTCCACATACAGCAGACGTTCCTGATACGCTCCATCCAGCGTCACGCCGGATAAGGTAAGCTCCGATCCGGACGGTACGATAAACATACCGGTCTGGGACGTCTCCTCCGAAGCAAAGGTACCCGTCTCGGCTGTGATACTGTGATCATAACCAATAATCTGTATATATGCATTTTTCGGGAGTTTTGCCATACCATCCGTAGTTTCCCTACTTTCAATGGTAATGTCAGCCGTCAGGGCAATACTCAGCGGATGATCCGCTGTAGTGTCCGCCGCACTCTCAATCGCCTGCTTTAAAGACGTCCAGTCAGACACAAGGGTTGCATCCAGATCAACAATATTGAATGTAATCTCCTTTGTTCCGGTATAGTTGCCGTGACCGGTGATAGTTGCCGTGGCTACGCCCAGTTCAACGTTATCTGCGTACTCTACAGAGTAATCATAAGCATCCTCTGAGTCAGCCGTACCTGCCACGAGAGTGTTTTCCTTCATCTTTACCGTCAGCTTCGGCGTTGCCGCTTCTCCGGTATAAGGCTGAACAGCCACCTCATCCACGGTGATATCCTCTGAGGTACCGATATCCACCGGTGCGATCTCAAAGGAAGCTTCCAACTCTCCCGTATAGGAACCGATACCGCTTACCTCAACGGTAGCTGTTCCGGCATTGATATTATCCCGGTAAGACAGCAAATAGTCCGTACCCTCCGTCAGGGTCTCATCTCCCACAGTCACTACGGGCTTCGGAGTCTGTTTTTCTCCGGTATAGGTGCATGTCTGATCCTCCTGTGACAGAGTAACAACCGCCTTTGCCTCCTGCAGAGAGGTCTGCTCTACCGCATTCTGAAGGGACAGATTCTGATCCTTATCCAGCCGGATCGCAAGGTTTTCTTCTGTTCCTGTATAGAAAAACGCTTTTGCATCATCACCGTGCAGGGCATATCCATCCTCTGCATTTTCCACGATTACGGTGCCGATTTCTCCACTTTCCGTATTTACACCAATGACATTTTCCCCTGTCAGAGCGCCGGTCATGGTCAAAACAGCTTTACCTGTAGTATTATTATACCCATCCGTAAATTCCGCCGGCAGATATACCTCACCGATCTGTGCAGCTTCTTTTACTTCGAACACTGGTGATGCCGCATATATGTTCACTTCCCCGGAATCACCAATTCCGCTGGCTTTCTGCGGAATCTTGTCTACAAGAGAAACATCTTTTCCTCTTTTCGAAATATTGTCCCTGATGATACCTCCGGTCATCTGGAACGTACCTGTACTTGTGGTTGAGTCAAATGCCACACAAACGCCGCCGCCGAGTCCTGCCAGTTCATTGTCCGTCCATGCAGAAGATACGGAATTGCCTGAAATCTCTCCTCCGCTCATTGTAAAAGTGCTGCCATTTACATAGACACCGCCGCCGCTCACCTGATGATACTTAACTGTTGTCTCCTCATCTGTTTCTTGCGGAGTTACTTCCGAAACCGCCTGATTTCCTGTAATGGTACCCCCGGTCATTACCACACTGCCTTTCGTGCCGCCCAGATAAATACCTCCGCCGCAGGCACGTCCGGAAGGCGATGCAATGCCATTTCCGGTACCGGACTGTTCACAGACGACGGAATTAACTTTATTCCCCCGGATCACCGTATTTTCATCCGATATCGCCTGGATCGTCAATGTCTGTTTAGAAATTGTACCTGTCATATAAATGCCTGCTCCCGAAGGTACGACAGCATTCGTTCCA
This sequence comes from uncultured Lachnospiraceae bacterium, assembly GCA_964428795.1. Lineage (GTDB taxonomy): Bacteria > Bacillota > Clostridia > Lachnospirales > Lachnospiraceae > CAYRZL01. The sequence continues at coordinate 15,914 of CAYRZL010000040.1, read as the reverse complement.
TTCCCATCAACATCGGCAATCACATTATTCTCAATGATTGCCTTATCATCGCAGACAGACAAATCAGCAATCTCCGTATCTGTCGTCCTGCCTAATACAAATGTTGTTCCACCAAAATACACCCCTGCTCCGACTCCGGTAATATTATTATCTTTGATGGTTCCTCCATACATATAAAACTTAGCGCTATTGTATATTGAGACTCCTCCTCCTCTGACTTTGGAAAATTTTCCAACATAATCATTGCCGGATATGGTTCCTCCATACATAATGAATTTGGCTGTACTACCTGTTACATATACTCCTATACCGTTAGGGCTGTCATCATCGTTGGTTCCAGTATCCGTAGTATTATCCACCACCTGAGAACCTTTATACATAATCAATGTGCCTTTCTTCGCCACATACACGCCTCCGCCCTGAGAATACACAGTATTCGTACCCCATGATGAAAAATGGGGCTGTCCATGGGTCAGGACCGCTCTGTCTCCAAGCTCCAGAGTCCCGTTAGCCTTCACATAAGCACATCGTTCCAGATAATTTGCATCCAGTATTACATTTTTCAGAACCACACTTCCCGCTACGCACAAAACACCGGATACCCCAAATGATTCATAAAATCCAGCCGGTTCCTCGGTTGTTGATACGCTTCCCTCTGCCTGCAGGGTATACGATTCTCCCTGGACGGATCGGATCTCAACATAGGATTTTGACGGAACCGTCATATATTTTGTACATGTAATATCATTCTGCAGCTCGATAACCGTAGGATTCTCCGCATCCGTGCTGGCGGATGCCAAAGCCGCAGTCAGCTCAGCCTCCGTGGAAACCTTTGTGACAGCAGTCTCCGCTGTTTGTTCACTGCCTGTGTCACTCCCTGCATCGCCTTCCGTCAGCAATTCTTCCTCCGAAACATCTGTGGTGACAGAGATTTTCTCCTGTGTACTCTCTTCCTGGGCTTCCTCTTCCTGTGTACTCTCCTCCTGAACATCCTCTTCCTCTGCGTAAACCGTCATGGTACCAAGAGGAGACACGGTCTGAGGTACTACCATACCTGCAGACAGCGCCATCATCATCAGGATCGATGTTACCTTTTTCAGTTTCATTTTCTTTCCCTTTCTACTCTTATAAGATTTTTGAGTTACATACTCTCCCGCATCTGTCAGATCCGAAAGATATTTATCAGATACCGGAATACTCCGATCTCTTTTCTCAGCGCCTTGTGAAAGGCTGCATAAAATGTCCGGAAATACTCTGCCTCATAATCCTCGGCAATGTTCTTTCCGTAAAAGCATCTCACATACAGACCGGTGAGTTTGGAAAAATTAATTTCTCCCACCGCAAACTCCTGCAGGCTGTGATCCATATCCGCCGCATACTCATAAAGAGTATGATTTACCGGACGTCCCAGTCCGGTACGTCCCAGCCTTGTGAGAAAATATGTATAGTATTTTATAATTTGCTGCTCCGGTGATAACAGATCCACCTTCTTCTTCCAGTTCTTGCGGACAAGCATACGCAGAATAAAGGCTGCAGCGATCAGCACTGCCACCGTTATCAGAATCCACGGTATATTCAGCAGGCTCAGCAGGTAGTAGACAGACTGAACTTCCTCCGGCTGTTGCTGCTGCTGTTCCTTTTTCTCATGCTCTCCATCTTCCGTATTGTCAGATTCATCGGTACCATTCTGTTCTCCTTCCTGGGTTCCCTCCTCTGTCTGATCGGCATCCGCCGAGGATAAAAGGTTAGGATCCAGAAACTTCTGGGTCGTATACAGTCCCATCTTCTGTACGACAGTGATCTGCTTTAACTGCTGGATCAGCTTCAATTCCTGGGTTGGCGGCTCCAGAGGACGGATAATACCGTACCATGCTGCTCCCGCCAGCAAAATAGCAGCAAAGCAGATGATCAGCGACTGTATCATAAATCTTGGCAGTCGTATCCTGCCCACCTGTGCCTGCTGCAGGGAGGACAAATAATTGCGGTACCAGAACATGACAAACACGCAGAAGGTAAACAGCAGAAAGCTCCACACATGCACATCAAACTGTAGAAAATAGCTTCCGCAGATCAGTATATTTCCCGCTAAAAACAGAACAATGATCCCCGGCTTTGTCCGGCATGCCAGATATACCAATACTGCCACAAGCGCTGCTACCGTCAGAGCAATAAACAGACTGTTCGCAGCCTCTGCCGCCTCATCTCCAAACACTCCGTTACCGCGCACATACACCATCACGAACAGGAGCAGCGCCACACCAATCACGATACCGACGATGGTCGTAACGCGGGAGTAGGTGAAAAGCACCAGCACCGCCATCGCCACAGCCATAAACAGGGCAACCCAGAGGATACTTGTGGAAAAGCTATCCTCCAGCACAAAGCCGGCAAAGATCGGAAATACAAGACCGGTAGCGATACATCCGCACAAAAGCCAGTCCCAGAACCGATATCTCAAAAATTCCTTCATGCCGCCTCACCTCCCGCATCCGTGGTACGAACAAAATAATGTGTCACCCCCGCCTCGTCAAGCTGGCTCAGCCTGGCGCGCAGATGCTCCACCTCTCTGCTGTTTAAGCCTGCCGGAATCACATAATAAAGCTCCGGCACACGGCGCTGACGTTTGATCCGCATCAATTCCTGAATCAGTTCGTCTGTCACCCGGCTGGTCACCACAATGACGTTTGTACTGCGGCTTGCCACATTGCTCTCCTCCCTCAGTATCCGGCAGGCATCCGGATAATCGATATCCGGTTCCGGTGTGATGAGTGAAAAGTCTTTGATCAGTTCCAGATCATCTTCCCTTCCCTTTGGCCGCATTCTTCGGATTCCCCGATGACGGTCGCAGTACAGCAGGGTATAATTGGTGTGATGTTTGGATATCTCATCAACGAGAGACAGAGACGTCTCAATGAGGGTATCCTGCAGATCCATCATGATCTCCTTATCCTCTTTCCTGTCTGCAGCAAAGTCCAGAATCACGGAATAGTCGATCTCCCGGCTGTTCTCCTGCAGCTTTGTCAGATATCCCATGCTTTTCGCAGACAGCTTCCAGTGGATCTGCTTCATAGAATCTCCCATGGCGTATTCCCGGACACCCACATAGTCCATACCGCCGGATACCACAGTTCTGGTATCCCTGGAGGACTCAGCCAATACCATTTCTGATTCACGCAATTCCTCCATGGGCCGAATCCTTGGCCGGACAAATACTTCAAATGTTTTGTTTAAAGGCATCCTGATCTGAAAAAATCCAAAGTAATCCCACATCTCCATATCCCGGATACCGCCCCGGTAGACCCCAATGTGAGGCATGGCAATATCCAGCCCGAATCCGGTCTCTTTTCCCGGCGCCAGCGCCAGATGCATCTGACTCATGGCATCCTCCCCGCCAAACAGATCCGAAATAAACACATTCACCACAGTCTTTGCTGTCATGATTTTTGACCGGTTACTGATGCGCAGACCGGCTGATATTTGTTTGCCCCTTTCACAGATACTGTCTGTTCCGCCGATCTCGGACTTCACCGTGATCCGCTTTCCCACGATCCGCAGACAGATCACTGACAGTGCCAGAGCGATCGCCAGAAAGAAAGCAGGGAGATAACCGTACAGCGTGTTGATAAACACTGCGGGAATCAGAGCGGCAGCAAAAATCAGTATTCCCAGCAGCACCTTACCGATCTGCTTTATGACCATCTCTTGCCCTCCGTACCATTTGGCATTACCGGAACTACCACAGATGCCACAATATTTCGTATGATATCTGCCGGATTCTTTTTCTCTGTCTTTGCTGTATGGGTCAGTATGATCCGGTGTGCAAGCACATAAGGAGCCAGATATTTCACGTCATCCGGAATCACATAATTCCTGCCCTGTAAGAGGGCATATGCCCGCGCCATGGCATACAGAGCGATGCTTCCTCGCGGGGAGCTGCCCAGACGAATGTCCGCATGGGTACGGGTAGCGCTGACAATATGCACAATATAGGCTGCCACCAGCTCATCTACCCACACATGCTCGTTCTGACGGATCAGCTCTACCACATCCTCCTGACTGACAGCATAGGCGATATCCTTTTTTGCCTTCTTTCCATGCATCACGATAGATACCTCATCGGCAAGCTCCGGATATCCCATGGACAGCTTTACCATAAAACGGTCGATCTGCGCCTCCGGAAGCTGATAGGTTCCCAGTGATTCGATAGGGTTCTGTGTCGCCAGCACCATAAAGGGAGGCTGCAGCGCATATGTATTGGAATCCACTGTAACCTGCCGCTCCTCCATAATCTCCAGCATGGCTGACTGGGTCTTAGCAGAGGCACGGTTGATCTCATCTGCCAGGACAATATTGCTCATAGCAGCTCCCGGACGGAACTCAAACTCTCCGGTCTTTTGATTGTAGATAGAAAAACCCGTCACATCGGAAGGCATAACATCCGGTGTAAACTGAATACGCTTATAATCACAGGAAATGGTCTTTGCCAGAGAAGATACCAGCGTAGTCTTTCCGGTACCCGGAATATCCTCGATAAGAACATGACCTCCTGCAACCATACACATAACTACAAACTCCACCTGTTTTTTCTTTCCGGTAATGACCGTCTCAATATTTGCTACGATCTGTCTCATCTTATCCTGTGCCCATGTAGCTTCCTCCATGGACAGCATATCCGTCTCCGGTGTGGTATATCCAAAATTATTCATTCTTCACTCTCCTCATGTTTTCTTCCATATTTCTTTTATTACATATGTGCTGCCGCCGCCCGGCGTCTGGAAAAATCCGGAGCACAGACACGAACCGGATTACCTTTCGCATCCAGCACTTCCAGAATTTCAATCTCTGCATGGTATGCCCGATACAGATTTTCTTTTGTAATCACTTTAGCGCATGGACCGAATACAAGGGGTTCACCTCGAAAGAGCATAGCGGTCTTTGCCTGACACATAAACGCCTGATCCGGCATATGGGTGGTAAATATAACGCACAGTCCTTTTTCCGCCAGCATACGGATACAATCCATAACAATAAGCATATTGCCATAATCCAGATTTGCAGTAGGCTCATCCATGATCAGAATCTTCGGGTCCTGCGCCAGCGCTTTAGCGATCATCAGCAGTTGTCTCTCTCCGCCGGAAATTTCCGTGTATACTTTATCCCTGAGATGATGGATCCCCACATCCTCCAGCGCCTGCTCTACAATCTCAAAATCCTTCCGGCTGGGCTGCCCCATGGCAGAAGTCTGCCCGATACGCCCCATCATGGCAATATCCTTTACCAGATATGGGAAGGAGGGCACATGAGCCTGTGCCACATACGCCAGATAACGTGACCGCTTCCTCGGCGTCCATTTGGAAATATCGTTTCCATCCACACATACCTGACCGGCAAGAGGGTGAATCAGATTCAGAATCGTCTTAAACAGCGTAGTCTTTCCCACACCGTTTGGTCCCAGCAGGGCACAGACATCCCCTTCCTCCAGGTCGAAGGTAATATTTTTTATAATCGGCCTGCCCGGCTCATATCCGCAGACCAAATCTCTCAATTCCAGTTTCATTCAAACGCACTCCTCTGTTTTGCCAGTATTATCATAAAAAACGGCAGCAGGCAGATATTTACAATAAAGGAAACAGGCAGGGTGACGATCTGGAAATTTGCATCGATGAGAATATCTCCCACACTGTTTCGCAGCGCTATACTGGTGGACGCAGTCCGGCAGATCATCATCAGACTTGCACCTGCCAGTGCGCTGTAGGAAAACACCTTCCGGAAATCGGATCCAACCGCACTGCGCACAATAAACGGAATGACCATGGACAGCATACCCGCTTCTCCGCAATGGATCATAGCCGCTGTGACCATGATCACGCCGCAGATCTGTCCTGCCAGCCGATAAGGGGCTGGATTCACACCTGCAGCTCTTGCCTCCCCGTCATCGATCCCCGTTACATTAAACCGATACCTCAGCAAAAGCATGGGAATCAAAGATCCGGCCATAAGGATAAAAAAGAGGATCAGGGATATATTTTTCGTATCAATATAAGTGCCCATACTGATCTGCTGATAGGCAAGCAGATCCTCATCTGCCAGCTGGTACATATAATACATGGCTATGGTGCCCAGTCCCTGACTGATGATAGAGCCTGCCATGACCATCTTTAACACCGAGGGATTCCCGGTCCGGTCACCGGCAAGCTTACCGAGGATGATCACACCGCACACGCAGATTGCGGTCAGACCATAGCACAGCTTATAGCGCATAACGATAAGAGATGTCGCATTGATTGAATACATCATAACCATAATGATATTCCCAAGCTGAACTCCTGCCGTAGCGCCAAGCATATTCGGCGACGCCATAGGATTTTTATAGATGGTCTGAAAAACCGCTCCCGCCACTGCCAGACCGGCTCCTGCCGCTACGGCCATTCCGGTCACCTGCAGTCTTGAAAGTGCTCCGCCATAATCAAACACGCCGATGGCAGCAATCAAGGCTTCCCTCTGATGCCAGTAATTACCTTTTACAATACCGGACAAGGCAATACCGATCCGAGTCAGCAGACTATGATAATACCTGCCCGGTATAAACACTCCCGGAAGATCAAACTGTTCATATTTCACTCCAAGGCACAAGAGAAATATTGCTCCTGTGAGCAATATTGCCAGCAGCATCTTACGCCGCGCTTTCTTTCTATCTGATTCCCATGCCCGGCGCAGCTGCGCCTTTTCCAGCTTCATCCCTTGTACCTCCTTTCCGGAATAAGGTAAATACCATAACGATACAACCGAGAGGACCGGTAATAACGCTCAGGTTCCCCTGCAGGTCGCACATGCATGCAATATCATAAATTATTGTAAGAAATACTGCTCCTCCGGTTATCGCCGCCGGAAGCAGTTTTCTCAGATCCGGTCCTACCGCCCGGCGCAGCACCAGAGGTACGAGAAATCCCACAAAACCAATCCTTCCGCAAAAGGCTACTACCATTGCGGTCAGCACGGTGCCAATGAGGATCATCAGATTCCGGTAACGGCGTACATTCAGTCCCATGGACTGTGCCTCCTCCTCTCCGAAGGACATTATATTCAGCTTCCCCCGGCATATATACAGTAAAATGAGGCAGATCAATATAGGGACCCCCATGGCGGCAACCATGGGAAGCGACGTCATTCTGGTAAAATTTCCCATCATCAGATCCCGCAGATCCTGTATTCTGCTGTCTGTGGGATCATTTGCAATGATCCAGTACTGTATCACCATCAAAATATTGGAGATGATACCGGAAAATACGGTACCCGAGATTATCATAATGGGGGAAGAAACTTTTCCTCTTCCCCCTATAATAGATACCAGTAAAATCAGTCCGACTCCTCCAAAGCATCCTGCCAGCACGCAGATCGGCTGCAGAAAATTGTCGTAAAAATATGCCAGCGGACTGGAGGAAACTGCCGTGATCTCATAAAAAAACAGCAAATATATCATACATCCTAAGGACCCTCCCGACATAACGCCCATAGTGGAGGGACCTGCCAGCACATTCTTAAACGTTCCCTGAAAAGCCGTGCCGCACGCCGCCAGCGCCGCTCCCGCAAGAGCAACCGCCAGAAACTGACAGTAAAACATCTCGATATTTCCCGTATCCCCCGCACCAAAGATCAGGTTGTAGGTACGCTCTATAGCAGACGTAATATCCTGCAGAAAATAGGACGCTCGATCGGTAGATTCCAATCCTGTCCCCGGCAGATAAATATGCACTCCCAGAATGAGGGAACAGCAATACAGCCCCACCCATATGAGTAGAAGGATTATCGGGAGCGGCAATTTTCTCATCCGCTTTCTGCTTTTTTTATGATATTCCTGAATTTCATCATCTGAAACCGACATCTGAATGCGATTCGTGTCGATTATTTTTTTTTTGTTTTTTTTCATAGAATCATACTTTCTATTCCTGTAATTGCCACGGGCAATCACATAATTAGGAAAGAAGAGGATGAACCATCGCATTCACCCTCTCCCTAATATAGAACGATCCGTATCCTTTTATTGATTTATGATACTGTCGATCTGAGCATCGCTTAAAGTAATGCCAAAAAAGTTCAGATAAAAATTTTTCACTTCTTTTTTCAACTGACTGTCAGAGACAACACCGCTGATCTTATTCATGATCCAGTAGGTTTCCAGAGGTGAATCCACACTTCCGTCCGCCCAGCTTCCAAGACCGATAGGATTTATAAAGATGTCATAATCTCCGGCGATATCGACCGCATAATCAGCTATTGCTGTTTCATCCAAAAATCCTGCCTTCCACTGAGGGCTGTTTTCAATCATAGATTTCACATACTCATCTGCCACCACAATAGCAGGAAATCTGGCGGTTCCGCCGAGATGATATTCCTTTTCAAGAGTTTGTACGACTTTCGTTCCCGGAATAGTCAGCCCCTCTGTGTATGGAAATCCGCCGAGCCCACCATTTTCTGGATAAAAGTCTTGCAATAAGTTTCTATCAGAATCATAATAATCGCATGAGAAAAAATAGCTTCCATCTGAAAAGGTAGGTATACCAAACTCTGTCATATATGGGAAAATATACATACCTGTATACCCCTTTTCCTGCGGTTTTAGAACACTAGCCGCATTACCCGCAGTGCAGGTGTCAACAATACCCGCATTCTCCCAAAGCTCAAAAAAGATCTGATTATCCACATCTGAGGATGCAACAGCTACCCCGCTGCCTGCTCCGTTCACAATACCGGAGGATGCCGGGAAGTCCACATTCCAATTAGTTGCACCAGGTTCAAAGCGTCGCTGAAAAGAAACATCCACCCACTTTTCAATATAAATGGAATAGTAATCCAGATCCTTTCGGTTTTTTGCTCCATAGCTCAGCACTTCATCGACCCAGTCAGAGTATTTCTGTGCAATGACGCTTGCCGCCTGTCCCGTACTCTCATTGGTATCCAGCGTATCCGCCACGACTCTGACAGCTTCCTTTATTCCACTAACGGAAGAAAGAGTCGGCAGAGGCATATAGCTGATGCCGCACTCCTCCATCCGGGCTATCTGCTCTGATGAGAAGGTGAAAGCACCGCTGATTTCAAAACACACATCCGGTTTCGCTTCCAGAAGCTGTTCAAAATTTTCCTCACTGATCTGACCGGACCCATCTCCGGACCACCAGATATTTACCTGAGCGTCAGAATCACTTTCAAGAATCATACTTCCAATCTCATTGGAAGCAAAGCTCTCTGAGGTTCCTACCAGACGTGTGGAACCGCCTACCATTGCAACAATGGGGGCTGCAGCACCTACCGCAGTAACAGAATATACATCCTCGGGGATTTCATGCTCCACGCCATCAGCATCCGTGACTGTTTTTTTCGGGACATTATTTTGCGTAGGATTATTCCCCTCGGGATTTTCCGGATTGTCAGGTTTCTCCTGGTTATCAGGTTCCTCCTGGTCATCAGGCTCCTCCTGATCATCAGGCTCCTCCTGGTCATTCGGAGTTTCCTGCGGATTATCATCTCCGCCCGAACCGCTCTCATTTTTATCCGGATCATGATCTCCGCCGCCTGTACCGCCGCTTTCTTCAGACTCATCTCCACCATTGGCATCCGCATTTGCCGCTCCGGAACCGGATGAGTTGCTCGCATCTTGATTTTTCTTAGGGCTGTTGTCAATTTTACGGGAGTTTCCATTATCATCCGCCTGTTCATCCTGAATGGCATCCGTTCTCTCCACTTCCGTATCGTAACTTTCTGCTTCATCCTGCCGGTTTGTCTGAGATTCATTCTCCTCCTCAGCTTCCTCTGTGGATTGAGTTGCCTTATAGTTAGGGTCTACCTCCGTGGCATCTGCCGTATAAACGGTATCAACCAGTGCCGGACTGTAGCGGCATCCTGTCAGGGATACCGCTGCCACTATAATCAGCGAAATGGCGGTGATTGTATGTCTGGCCATATTCTTTCTCATCTCTATCGCTGATTTTTAATCATTATAATATGATGCATTGGCATTAAACAGGCTCTGCAATGCCGCTTCATTATAGGTACCGGAAGCTTCTGTTTCAAAAAGTTTACTATATTCTACATCACTCTTATCCATATCATATGTGAGCGCTAATCCATAGATATAGTCCAGTCTTCCAGACTGAATATGATAGAATTTAGATGCAAAATACTTGTACACATTTTCTACATTCAACACACTTGCCTGATCATCATAGATTCTTGCAAGAACATAGCCCATGCCCAGAGCATTCTCGACGGAGTTCATGCTGACACCATAGAGTGTATCCAGATTGTTCATAGAGATAATTTCCGGATTACCTGCCATAATGGTTGCATCACCTTTCACAGTTGTTTCCAGTGCATCATCTCCTGTAAGGATGATCGCATCTACAGTGGCCAACTGTGCACTTTCTACAGTTGCACTTGCAACACTTGTCAGGTTGTTTGTCACATCCTGAGTATACTCTACATAGCGGTTTGTAGAGGTTCCGGTGGAAGAGCCTGGTCCCTGAATCGTATAGGAACCGTTTGATCCTGCACTTACGATAGCGATGGTCTTATAATTGTTTGAACCAATCTGATGCTTAATATATCCTTTGATACCTTTGATGTACTTCTCATAATCCTGTGCAATAGTTGTTGGATTATCATATCTGTATGATTTTCCAGTATTTTGCATACTTGAAGCTGCATTATAGACAGTTGTGATCATCTTATCCAGCGTGGTGGAATTATATTTTACCAGTTCCGGATCATAATCAGGGTAGGTTTCATTGATCGTATCAAGCTGATCATTATATCCGGTAGCATCATTCACATCATTACCTGCCGCAACACCGATCAGAACATCCGGTCTTCTGTACAGGGATACGGATACTCCGCCATAAAGGCTACTAACCGTCAATGTATCTGCAGCAACCGGGCTTCCTGCATAATTCAGATTGATCAGCGTATCAGCTTCAGGTGCAGCCGAACCGTCATCCTCAGTTCTGACAAAGTTCCAGTAATAGTTAGCCCAGTACGGATCCGCACTTACGTTATTGGTCGGGCTTCCCCATACCTCCAGTGCAAAATTACCGAGTGCATTATCTTCTGTTACTACACCTCCGTTAATCATTCCGAATCCGGCAACGGTATTCGCACCGAGCATTTCCGGCAGCGGTGTTGCTGCACGATGTGCAGATGCTGTTACAACATTATCATTTGCGCTTATGGTTGTCGGGCCTGTAGGCGGTGCATAAGTTGTCTCTGCACTTACCTGTGCTGCTGTACCTACTGTCATAACTGCTACTAAAGCAAGTGCAGCCAATTTAGTCACTCTTTTCTTCATGCTCACTTCTCCTTCTTTCTTATTTTATTAAATGATTTCACTTTCTGAATACAGTTCCCTGATCAGTTTTTTGAAGCTTCCAAAACTGTATCAGAAATGATGTTTTGTATTATATCGTTTTATTTTGTTTTTTCAAGTGGTTTTACTCGAACAACCCGTTTTTTTACTTAGAAAACTCATTTTGAGACTAAATTTGACGTTTTAACTCGAATTTGAAAGAAATATTCCGTTAATAGTAAATCGCATAAGTATCGAAAATTTACCGTCATATAATTTCTCCATATTAAAAAAGATGATTTTATAAGGTGTAATCCTCACAAAATCATCTTTCCTTTATGGATCATTTCAGTTCTTCACCAAACATTTTTTATCAGTTCTCCATAGGCTTTCTGAAACTCCTTGTACTTCTTTCCCGCCAGATCTGCCTGATATTTTCCGTCACATAAATATACTGCCTTTTTTGTAAAGCTTGTCACATACTCTAAATTTACAAGAAAGCTCCTATGTGTCAGAAAAAAAGATTCCGCATCCAGTTGAGCGACCCAGTTTTCCAGCGAATCCCATGTGGCATACTCCTGCTGTCTGGTATATACATAGGTACGATGATCTCTCGCCTCTATATAGACAATATCCGAAACAGGAAGCATGTATATTCCGTCCTGGTTTTTTATCTGGATCTTACGTTTGGAACATTGAATCTTGCTATATTTTTTCATGGCATCTTCCATATTCCGAAACAACCGAACTTTCTCAATGGGTTTTGTCAGATAACGGAATACATGAAACCGCATCGCATCATCCAGATATTCCAGATACGATGTTTCCATAAAAATAATAATATCCGGGTTTTTACTTTTTATTTTTCGTCCAACCTCGATACCGCTGATCCCACTCATGCGCACATCCAGAAACGCAATGTCAATATAGTCATCCGCTTCCAGAAATGCCTCGCCGGATGAATAGTAGACGTATTCCGGCTGGTTCAATCCTTTCTGAGAAAACCACTCGCGCAGATATTCCTCCAAAATCATACCAATCTTTTGTTCATCATCACAAATGGCTATCTTCATACGTACCTCCTCCTGCAAACTGATTCGGCTTGTATCTTTAAAACTTAGTCTCTGAGGTATTATACCACTTACTTTTCACTCTGCCAACATAATAATTAAAATGTGAAATGTTTTGGTGTTTTCATCATAACGTGTCTCCATTTTTCCATCATATTTTTTCAAAACCTTCTCAATACTCTTCATTCCAAACCCATGCTTTTCGGCATCCTGCTTGTGGGTTATAAAATCTCCCATCCTGGACCGACGGGGTGACCGGATACAGGAATTGACCATGGTGATCACAACCTGCGTCCTGGTTCTTCGTCCGATTCTCAGTTCTATAAATGCATCCTCCACTCCCATTGCAGCTTCCAATGCATTATCCATGAGATTTGCCAACAGTGAGGTTACCTCTTCCATGCTGAGAAAATCCAGAGCTTTGGATCGTACATCGGGATAAAACCGCACATTACAACTGCTGCAGCGTTCTTTATACTGTGTCAGTATAAGACTTGCCATCTGATTGTCGCAAACCCGGACAGCCGGCTGAAGCGCCGAGTTTTCCGATAATTCATTCAAATATTCCGCAGCTTTCCCGTAATCCTCCATATACATCAGCCCTTTTAGTGTATCTACATGTTTTCTTATATCATGAATAAGTATTTTCTGCTCCTCACTGTGCTCTGCCAACATGCGGTAGTAGGTCACATTGGCTTTTTCCTTTTCCTGATAAAGCTTCGCGTCCATATACGCTTTATAACGCCGCCTGCTTTGGCCAGCGTTCAGATAGATGATAATGTTTGCCAGCAGCATAGCCAGCGCACCGCTGATGGACAGCCATTCCAGTTTTTCGGGCATCAGCTGTTTTAATTCCACATAGACCATTGCACTGACTCCCCAGCAGGTAGCTGCGGCAGATATACACAATGCTATGATGCCGGAGATCTGTCCGTTTTCGCTTCCCACCCAATCCCGATTTCTTATCCAGATCACAATCTCCATAAAAATCAGATAAACCAGCCTGCTGAATACCGTAGTCAGAATGACATAGCCCAGCGTATTCTGGTTTCCTCCCGCCATGACTGATATACTTTCCATGATTCCGTGCATCAGCCATTGCGCCACTATCAGAAACGCCGTCATAATGGCAACCTGAACGAGCGCATGAAGCGCCTGGATATCATAAAGAAAATAAGCTAAAAAGAAATTCAAAACAAAAGACACAATGATACCAATCCACATATTTTCGGAAAAAAAGATGGAAAAATACAGGATACCGTAACAGAGTAAAAACGCCCCAACCTGTATTTTTCTGCTCCCCTCATATGTATGGATACTCTCAAAATACTGACAGGCAATCAGCCCTTCTACAATACATACGATCAGATAGACCAGATTATAAACTGTAAAATGCATATGATCGTCCTTTCCTTTATCCCTTTATCCGCTCTGCCAGCTCTTCCAGATATTCCCACCGCTCCATCTTTGCTGTAAGCTCCTCTTCTATGGATTCTTTCTCCTCCATCAACTCGGAAAGGCGTTTAGAGTTTGTCGCATTCGCCGCCATTTCCTCATCCAAGGTCTCCAGCTTTTCTTCCAGAGCCATAATATCTTCCTCAATCGTATCATATTCCTTCTGCTCTTTGTAAGAAAATTTCAATTTTTTCGGAGCATTCTGCTTGCTGGCTTTGTATGCCTCTTTACCGGAAAGTCCACTACCGTTGTCCGGCATCGTCCGTGCCAATGCAGCATGATCTCCCGAACCTGAATACTCCATGGTCAGATCACTGGCATATCCATCCGGTCCCACCCGATTTTCATAATCCGTATAATTGCCCTCGTACTGCTTCAACCCTTCTTTTTCAAAAGCAAAAATCCGGTTTACAGTCCGATCCAGAAAATAGCGGTCATGGGATACGATAATCACGATACCCTCGAAATGATCCAGATAGTCTTCCAGAATGGTCAACGTGGTAATATCCAGATCATTGGTAGGCTCGTCCAGGATCAACACATTTGGCGCCTCCATCAGTACCCGAAGCAGATTAAGCCTGCGCTTTTCCCCGCCGGATAATTTACCAAGCAGACTGTACTGCTGATCCGGCGGAAACAGAAAACGCTCCAGCATAGCCGATGCACTGATCAGCCCGTCCTCCGTCCGGATATATTCTGCTGTTTCTTTGATATAATCGATCACGCGCATCTTCGGATCCATGTATGCGATATTCCGCTTTCCGTCCCTCGTGTATGCCTCAGTAAGCTGCGCCTCAATTTCCTGTGAATAATAGCCCATCTTTATGGTCTGTCCCACAACAATCTCACCTTCATCCGGCAAAATCGTTCCGATGATCATTTTCATCAGTGTGGTTTTTCCGCATCCGTTCTTCCCGATAAAGCCGATCCGGTCATTTCGCAGAAAAATATAGGAAAAATCCTGTATCAGAGTATGTCCCTCATATCCCTTGCTGATATGATGCAGTTCCACCGTCGTCCTTCCCATGCGGGTGGAAACGGAGCTCATCTCCACTTTATTATCAAATTCGGGGCCCTTACGATCCCGCAATTCTTCATAGCGCTGAATATGTGCTTTCTGCTTCGTGCTTCTGGCTCTGGCGCCTCTGCGCATCCACTCCAATTCCACCCGGAGGATAGACTGGCGTTTTCGCTCGGAAGCCAGCATCATTTCCTCCCGCTGAGCCTTCAGCTCCAGAAAACCGGAATAATTTGACTGATAGCTGTAAATCTGTCCCTTGTCAATCTCCACGATACGGTTTGTCACACTGTCCAGAAAATAACGGTCATGTGTGACCATCACAATCGCTCCTTTCCGGCGTTTCAGATAGTTTTCCAGCCAGGTAGCCATGCCCTGATCCAAATGGTTGGTAGGCTCATCCAGAATGAGAATATCACACTGCACCAGCAATATAGCAACCAGTGCAAGACGTTTCCGCTGTCCGCCGGAAAGCTCTCCGGTCTTTTGAGAAAAATCCTTAAATCCCAATTTGGTCAGCATGGACTTGGCTTCGCCTTCCAGATTCCAGACTTCTGCTCCTTCCGGCTCGGACTTTTCCAGGACATTCCCGGTAAATCCTACAGCAGCCCCGTGCATGGCATTTTCCAATACGGATTTTTCCGTATCCAACTGGGGATCCTGAGGAAGATACCGTACCACCACATGATTTGCCATGGTGATCTTTCCGTCATCCGGTTCCTCCTCTCCGGCTATGATGCGCAGAAGCGTGGACTTTCCGGTACCGTTGATACCGATGATACCCACTTTTTCATCATCCTGCATGGAAAAGGACGCATCCTCAAATAAAAGCCGGTCCGTATATGATTTCGTCAGATGTTCTATCGTTAATATATTCATGATCGTTTTCCGTTTCTTTGTTTATTGTAGCTGTTTCGATTTTTGTCTATATAATACTGCACCACCAACGGTCAATACAAGTCCTACCAGCAAAAAACATTGACTCCTGAGTTTTACACTTAATCATTCGATATATGTCCGGTAACCCTTGTGGTTA
>CAYRZL010000039.1:17097-24113 GCA_964428795.1 uncultured Lachnospiraceae bacterium | reverse complement strand
ACAATTATAAAAATCCTATAAACAAAGAATCGTATACATTTACAAATGCTGAAAATATGATATACTTATAAAGATATCGTGAGATTTTGCGTTAAAATCTCTTTTTCAGGTTGACAAAAAGAGAATTACATCTTTATAATGGGATGTTGCAAAAATTAAAGAGTTATCAGAGAAATAAGTATTATCATAGAGGTGTGTAATGGATCAGTATGTAATCAAGGGCGGAAAGCCATTGGTTGGTGAAGTCGAAATTGGTGGTGCAAAAAATGCAGCACTGGCTATTTTAGCGGCAGCGATCATGACAGATGAACCGGTTACCATAGATAATTTACCGAATGTCCGTGACATCAATGTGCTGTTGCAGGCGATTGAAGAAATCGGAGCAAAGGTTGAACGAATCGATATCCATACCGTAAAGATTGATGGTTCTACCATTGGTGATCTCAGTGTGGATTATGAGTTTATTAAGAAAATCAGAGCATCCTACTATTTGTTGGGAGCGTTACTTGGGAAATATAAAAAGGCGGAGGTTGCGCTGCCGGGCGGCTGTGCCATCGGAAGCAGACCGATCGACCTCCATTTGAAAGGATTCCGGGCACTTGGTGCAAAGGTGGATATTCGTCACGGAAAGATTTCTGCACATGCAGAGCGGCTTATCGGTACGCATATTTATCTGGATAAAGTATCTGTTGGAGCTACGATCAATATCATGATGGCGGCTTCCATGGCAGAGGGAAAAACGATCATCGAAAATGCGGCAAAAGAACCGCATGTTGTAGATGCTGCAAACTTTTTGAACCGTATGGGCGCGCATATCCGTGGTGCAGGTACGGATGTGATCCGTGTGGTTGGTGCGAAAAAACTTCACAGGACGGAGTATTCCATCATACCGGATCAGATTGAAGCAGGCACATTTATGTTTGCTGCTGCCGCAACAGGCGGCGATGTATTGGTAAAGAATGTGATTCCGAAGCATCTGGAAGCTACAAGTGCAAAGCTGCTTGAGGTGGGATGTAAAGTGATCGAATACGATGATTCGGTGCGGGTCATTGCAGATCAGCCTCTGCGTCGTACGCAGGTGATCACGCTGCCATATCCGGGATTTCCGACAGATATGCAGCCGCAGATGTCCGTAGTTCTGGGCATTGCAGAGGGAACCAGTACCGTTACCGAGAGCATATTTGAAAATCGTTTCAAATATGTGGATGAGCTGAGCCGCATGGGTGCCTCTATCAAGGTAGAGGGTAATGTGGCGATTATCAATGGTGTCAGCGGTTACACGGGAGCCAGGGTCTGTGCACCGGATCTGAGAGCGGGAGCTGCGCTTGTGATCGCAGGTCTTGCGGCAGAGGGTGTCACAGTTGTGGATGATATTTTCTATGTTGAGCGGGGATATGAATCATTTGAGAAGAAGCTGGAACAGCTTGGTGCACAGATTGCCCGCGTAAATTCCGAAAAAGAGATACAAAAGTACATATTGAAGATATCATGAAATTGAAAATAAGTAAAAACTTCAGCATAAAATTTTTCTGAAAAAGTACTAAAACGGAGGAGAAAAAATGGAAAAATTGTTATTTACTTCTGAGTCAGTAACAGAAGGACATCCGGACAAAGTCTGCGACGCGGTTTCTGATGCCATTTTGGACGCCTGCATGGAGCAGGACCCGATGAGTCGTGTTGCCTGCGAGACAGCTTGCTGTACAGGATTTGCACTTGTAACCGGAGAAATTACTACAAAAGCACAGCTTGATATTTCGTCTATCGTTAGAAAAACGATCAATGAGATTGGTTATAATGATGCAAAAACAGGATTTGACGGAAATACCTGTGCGGTTATGGTTGCACTGGATCAGCAGTCCGCAGACATCGCTATGGGTGTTGATAAGGCACTGGAAGCAAGAGAAGGCTCTCTGGCAGATGATCTTGACACAGGTGCAGGAGATCAGGGTATGATGTTTGGCTATGCAACCAATGAGACCGCTGAGTATATGCCATATCCGATCGATCTGGCACACAAGCTGGCATTGCAGTTGGCAAAAGTGAGAAAAGACGGTACCTTAAGTTACTTAAGACCGGACGGAAAGACACAGGTATCTGTAGAGTACGATGAGAATGGTACACCAAAGAGACTGGAAGCTGTTGTACTTTCCACACAGCATGATGAGGATGTAACTCAGGAGCAGATTCATGAGGACATCAGAACCTATGTGTTTGATCCGATCCTTCCAAAAGAGCTGATCGATGATGAGACAAAATTCTTCATCAATCCGACCGGAAGATTTGTAATCGGCGGACCACACGGTGATGCAGGTCTGACAGGACGTAAGATCATCGTTGATACATATGGCGGATATGCACGTCACGGCGGCGGTGCATTCTCAGGAAAAGACTGCACAAAAGTAGACCGTTCCGCAGCATACGCAGCACGTTATGTTGCAAAGAACCTGGTAGCAGCAGGTCTTGCAGATAAATGTGAGATCCAGTTGTCCTATGCAATCGGTGTTGCACAGCCGACGTCTATCATGGTTGATACATTTGGTACAGGCAAAGTATCTGATGAGAAGATGGTTGAAATCGTTCGTGAGAACTTTGATCTTCGTCCGGCAGGAATCATTAAGATGCTGGATCTGAGAAGACCGATCTACAGACCGACCGCAGCTTACGGACATTTCGGACGTAACGATCTGAACCTTCCGTGGGAAGCATTGAACAAAGTAGATGCACTGAAAAAATATCTGTAAGATTATGAAAAGTTTATAAAATTTGCGAATCAAACATTCGATTTCGGGTTATTTCGTGTATAATGGGTCATAGGCATATTTGTCTGTGGCCCTTTTGTTGCCATGCATGCGAAAGAAAGCTCTGGTGGAGGCTTCTTTTCGTTGCAGATATGCGAAAGAAAGCCCCGTGGAGGTTTCCTTTGGCTGCCATAAAGGATAGGAGATAGCAAATGAAGTTAAAAACCAGACTGATGGTGTCCTTTCTCATCATCATCTTATTTCCGCTGGTGCTGGCGGTATGTGCGCTGTTTGGCTTTTACCGTCTGCAGATGCGCAGTATGCAGCAGACGTACGGATTGGAAGAGGACGAGACGTCGACCTATATGTCTAATTCCATTCAACTGTTAAACCGGCATACAAAGTCAAATTATGATAAATTAAAAAGTGATGCTCAGAAAAATGCATCCCTGTTGGAAAACGAGGAGTATTTAAATACGGAAAATGAGCTTCTTCTGGAGAAAAATTCTTTTCTCGTGGTGGTAAAAGAGGGAGAAGTAATTTATTCCGGCTATCAATCGGAAGATGATGCAGAGAAAGAAAAACTGGAAGCGCAGCTGGAAGGAGACATGGAGGGAGATACCGGCTCCGATGTCGGTTTTTTTCTGGATGACCGTATGAAGGTGCTGATCAAACAGATCGATTTTACATTTGAGGACGGGGAGGATGGCAAAGCTTTTATCGTGACCGATACGGCAGCGGAATTGCCGGAGATGAAAGAGATTTTTGTGGATATTGCCATTGCTATTATACTGATCCTTATTCTGACAGCGGCCATTCTGGCGGTGTGGCTGTACCGGGGAATCATCATCCCTATTATGAAGCTTCAGGTTGCGACCCAAAATATCATGAAGGGGAATCTGGATTTTACGATTGAGGCGGATGATAATGATGAAATAGGGGAGCTGTGCCAGAATTTTGAGAAGATGCGTCAGCGATTGAAGGAGTCTACCGAGGACAGTCTGGCGTATGAGCGGGAAAACAAGGTGCTTATCAGCAACATATCCCATGATTTAAAGACACCCATCACAGCCATCAAAGGCTATGTGGAGGGCATTATGGACGGAGTTGCAGATACTCCGGAAAAAGTGGATAAATACATAAGAACGATTTATAATAAAGCCAGTGAGATCGATATGCTGATCAATGAGCTTACGTTATATTCGCAGATCGATATGAACCGCATTCCTTACAATTTTAATAAGATCAACGTGGCAGAGTATTTCAGCGACTGTATCGATGAGCTTGGACTGGATATGGAGTCCCGGAATGTGGGGTTAAACTATCATAATTACACGACGGTAGATACTGTGATCATCGCCGATCCGGAGCAGTTGAAGCGGGTGATAAACAATATCATCGGAAATTCCCTCAAATATATGGATAAGGAATTTTCCTATATTGATATCCGTATCCGGGATGTGGGAGATTTTATCCAGGTGGAGATCGAGGACAACGGAAGAGGCATTGCGGCAAATGACCTTCCACATATCTTTGACCGATTTTACCGGGCGGATGCTTCCAGAAATTCCAGAAAAGGTGGCAGCGGTATCGGTCTTTCCATTGTGAAAAAGATCATTGAGGACCATGGCGGTCAGATCTGGGCGAACAGTGACGAAGGAGTAGGAACGGTTATGTTCTTTGTAATACGAAAATATCAGGAGGTGCCTTATGAGCAGAATCTTAATTATTGAGGATGAAGAGGCGATTGCAGAATTAGAGAAAGATTATTTGGAGTTGAGCGGTTTTGACGTTGTGATTGAGAATCATGGTGAGACCGGGTTAAAACGTGCGTTGGAGCAGGATTTTGACATGTTTATTCTGGATCTGATGCTGCCGGGAATCGATGGTTATGAGATCTGTAAGCAGATACGCGAGAAGAAAAATACACCGATTCTTATGGTTTCTGCAAAGAAGGATGACATTGATAAGATCAGAGGACTTGGTCTGGGGGCAGATGATTATATTACCAAACCCTTTTCTCCGAGTGAGCTGGTTGCAAGGGTGAAAGCACATCTTGCCAGATATGAGCGGCTGATCGGCAGCAATATCCATGAAAATGATGTGATCGAGATACGCGGACTGCGTATCGATAAGACTGCAAGACGAGTTTGGATCAACAATGAGGAAAAGAATTTTACCACAAAGGAATTTGACCTGCTTAGCTTTCTGGCACAGAATCCGAATCATGTGTTCACAAAAGAAGAGCTATTTAATAAGATCTGGGATATGGAATCCATCGGGGATATTGCAACCGTTACGGTACATATCAAGAAGATTCGCGAGAAGATCGAGTTTAATTCAGCCAGACCTCAGTATATCGAGACGATCTGGGGTGTGGGTTACCGCTTTAAAATCTGAGAAATGCCGGTATGGCGTGAAGCGTAACGTAAAGCGGGAATGTGATGTAAAATGAAACATAGGGAAAACATAAATATATTGTATGAGGATGAGCACATTATAGTCTGCGTAAAACCTCCCGGTGTGGCAACTCAGACAGGAAGAGCCGCCGCACAGGATATGGTCAGCATGCTGAAAAATTACCGGGTGTCAAAAAAGGAGGATTCCTACATTGGGGTAGTGCACCGGCTGGATCAGCCGGTGGAAGGCATTCTGGTGCTTGCAAAAAATCAAAAGGCAGCAGGAGCTTTGAGCAGACAGATATCTCAGGGAGCAATGTACAAAGAATATCTCACCGTGACTGTGGGAGAGATGGCACAGGATTTTGGGAAGCTTGTGGATTACCTGAAAAAAGACGGACGCACAAACCTGTCAACAGTGGTACAAAAGGGGACAAAGGATGCAAAAGAAGCCCGGCTGCAATATCATGTGCTGGGGCGCAGGACAGGAGAAGATGGAGCGCCCTTAAATCTGGTGCGCATTCATCTGGAAACCGGGAGACATCATCAGATCCGGGTTCAGATGTCCCATGCAGGATATCCGATTCTTGGTGACCGGAAATACGGAAAAAAAGACGGTCATAAGCAGGATGCGGGGGATAAGACGGATTATATGCCCTTAGCGCTTTGTTCTGCCGGATTGACATTTGCTCATCCGGTGACAGGCAAAAAAATGGAATTTCATGAGGTCCCTTCGGGGCGGGCGTTTGAGAAATTTTCCAGCGGGTAGAATTTGAATAGATGCATATACTATTTGCATGAGAGTAAAGAAAACATTGTGGCTGGATGGATTAAAATTGATTGGAATTACATTGGGAGTGTATGCATTTTTTAAATGGATACTTCCTCTTGTAATTCCTTTTTTGATTGCCCTGCTTTTGGCAAAATGGCTGCATCCTCTGGCAGACCGGCTTCATAAAAAATGGAAAATTCCAAAAGGGATTACAAGTATCCTCAGCGTGCTGCTGGCATTGGCGGTACTTGGCGTTTCTATATGGCTGATCGGTTCTGCCATCGGGCTTTCCTTTACCCGGCTGTGGGAGGATAGACAGATGCTGACGCAGAGATGCCTCGGTATCTGGGACAGATGCTGTTGTCAGGTGGAAGCGTGGACCGGAATCTCTGCTAACCGTGTGGATGGATTTGTGGAGACGAATCTGCATACCTATCAGAGCCGGTTGGAATCCTGGATCATGTCGCTGGTCATGAACTGGTCGGCAAAGGGAGCGCGGATTTTGCTGACCGCAGCCGGGGTTTTGATTGTGGTAGTTATCGCATCTTATTTTATGATAAAAGATTATGAAAAGATGAAAAATGCCATGCAGCATAACCGGTGGGGAAAAGTTTTTTTAAAGCTTGGGTACAATGTGTTAAATACAGGGGGAACATATTTTAAGGCGCAGTTGATCATTATGGGAATTGTGGCAGGTATCTGTTCGGTAGGGCTTTTGCTGTGCGGCAACCGGTATGCGTGGGCTGCAGGAATCGGTATCGGAATCTGTGATGCACTGCCATTTATTGGAACGGGCACGATTTTTGTGCCATGGGCACTTCTGCTCATTTTTCAGGGACGTTATGCATATGCATGTGCCTGTGCCGGGATTTTTGCAGCAACTACGCTGGTTAGGCAGGTTTTAGAACCGCGGATTATGGGAAAAGGTATGGGTGTACACCCTCTGGTGGTTATGATCAGTATCTATGCGGGACTGTGCGTATTTGGAATATGGGGAGTATTGTTCGGACCGATTGGATTTATTTTGATCCGGGAGATATATTTTCTTGACATTTCAGATAATGTCAACTAGAATAACGAGTGTTCAGAGGTATATGCGTTACATTT
>CAYRZL010000039.1:0-16997 GCA_964428795.1 uncultured Lachnospiraceae bacterium | reverse complement strand
TCAGGGTGGTACCGCCGAACTTTCGGTCCCTATCGGGGAGGAAAGTGCGGCATTTTTATTTTACAGCACAAAGAGCGTTATTTATGAAAAGCCGGGAAACACATTTAGCATGTTAAAAAAATAAGAGAAGAGAGGATGAAAGCTATGGAAAAAGACAAAAAATTAGTAGAAGCGATCACATCCATGGATGTGGATTTTACGCAGTGGTACACGGATGTGTGCAAAAAAGCGGAATTGATGGATTATTCTTCCATCAAGGGATGTATGATATTTAAACCCAATGGATATGCCATCTGGGAAAATATTCAGAAACAGTTGGATGAGAGATTTAAGGAGACAGGCGTTGAGAATGTATACATGCCGATGTTTATTCCGGAGAGTCTGCTGCAAAAAGAGAAAGATCATGTAGAGGGCTTTGCTCCCGAGGTTGCATGGGTGACACAGGGAGGACTGGAGACGCTGCAGGAAAGACTTTGTGTGAGACCTACGTCCGAGACTTTGTTCTGTGATTTGTATTCCAATATTGTGCAATCCTACCGTGATCTGCCGAAGGTGTACAATCAGTGGTGTTCCGTATGTCGTTGGGAGAAGACGACGAGACCGTTTCTGCGTTCTTCCGAGTTTTTGTGGCAGGAGGGCCATACCGCCCATGCTACTGCAGAGGAGGCAGAGGAGCGCACCATTCAGATGTTGAATGTATATGCGGACTTCTGTGAGGAGGTTCTGGCAATTCCTATGGTAAAGGGACGCAAGACGGACAAAGAAAAATTTGCGGGAGCAGAAGCCACCTACACCATTGAAGCGTTGATGCATGACGGAAAGGCATTGCAGTCCGGCACCAGCCATAACTTTGGAGATGGATTTGCGAAGGCATTTGGTATTCAGTATACAGATAAAAACAATAAATTGCAGTATGTACATCAGACCTCATGGGGCGTATCTACCCGTCTGATCGGAGCCATCATTATGGTGCACGGAGACGATTCCGGTCTGGTGCTTCCACCACGTGTTGCTCCGGTTCAGGTTATGGTGATTCCGATCCAGCAGCAAAAAGAGGGTGTGCTTGATAAAGCAAATGAGGTATTGGATCGTCTCAGCGGACAATTCCGTGCAAGACTGGATGATTCCGATAAGAGTCCGGGCTGGAAATTTTCTGAGCAGGAGATGCGCGGTATTCCGGTGCGTGTGGAATTAGGACCAAAGGACATTGCTGCGAACCAGTGTGTGATCGTGCGTCGTGACACAAGAGAAAAGCTCGTTGTATCTTTGGATGAGGTGGAGAGCAGGATTGCAGAGGTACTTGAGCGTATGCAGGCGGATATGCTGGCGCGGGCAAAGGCACATCTTGCTTCTCACATCAGCGATGCGGTTACTTATGAGGAATTTAAAGATGCAGTTGAGAATAAACCCGGCTTTATCCGGGCAATGTGGTGCGAGGATCTGGCGTGTGAGCTGAAGATCAAGGAAGATACTACAGCAACCTCCAGATGTATGCCATTTGAGCAGGAAAAGATTTCCGATGTATGTGTGTGCTGCGGAAAACCGGCGAAAAAGCTTGTTTACTGGGGTAAGGCGTACTAGGGGCTGATAAAAAAGGAGAAGTGTATGAATTGCGTTGAATTGCGCAGAGCAAAATTGGATGATGAGAAGATATTAGCATTTATTCAAACTGAGTCCTGGAAATCTGCCTTTGCGGAGATTCTTTCATCTGAAGAGCTGGAGGAAAGCACCGATATTGTAAAAATCGAAGAAATGTACAGAACGGTTTTAGATCGTCAGATTGCGCAAATAGTCATTGAGTTTGTTGATAAAAAACCCCATTGTATAGCCGGATGGAGTCAAAACAGAGGTGATTTGGGAGAAAATGCTGCGGAATTGATATGTATACACAGTTTATGTGATAAATGGGGAAAAGGCTATGGTTCCATGATGCTGTGTCATGTCCTTGATGAAATAAAAGAAGCCGGATATTCAGAAGTTATGCTGTGGGTTTTTGAAAAGAATACGATTGCCAGAAGATTTTATGAAAAGCATGGTTTCATATTAACGGATCAAAAGAAACAATCATATGGAGCTGCTGAAGTAATGTATTCAAAAAAACTGTAAATATGAATGCTGAAATGGAACTCGAAATATAATGGCAGGAGGTTTGATGACATAATGATGAAATTAGAACAGCTTCATGCTGACAGTTTGGACATATAAAGTGTGTTCACAGCTTATTATATTTTAAAATAACAGGAAGGTGATCTCATGTACATGAAACTGCCGGAAAAGGTAAAAAGAATAATAGATACGCTGTATGCTCATGGCTATGAAAGCTATGCGGTAGGCGGTTGTGTGCGGGATGCCATCCTGGGAAGGATCCCGGAGGACTGGGATATTACCACGTCAGCTTCTCCCTATGAGGTGAAGGAGCTGTTTTCTCACACCATCGACACCGGGCTGCAGCACGGGACGGTGACGGTCATGCTTGAGCATGAGGGCTTTGAGGTGACCACCTACCGGGTGGACGGCGCATATCTGGACGGAAGGCATCCGGACTGCGTTGTGTTTACCGCCAGTCTGGAGGAGGATTTAAAACGCAGGGATTTCACAATCAATGCTATGGCGTACAATGACAGGGCAGGGCTGGTGGATCTGTTCGGCGGCTGCGAGGACCTGAATCGGGGAATTATACGATGTGTGGGCGAACCGGGAGAACGGTTTGGAGAGGATGCGCTGCGTATCATGCGGGGCGTGCGGTTTGCGGCGCAGCTTGGATTTGATATTGATCGGGATACCAGGGCGGCAATCTGTGAGTTGTCAGGTACGTTGTCAAAGATCAGTGCGGAGCGCATTCAGGTGGAACTGGTAAAATTGCTGACATCCGCCCATCCGGAGGAAATGCGTACCATTTATGAGACAGGCATATCAAGCGTCATTCTGCCGGAATTTGATGTCATGATGGAGACGGAGCAGAACAATCCTCATCACTGTTACAGCGTGGGCGAGCATACGATACATGCGCTGAAAGCTGTGCCGGAGGATAAGGTGCTGCGTCTAACCATGCTGCTGCATGATGTGGCAAAACCGCCCTGTAAACGTGTGGGAGCAGACGGAAGAGATCATTTTTACGGTCATCCCCAGGAGGGGGCAAAGATGGCGAGGGAGATACTGCGCCGCCTGAAATTTGATAATGATACGATAGCAAAAGTGACGTCTCTCATCCGTGTGCATGACGTCAACCCGCCTTTAGAGAAGAAAGCGGTGCGGCGTGCTGTGGTAAAAGCGGGGCTGTCCTGTTATCCCGATCTGTTTACGGTGAAGCGGGCGGATATTCTGGCTCAGAGCAGCTATAAGCAGAAGGAGAAGCTGGATTATGTGGACGCTTATGAAGCGTTGTATGAGGAAATTTGCAGAGAGGCAGATTGTCTCAGCCTGAAAGATCTGGCGGTGGATGGCGGTGATCTGATTTCGGCAGGTGTATCTCAGGGGAAAGAGATCGGCGAGATTTTGCACCGGATGCTGGACGCAGTCATTGACGATCCGGCATTAAATGAAAAAGAAATACTGATGGCATGGTTTGTTTCGGAAAAGAAACTGTAAATCCGGGTTATAAAAAAGGGCACCTTTTCATATGCTAGATAGACACAGCAATGCTGTGAATCTATAGTGTGAAGGGGTGTTTTTTGTGTTTTTTATGATCGAGCAGGTTTTAAATACATATGATTTTACAGTAAATCGGACACTGAGGGGAAGGGGTGTGCTGATCTGTTACACGGATAAAGGGATGTATGCACTGAAGGAGTTTGGGGGGACGCAGACAAAGGCAGAGTATTTACAGAATCTGGGCAGATATCTGACAAAAAACGGGCTTAATGTAGATGAGATGATTCCGAACAGAGAAGGGAATCTGATTGTCATGGGACCGGATGATATCAGCTATACCATGCATCATTGGTATGAGGGAAAAGAGTGCGATATAAAGTGCAGGGGAGATATCCTGGCAAGTGCGGCGCTGTTAGCGCGGATGCATCAGATATTAAATGGTTATTCACAGCCCCCGGAGGGGTTTGATGATCAGAATGCAGGGGCAGAATATGCCCGTCATAATCGGGAATTGAAGAAAATACGGAGTTTTGTGAAGAACCGCAGGCAGAAGAATGAATTTGAAAGAGGTTTCTTAGCCAGCTTTGATCTGTTTTGGAAGCAGGCGGAGGAAGTGGAGCGGGAGATATGCCAGGGACGACCCGAAAATACGTCGCTGTTTGGCATATGTCATGGAAATTTTAATTATCATAATGTACTGTTTGAAACAAACCGGATGGCGTTGCTGAATTTTGAACAGAGCGGATGGGGCGTGCAGATATCGGATCTGAGCAATTTTGTCCGTAAGATCATGGAGAAGCATAACTGGAATGAACGCCTTGGAAAAGAAGTGATCCGCACCTATGAGCGGGTGCGTCCGCTGTCTGAGGAGGAAGAGCGGCAGCTTTATCTGCGCCTTGCATATCCTGAGAAATTCTGGAAGATCATGAACCATTATTATAATTCGAATAAGGTGTGGGTTTCGGGAAGAAATATGGAGAAGCTGCAAAAGGAAATTCAGCAAAATGAAGCGCGAGAGAAATTCCTAAAGGGATTCCATTTTTTGGGTAAATAGGGTATAATGTAAACACTTAACGAATGCAAAGCCGAAGGCGCGGCATGAAAACAAACTAATTACAGGGAGGAACAGGTATGGGATACAGGGAAATGTATGAAGCATGGATTGAAAATCCATATTTTGATGAGGCTACCAGAGCGGAGCTTCAGAGCATTGCAGAAGATGAAAAAGAGATTGAGGATCGTTTTTACATGGATCTTGAGTTCGGTACTGCCGGACTTCGCGGTGTAATCGGCGCCGGAACCAACCGTATGAATATTTATACTGTGCGGAAGGCTACACAGGGACTTGCAAACTATATTATAAGCGTAGGACAGCAGGCGAGAGGTGTGGCGATCGCTTATGATTCCAGACATATGTCACCGGAGTTTGCCGATGAAGCGGCGCTCTGTCTGGCTGCAAACGGGATCAAGGCATATGTGTTTGAGTCTCTTCGCCCGACACCGGAATTGTCCTATGCTGTGCGCAGGCTGGGATGTACTGCGGGAATCAACATTACTGCCAGCCACAATCCGCCGGAGTACAACGGATATAAAGTATACTGGGAAGATGGCGCACAGATCACACCGCCTCACGACAGCGGCATTATGGGTGAGGTTAAGAAGGTGACAGATTATGCTGCTGTAAAGACGATGGAAAAGGAAGCGGCAAAAGCGGCAGGCCTGTATGAGACCATCGGTGCAGATATTGATGATCCTTATATTGCAGAGCTGAAAAAACTGGTATGGCAGCAGGAGGCGATTGACAAGGTAAAAGATGAGCTGAAGATCGTTTATACGCCTCTTCACGGAACCGGAAATATTCCGGTAAGACGCGTGCTTGCCGAGCTGGGCTTTAAGCATGTCTATGTAGTACCGCAGCAGGAGCTTCCTGATGGGGATTTCCCGACGGTAAGCTATCCGAATCCGGAGGCTGAGGAAGCCTTTGAACTGGGACTGGCCATGGCAAAAGAGCTGGATGCGGATCTGGTACTTGCAACAGACCCGGATGCGGATCGCCTGGGCGTGTATGTAAAAGATGCGGAAAACGGAACCTATCATTCTCTTACTGGCAATATGTCCGGCTGTCTGATCGGCGAGTATGAGATCAGCCAGAGAAAAGAAAAAGAGGGATTGCCTGCAGACGGTGCGCTGGTGAAATCCATCGTTACTACAAACATGGCAGATGCTATTGCGGCACACTATGGTATCCGGCTTTGCGAAGTGCTCACCGGCTTTAAGTTTATCGGACGGAAGATGCTGGAATTTGAGACAAAAGGAACAGGCACATATCTCTTTGGCCTGGAGGAGAGCTACGGATGCCTGCCGGGTACTTATGCGAGGGATAAAGATGCAGTAGTTGCTTCCATGGCGCTGTGTGAGGCGGCGGCATACTATAAGACACAGGGTAAGACTTTGTGGGATGCCATGATCGATATGTACGAGAAATATGGCTATTATAAGGATGACGTAAAGTCCATTACGCTGAAAGGTATCGAGGGATTGGAGAAGATTCAGACGATCATGAATACCCTTCGTGAGAATACACCGGCTCAAATCGGCGGTTATAAGGTCGTATCTGCAAGAGATTACAAGAAGGATGTCATTACGGATATGGAAACCGGAAAGACAACACCGACCGGACTGCCATCCTCCAATGTGTTGTATTATGACCTTACAGACAGCGCATGGGTTTGCGTGAGACCTTCCGGTACAGAGCCGAAAGTAAAATTCTATTATGGAATCAAGGCAGATTCTCTGGACGCTGCGGATGAGAAATCAGCAGACCTGGGTAAAGCGGTTTTAGATATGATCGATCCGATGCTGTAAAGGTAAAGATGAGAAAACATGGAATTTCCTTGACAAAGCAGGGGAAAACAAGTATAAATATTCTGTAGACAGTTTCACAGGAACGGAATAGAACGTAAAATCATGTGAAAAATTTAGATTTATTTTAGGAGGAATAAAAATGAACAAATCAGAATTGGTTGTAGCTATGGCTGAAAAATCCGGATTGTCCAAAAAAGATGCAGAAAAAGCACTTGCTGCTTTCACAGAGACTGTTGGAGAACAGCTCAAAAAAGGTGATAAAATCCAGTTGGTAGGTTTTGGTACTTTTGAAGTATCCACAAGACCTGCAAGAGTGGGAAGAAATCCGAGAACCGGTGCAACAATGGAGATCAAAGCTTCCAATACACCGAAATTCAAAGCTGGTAAAGCTCTGAAAGATATGATGAACTAATTCAGTTTGTTATGAGGCTGGACAAGTTTTTAAAAGTGTCACGACTGATCAAACGCAGAACCGTAGCCAATGAGGCATGTGATGCGGGCAGGGTGTCTGTGAACGGAAAAGTGGCAAAAGCATCTGTGAATGTAAAGCCCGGTGATATCATTGAGATTACATTCGGTACGAAAGCAGTTAAGGTTGAGGTGCTGGATATCGCTGATACTTCCCGCAAGGAAGATGCGAAGAAAATGTTCCAATACCTGTAAAATAAAATCATAAACCAAAAACCTCTTAATATACTTTAGGTAGAAGGAATTGCCGATAAAGTAATTAGGAGGTTTTTTGTATGGATGAGAGACAAACCCCGAAGGTGCACAAGCTTATGCTGACCAATCGGAATAATTGTACACTCTGCGGCGTCATTGATATATTATCCTTTGATGTAAATGAAGTGCTTATGGAGACGGAGCAGGGAATGCTGATGGTGAAGGGAAAGGACCTGCATGTAAGCCGCCTGAGTCTGGAGAAGGGTGAAGTGGATATGGAGGGGCATGTGGATCTTCTGCAATACTCCGACATTCATCATAAATCGAAGCAGGGAGAATCGCTGTTTGGAAGATTATTTAAATAATATGTTCAGCGTCGGGGTGAGGGCGCAGGCAGATCTGTTCCTGCAGTCTTTTCTGCTGGGAGCATTTTTTTGTTTTATCTACGATCTTCTCCGCATTGGAAGAAGAGTATTCCGAAGAGGAAAAATCTGGATCGGGGTGCAGGATATCATATACTGGCTTGTATATGGCGTGATGATCTTTCTGACATTGTATCGGGAAAATGACGGGCTTGTACGCGGGTTTGCAATCGGAGCAATGCTGCTTGGAATGATCTGTTTTCTTCTTTTCTGCAGCAGATTTGTATTATTTGTGGGAGTTAAGGTATTGGGAGGAATCTGCCTGGGGCTTTCAAAGGTGTTTCGAATTGTGGCAAAACCTTTTTGTGCACTTGGTCGGTTTTTCAGGCGTATTTTTGGAAAATCTATGGGAAAATGCAAGAAACTGATGCGAATGCAGAAAAAACGATTGAAAAAAGCATGGAAAGAAGTTAGAATGAACCTAAGAAAGACATAGGGTACAAGGTGGGTGATGTGATTGGCAAAGGGAAGCAGGAAAAGAAAAAAGAAGAAACAGAACCGTGCGGGAAAGATTTTCGTGGGGCTGATGGTCGTGATGTTTATTCTTGTTCTGGCGGTTCAGATCGTACGACTTGATAAAAAGGATGAGGAATATGTTGCAAGACAGGAAGAGCTTCAAGAGCAGCTGGATCAGGAGAACCAGCGAAAAGAGGATCTGGAAAAGCAGCAGCAGGAGATCGGCAGTAAAGCTTACATAGAGGATGTTGCCAAATCAAAATTAGGTCTTGCTTACGATAATGATATTATTTTTAAAGAAGAATAGAAGCTTTTAAGGAGATGTGTGAAGCATCTCCTTTTAATATCTTAAATTTTCTAAGCTCCCTCTAATCCACAGAATGTGTGACGTCATCCGGCTTTTTGGCGAAAACTTTTTTTGGCGGGGGAGTTGTTTTGACAAACATTTCTGTCCGCAATGGGTAGAATACCTCCTACATGGCCGGGACGGTCAGAGACGAGGAGGTAAGATCATGAAAGAATTGCAGGGCAGTACATATGACAAGAGAATATGGAAAGAGGAACGACAGGATATCAACTGGTTTGGAATCAGACAGCTTCTGGTGTATGCGGCAGTGTTTTTCTCGGGAAGGTTTACCATTGCAGGCGTGTATCCGCTGCTGCCTGCGGTATTTATGACGGGAATGATGGCGGGGCTGAACAGAGGAATGCTGTTTCTGTGCGCGGTAGCAGGGATGATCGTGTTTGTCCCTGTGGCAGTTTTTGTAAAGTATGCACTGGTGCTTGTGGCTGCGCTGGTACTTGTGGCAGTGACGGAGCGGTTTTTCCACAGATGCAGGGCGGATACAGGTGGACTTCTCATGGCGATTGCCACGGTGGTCATGTCCGTGGCGGGCGCGTTGATGGAGATACGGATCGGAAGCACATTGCTTGCGGGAATATTGGAAGGTGTATTTATTTTTGGTTTTGTGCAGGTGTTATCCGGAGCCTGCTACCGGTTTCTGGAATGGAAACCCTGCGCCCAGAGGCAGGAAAAAAGCGAGGAAATACAAAAATCACTGGCGGAGCCGAGGCTGAACGGATATGCAGATTCTTTTGCAAAACTATCCAAGGCATTTCAGGGAATGGACCGGTATAAGGAGGATTTTTCGGCGGAGGAGCTGAGCAGGATGCAGGGAGAGCTGACCGGGAGGGTGTGCAATTCCTGCGGACATTGTGCCATATGCTGGGATGCGTCAAATACAAAAATGTATACAATTCTGTATCGTTTTTTACAGCGGATCCACAAGGGAGAGGATGTGGACCGGTGCAGTGCCGAACTGGCAGGCTCTTGTCTTCGTTCGTCCGCCATGATGGAGGAGGCGCTGCGCGTGTTTGAGCGGGCAAGGCTGAACATGGCATGGTACAACCGTCTGATAGAAAACCGGGAGGTCATCGCCCAGCAGTTGGGCGCCATGGCATATATTATGAAGGATTGCGCAAAAAGCTACGAAGATGTGGGACGCAGGGAAGGGCGTATGGTGGCGGCGATCCGGTTCCGGCTCAAAGAAATGGGGGTTGTTGTGCAGGATCTGCAGCTTTTGCGGGGACCGGTGGGAAAGCTGGAGCTGTATGTGCAGGGATATTCCAGATATGGGAACTGTATTTCCCTGCGGGATCTGGCAAAGACCCTGAGCAAGGTGGCAGATTGTCCGCTGGTTTCTGTGCGGGACAACCGAACGCTTCTTGGAAAGGATTCGGTTGTCATGCGTTTCAGGGAGGATACGGTATATACGGTGACTCAGGGCATGGCGAGGCTTACCAGGGAAGGAGAACAGATATCGGGAGACAATTTTTCCTTTCAGCGTCTGGAGGACGGAAGATTTGTGATGAGCCTGTCTGACGGGATGGGATGTGGAGTTCAGGCTTGTAAAGAAAGCGAAATGGTGATAGATTTAATAGAGAAATTTCTGGAGGCAGGATTTGAGGAGGAAACTGCGATCCGTATGATGAACTCTGCGATGGTGACCCACGGGGAGAATAATCTGTTCTCCACGGTGGATCTGTCTGTGCTGGATTTGGACAATGGTATTTGCAATCTGTATAAAATCGGAGGTGCGACCACGTTTATCCGAAAAAAGGATGGGGTGGACAGTATTGCCTCCACCAATCTTCCGGTAGGTGTCTTTTCAAAGCTGGAGATCGAAAAGTCGGAAAAAGAGCTGGAGGATGGAGATTTTGTGGTCATGATTTCGGACGGGGTGCTGGATCATCTGCATGTGGAGGACCCAAACGGGACCGTGGCACAGATCATACAGGAGACAGACACTAACCATCCCGGGAAAATGGCGCGAAAAATTCTGGAACGTGTACTATTATATACCGGTGGTGAAGTGCGGGACGATATGACGGTGCTCATCTGCGGTATATGGAAAAAGAATTGAGGAAGATATGATTCAAAAAATACAAAAGTATGTGGAACAATATCATATGCTGCATGAGGGGGATAATGTGATCGCGGCATTGTCCGGGGGAGCGGATTCCGTATGCCTTCTGCTTGTGCTGCGGGAACTGGCTTCTGAGTATGGATTGGTCATTCAGGCGGTTCATGTGGAACATGGCATCCGGGGGAGAGAAGGTCTGCGGGATGCCCGGTTTTGCAGAGAGCTGTGCGCTGATTACGGGATTCCTCTGCATGTATGCGGCGTGGATGCGCCTGCTTATGCCAAAAAGAAGGGATTGTCTTTGGAGGAGGCGGCAAGAGAGCTGCGCTATCACTGTCTGGAGGAGGCGGCGAAAAGCTGTGCTCCTGACGGAAACAGTGTGATCGCAGTAGCCCATCATATGGAAGATTCCTGTGAGACGATGTTGTTTCATTTGAGCCGCGGAACCGGGCTGGACGGAATGCAGGGAATCCGCCCGGTGAGGGATCGTATCATTCGTCCCCTTTTGTGTGTGAACAGGGAGGAGATTGAGGCATTTCTGGCACAAAGAGGCGTGTCTTTCTGTACGGATACGACAAACTTTGATACGACCTATACGAGAAACCGGCTCCGGCACCATGTTCTGCCTGAATTGAAAGCGGTCAATGAGCAGGCGGCAGATCACTTCTTTCAGTTTTCGGAGGAAGTGAGGGAGACCGTGGATTATCTGGATGAGCAGGTAAGGCTTGCGTCAAATCAGGTGATGGTGGAAAAAGAAATAAAGCATACAGATGATGAGGGACATACGCAGCGTATATGCGAAGTGCAGCTTGATAAAAAAAAGCTGGGTGAGCTGCACCCGGTGATCGGAAAGCGTCTGATCTATCAGTTCATATGCGGGATGGCGGGCGCCAGAAAGGATATCACAAAACAGCATGTGGAGGCAGTGAGAGGGCTGTGTCAGGGAATGACAGGGCGTCGGATTTCTCTGCCCCATGGCATCATTGCAGAGAGCTCTTATGAGAGGATTTTTATTTATCGGGAATCCGAACAGTGTGAAATAAGAAAGATACAGTCTTTGGACAAGCGGGAGGCTGCCGCAGAGATTTCCGTATCAGAATCCTGTCAGAATATATCGTTGGGAGACTGGAATTTTCGTATCAGACTGAAAGATTTTGACGGAGATATGGGAAAAATTTCCGAAAAAACGTATACGAAATGGTTTGACTATGATATTATAAAACATAATGTCCTGCTTCGGTATCGTATGCCCGGGGACTATTTGCAGGTGGAACTTTCAGGAGGAACAAAAAAGCTGAAGGACTATATGATCGACCGGAAAATTCCACGCAGAGAGAGAGACTTTCTGCCCCTTGTCGCAGATGGTTCGCATATTCTCTGGGTTGTTGGGCATAGAATTAGTGAAGCATATAAGATTACCAGGGAAACCACACATATTCTTGAAATATGTGCAGAAAAACGAACAGGAGAAAATGAAGATGAAAGAAATCATACATGAGATGTTTTCTGAGCAGGAGGTAGACGCGAGGATCGCAGAGATGGGGGCGCAGATCAGTAAAGATCTGGACGGAGAACCAGTGGTTTTGATCTGCGTGTTAAAGGGAGCCAGCTTTTTTGCCTGTGAGCTTGCAAAGCGGATCACAGCTCCGGTATATATGGATTTCATGGTAGTATCCAGTTACGGAAACGGCACGAAGTCTACCGGGATCACAACGATCAAACAGGACATTTCGGAGGATATTCAGGGACGTAATGTACTGATCGTGGAGGATATCATTGATTCCGGGAATACCTTGTTTAATCTTGTAAAAATGCTGGGAGAGCGTAAGCCAAAGAGTATCCAGCTGGCTATACTGCTGGATAAACCAAGCCGCAGGGAGGTAGAGGTGGCTGTGGATTATATCGGCTATCAGATTCCGGATGAATTTGTGGTTGGCTATGGACTGGACTATGCGCAGCGTTACCGTAATCTTCCATACATAGGAGCAATTGAGTTTGCGGAAGGAGGTTCATTTTGAATAAACGTTTTAGAGGCATAGGATTGTATGTGATCGTACTGCTGATTATTTTGGCTGTATGGTATTCTTTTGATGCAAAGAACGTATCAAGAGAAACATACACTTATGCGCAGTTTGAGGCTGCTTTAGAGGCAGGCGAGATCACTGATGTGGAGATAAGACAGAACAGGGAAGTGCCTTCCGGTATATTGTATATCACATTGGACAACAATGAGCAGAAGATCCTGAATGTGTCTGATGTAAATGAAATACAGTCGGAATTGCAGGAGGCGGATTTTAAAGATTATGAAGTAAAAGACGTCCCGGGCGAAAACTGGCTGGTGAGTCTGCTCCCGAGTATATTAATGATCGTTGTGATTATCTTTTTCTTTATGATGATGAGCGGTCAGGCGGCTCAGGGCGGCAATAATAAAATGATGAATTTTGGAAAGAGCCGGGCAAAAATGAGCGTAGGCGGCTCGGAAAAAGTGAATTTTTCCAAGGTGGCAGGCCTGCGCGAGGAAAAAGAAGACCTGGAAGAAATCGTGGATTTCCTGAAAACGCCTCAGAAATATACCTTGCTTGGCGCTCGCATACCAAAAGGCGTGCTTCTGGTGGGACCTCCCGGTACAGGTAAGACATTGCTGGCAAAGGCAGTAGCGGGGGAGGCGAACGTACCGTTTTTCAGCATTTCCGGTTCCGATTTCGTGGAAATGTTTGTGGGTGTAGGAGCATCCCGTGTGAGAGATTTATTTGAGGATGCGAAAAAGCATTCCCCATGTATTGTATTTATCGATGAGATCGATGCTGTGGCAAGACGACGCGGAACCGGTATGGGCGGCGGACATGATGAGCGTGAGCAGACATTGAACCAACTGCTGGTGGAGATGGACGGATTTGGCGTGAACGAGGGCATCATCGTTATGGCTGCAACCAACCGTGTAGATATATTGGATCCTGCCATTATGCGTCCGGGTCGTTTTGACAGAAAGGTTTATGTGGGACGTCCGGATGTAGGCGGCAGAGAGGAAATTTTGAAGGTTCACGGAAAAAATAAACCCCTCGGGGATGACGTGAATCTGAAAGAAGTAGCCCAGACTACCGCGGGATTTACCGGGGCAGACCTGGAAAACCTGCTGAACGAGGCGGCTATCGCTGCGGCAAAAGAGAACCGGGCATTTCTTACCCAGGCAGATATTCAAAAATCCTTTATCAAAGTAGGTATCGGTGCGGAAAAGAAAAGCAGGATCATTTCAGATAAGGAGAAGCGGATCACCGCATTCCATGAAGCGGGTCATGCGATTTTATTCCATGTGCTGCCGGATGTTGGACCGGTACACACGGTGTCTATTATTCCTACCGGTGCAGGAGCGGCCGGGTATACGATGCCGCTGCCGGAAAAAGATGAGATGTTCAATACAAAAGGCAAAATGCTGCAGGATATTATCGTGGCTTTGGGCGGACGCGTGGCTGAGGAGATCATCTTTGATGATATCACTACCGGAGCGTCCCAGGACATCAAGCAGGCAACTGCTGTGGCAAAAGCGATGGTGACAAAATACGGTATGTCGGAGCATGTGGGTCTGATCAATTATGGCAGTGATGATGATGAAGTGTTCATCGGCAGGGATCTGGCGCACACAAGAAGCTATGGTGAGAACGTGGCTACGATCATCGATCAGGAAGTGAAACGCATCATCGATGAATGCTATGCCCGGGCAAAAGAGCTCATCCATGCCAATGAAGATGTCCTGAACCGTTGTGCAGAGCTTCTTCTGGAAAAGGAAAAGATCACGGGAGAAGAGTTTGCTGCATTGTTTGAGGCATAAGCAGTCTGTAAATGAGAGAGGTTGGCGGTTTTCATACAATTTGTATAGGAAATCCGCCGATGATATGCGGGGTTACTTTGCGGTTTTATAAAAAATTGACAAAAAGAAGTGATATAAAAAAAGAAGTTTGTGCACACTTCCGCGTGGACGGATGCTATAATAAGTATCGTAAAAACCCCCAATACATTATATAGTTTTTTGCTACACCCCATAGTAAAAAATACCTTCTCCTAAAACAGACAGCTTAAGCTGTCTGTTTTACTTTGTTGTAAGGTACGCGAAAGGAAGCTTTCGCGGAGGTTTCCTATCGTTATCAGGTATGCGAAGGGGAGCTTCGAAACATGTTTTCGGCAGAGAGGGAATTATAAAAGAAAAACGAGGTTATTACAAATGAAATATCAGACTTTGGAAGAATTAAATCGTATACATGGCTATATCATGCAGATGCGTCCGGTGTTTCATAAGCATGCGCTGTTTTCGGACGGTACTGCGGACTATCGCAATCCGGCAGAGCCAAAAGAAAATGAGGATGTGACGATACGTTTTCGAACGGGAACTTCAAATGTAGATATGGTGTGGCTTTGCTGCGGAGATGAAAAAATCTGTATGGAGGTGGCGGAGACCGAGGGAGAATACGATTATTATGAGGCGGTCCTTCATGTGGGAACAGAGCCTGTGAATTATTACTTTGAGGTTACATGCGGAATGATACATTGCTATTATGACCGCTCCGGTATCAGTAAAGAGTACCGTCCCCAGTATGATTTTCGTATCGTACCGGGATTTTCCACTCCCGACTGGGCGAAGGGCGCAGTGATGTATCAGATTTTTGTGGAGCGTTTCTGCAATGGAGATACCTCAAATGATGTGTTGAGCCGGGAATATTATTATATCAACCGTCAGACGACTCAAGTGGAAAACTGGGACAAGACGCCGAATGGGTTTGACGTGGCAGATTTTTATGGCGGCGATCTGGCAGGCGTTATGAAGAAGCTGGATTATCTGCAAAAGCTGGGTGTAGAGGTGCTTTACTTTAACCCGATCTTTGCATCTGCATCCAGTCATAAATACGATACCCAGGATTATGATCATGTAGACCCTCATTTTGGTGTGATCCTGGATGACGAGGGAGCATTGCTGGAGCCGGGAGATGTGGATAATACCCATGCCAGCCGCTTCATCAGCCGCGTCACGAGCAAACGCAATCTGGAAGCGAGCAACGAGCTGTTTATTCAGCTTGTGGAGGAGGCTCATAAACGGGGAATGCGTGTTATTCTGGACGGCGTGTTCAACCATTGCGGTTCCTTCAATAAATGGCTGGACAGAGAGCGTATATATGAGGGCTGTGAAGAATTCCAGACAGGCGCTTATGTGTCCGCGGACAGTCCCTATCGGAACTTTTTTAAGTTCAGTGATGAGAATGGATGGCCAAATAATCAGACTTATGAAGGCTGGTGGGGACATAATACGCTGCCGAAGCTGAATTATGAAGGCTCCAAAGAGCTGGAAGAATATATATTGGAGGTGGGACGTAAGTGGGTGTCACCTCCGTATAATGTAGATGGATGGCGTCTGGATGTGGCGGCAGATCTGGGACATACGCCGGAGTATAATCATGAGTTCTGGAAGAAATTCCGTAAAACTGTGAAAGAGGCAAAACCGGATGCTTTGATTCTGGCAGAGCATTACGGAGATCCGAAGGAATGGTTAAAGGGCGATCAGTGGGACAGTGTCATGAACTATGATGCGTTTATGGAACCTGTCACATGGTTTTTGACCGGAATGGAAAAGCACAGTGACGAGTATAAGGACTTTATGGTGGGAGATCACACGAATTTCATCAACTCCATGAATCATTATATGTCCAGCTTTATGACGTCCTCTCTGCAATGCGCTATGAACCAGTTGTCAAATCATGACCATTCCCGTTTTCTGACCAGAACCAACCATAAGGTGGGACGTCTTGGAACGCTTGGCGCGGAGGCTGCCAGCGAGGGAATCAACAAAGGTATATTCAAGGAAGCGGTGGTAATTCAGATGACATGGCCCGGTGCGCCGACGCTGTATTATGGTGATGAGGCGGGTGTGTGCGGATTTACTGATCCGGATAACCGCAGAACCTATCCATGGGGAAATGAAGATCAGGATCTGCTCAAATTTCATCGGGACATGATAAAAATTCACAGGGAATATCCGGCATTAAAGACCGGCTCTTTGAAGATGTTTGAGTGCGAAAAGCATGTGCTCTGCTACAGTCGTTTTAACCGCAGGCAGCAGATCGTCGTGATACTGAATAACGATGCGTACCCAAAGAATATCGATGTGTCCATTGCGTCAGCAGGTATTCCGAGAAATTGTAAGCTGAAACAGTTGATGTATACGCATGGTGATTCTTATTCCACGATGCCGGTAGAGTATAAGATGGAAAATAAGCAGCTAAAAATGCATTTGCCGAAATATTCTGCGGTGGTACTGCTTCATGAAAATGAATAAAAGAAAATCCGTGAGGAAGGCTTGTTTTTTTCATATAGATTGTGTATAATATGAGCGTTGAGTGCTTTGGCGCTCACTTTCATAAATGGGTGGATTCCCGAGTGGCCAAAGGGGACAGACTGTAAATCTGCTGCAAATTGCTTCGGTGGTTCGAATCCACCTCCGCCCATTCTAAATGATCATCCGCTGGATGATCATTTTTTGCTTTATAGGAAATTCCGATTTTAGAGGGGACAAAAAGAAACACACGTTCGTCGA
>CAYRZL010000038.1:0-24366 GCA_964428795.1 uncultured Lachnospiraceae bacterium | reverse complement strand
AATCATGTTGTTTTTAAAAAAATACATGCTTTCAAGGAGCGTTTTATGCGGCTAATTCAAAGGTGTTTTCCCATATCTGAAAACAATAAGATTTATATACAACATATTGCTGAAGCAAACCCTTTGTTTCTGGATATTGAGACTACGGGACTCTCCCCAAAAGGCAGCTTCATCTACTGCATCGGTACTGCCTGCTATACAGAGAATGACTCTGTTCTGGTCACTCTCTATTTCGGTGACCGAGCTGAGGATGAACCAAATATCCTGAAAGCATTCCGGGAACAGCTATCATCCTATGATATGCTCATTACATTCAACGGAACTGCTTTTGATCTTCCTTTTCTGGAAAAAAGATGGGCAGACCCACACCTGTTTGACAAAAAAACATCTCTGGATCTGTTAAAATATGTCCGCTCCATGAAAAATCTTTTTAGGCTTCCGGATTACCGCCAGAAAACAGTGGAACAATTTCTTGGAATCAACCGGGAAGACACATACAGCGGGAAAGAATTGATAAATATTTATCAGACTTATGTAAAAACGGGGGACAATGATCTGGCAGACCTTCTGATTCTTCACAATCTGGAAGATGTGCTTGGTATGACAAAGCTCCTTCCTTTACTGTCCTACGATCAACTGTTTTTGCCCGATTATCAGATCATAAACAGTGAGATCGCTGTCTTTAAAGATCACCTTGGAAATGCACGCACAGAGTATGGCGTCACGCTGTTGTTAAATACTCCTGTACCTGTTCCGATCCGCCTGATGGATCAGAAATATCAGATAGCCCTGCGGAAAGATAAGATACATATACAGATTCCTGTATATGAAGGCAGACTGAACCACTATCTGAAAGACTGGAAAAATCATTGTTATCTCACCGTTGAGCAGATGGTCGTACATAAATCCGTCACTTCTTTTATGGATAAATCCGTATACCGCAAAGCAACTGCAAAGGAATGCTTTGTTCCAAAGGAAGGTCAGTTTCTGCCTCTGTTCACAGACAAGCTTCCGAATGAACTGTCAGAGGCGCCCCTGTTTCAAAAAGACTTCAATGACCATGCCCCCTATCTGGATATTGCAGATGTACAGACACAATTTTCAGAATCCTATATTAAGCATATAATACAATTTGTATGCAATAAATAAGAGGGATGCTCACGCATCCCTCTTAACTGTTTCACATTATTCTTCTGTTACTTCCTCGTCCTCTTCTACCGGTGCTTCCTCTGCTGCTTTCTCCGGTGCATTGTTCTTCATTGCGCGGATGCTCAGGCTGATCTTTTTCTCTGCCTCGTTGAAATCAACGATCACTGCTTCGATCTCCTGTCCGATACTCAGAACATCAGACGGTTTCTCTACATGCTCTTTTGAAATCTGAGATACATGGAGCAGAGCATCTACACCAGGCGCCAGCTCAACGAAAGCGCCAAAGCTTGTCATACGCGCAACCTTACCTGTTACGATATTGCCTGCCGCGTATTTCTCCTGCGCATCGTTCCATGGATTCTGATCTGCAAATTTCATGCTGAGCGCGATCTTTGTATCCTTGATATCCTTGATGAATACAGTTACTTCATCACCAACCTTGAATACTTTCTTCGGATTTTCCACACGTCCCCAGGACATCTCGGAAATGTGAAGCAGACCATCTGCACCGCCCAGATCAATAAATGCGCCGAAATCTGTGATATTCTTAACTGTACCGGTAACAACATCACCTACATTGATTCTGGCAAGCAATTCTTCCTGAAGTTTTGCTTTCTCAGCTACGATGAGCTGTTTTCTGTCACCGATAATTCTTCTGCGGCGTGGGTTAAACTCTGTCAATACGAAATTGATCTCGGTATCTTTGTATTTGCTCAAGTCTCTCTCGTATGTATCAGATACAAGACTTGCCGGGATGAATACTCTTGTCTCATCTACTACAACGCTGAGACCTCCATCCAATACCTGCACAACTTTAGCGGTAAGCACTTCACCATTCTCAAATGCTTCCTCAAGGCGTTTGCTGCTTTTCTCTGCTGCGAGACGTTTGTAGGAAAGGAGCACCTGTCCCTCTCCGTCATTTACCTTCAGCACCTTTGTCTCCATGGTATCGCCTACGGAAACAACGGTAGTCAGATCCACACTCTGATCGTTGGTGTATTCACTGCGTGTCAAAATTCCGTCTGATTTATAGCCAATGTTCAAAACGATTTCATCTGGTTTCACGTCAATAACTTTACCTTCGACTACCTCTCCATTTCTTATTGTTTTTAATGATTCTTCTAACATTCGTTCAAATTCAAAATTTTCTGACATTCTGTTTGAACCTCCTCAATAATATTATTTGGGGTAGAAG
Organism: uncultured Lachnospiraceae bacterium; assembly: GCA_964428795.1. GTDB lineage: Bacteria > Bacillota > Clostridia > Lachnospirales > Lachnospiraceae > CAYRZL01. Next base: position 22,022 of record CAYRZL010000038.1, on the reverse strand, counting down.
CCCCCGCTGTAATACCTACGCAGTCGAAACGTGACAATTCAGAAAAATCTAAATCTTCCTTCGTTTGTAAAAAGTAAGTATTTGTACATAATTCACTGCAGATTTCAAACAGCTTCCTCGTATTAGAGCTGTTTGCCCCGCCGATCACTAACATAGCATCCACTTTTCCTGCCAGCTCCCTCGCCTCTCGCTGACGCTTTGCTGTGGCACTGCAAATAGTATTGGCAACTACTATATCATAACCCTTTTTTTCAAGAATTTCAACCAAATATTGAAATTTATTGTAGTTAAATGTCGTTTGTGAAACAATATATACCTTTTTTTCCAAATTCCGGTTAAATTTTCGTGCATCCTCCTCATTTCCGATCACATCTGTATGCTCCGGGTCGCACCAGCCGCGGATGCCCTGCACCTCCGGATGATCCGGATTCCCGATAATAACGATATGATATCCCTGTTCACTGTGTTCCCTCACCAGCCGGTGGATTTTTTTCACAAAAGGGCATGTGGCGTCCACTACTTTTGCACCGGTCTGTTCCATGCTCTGCTGCACCTTCTCAGACACTCCGTGGGAACGAATGATAATGATGCTTTGCTTCATATCTTCCGTGCTCAGATCAGTCCCCTCATCCAGCACATGCACACCCTTTTTTTCCAGATCCTGCACTACTTCCGCATTGTGTATAATGGGACCATAGGTATAAACAGGACATGAAGCCTGCGCCGCTTTCTCGTAGACCAGATCTACCGCACGCTTTACTCCAAAACAAAAACCCGCGCTTTTTGCAAGTTCAACTCCCATAGCTTACTCCTTCAAACCTCTGGATACGGCAATCTGACAGATTGCCTCCATAACCTGCTCTATATTCATATCGGAAGAGTCCACGACCACTGCATCTTCCGCCGCACGAAGCGGTGCGATCTTTCGATGCATGTCCCTGTAATCCCGCTCTTCAATTTCTTTTTTGATCACTTCCAGCCGACAGTCTGTACCCTTAGCGATCAGCTCCTCATAGCGCCGCTCTGCTCTGGCCTGCACACTTGCTGTCAGATAAATTTTCACCTGTGCATCCGGAAGCACGCAGGTACCGATATCCCTTCCATCCATAATAACATCCTGCATGGCGGCAAGATTCTGCTGCAAAGCCAGCAGCTTTGCACGCACCACCGGATATCCGCTGGTGGAGGACGCCATCTTTCCAACCTCTTCTCTCCTGATTTCCGCAGATACATTTTCTCCGTTCAAAAACACTTGCTGTACTCCGTTCTCATATCCAAGCTCCACAGAAATCTTCTCACAGGCAATAGCAATCCCCTTCTCGTCATCCGCAGATATACCACCCCGCAGCAGATACAATCCGATGGCACGATACATAGCCCCGGTATCCACATACACAAAATTCAATTTTGCAGCCAGTCCTTTGGCAATGGTACTTTTTCCGGCTCCTGCCGGTCCGTCTATTGCAATATTAAAACTCATATTTTCTGCTCCTTTATCCCTACTTTACATTTTTCAAAAATCACTGCACACTCAATCCTGCCAGGTTTCCGGTAGACCATGCGATCTGAAGATTAAAACCTCCTGTCAGTGCATCCACATCCAGCATCTCTCCGCAGAAGTATAAGCCCTTTACCCGTTTGGATTCCATCGTAGAAGCATCCACCTCTTTCACAGAAACTCCTCCACGGGTAATAATGGCTTCTTCAAATCCCCGCAATCCTGTAACAGTCAGGGGAAATGCCTTTATCAATGCGGCAAAATGCCCCCGCTCTTCTCTGGAAACGGAATTTACCTGTTTTTCCGGATGTATCCCCGATAATTGTATCATGACCGGAATCAGCTTTGCCGGGAACAGTCCGTTCAAAGCGTTTTTAAACTGCCGGTTTTTGTTTTCTTCAAAATCCCGAAGCAGACGATGTTCCAACTGCTCCATAGTCAATGCCGGTTTCAGATCAATGGTCATCTTTACCGGACCGGCTTTTATTCTGTCATTTAATATACTGCTGGCAGAAAGCATCAGAGGACCGCTGACGCCAAAATGGGTAAACAGCATTTCACCAAAGCCCTCGTAACAGATTTTTTTCCCGTCTTTTACCTGCACGGATACATTGCGCAGGGATAATCCCTGCAGTGCTTTCACATAATCCTCCCTGGCATTTAACGGAACAAGCGCAGGAGAAAGCCCGGTAACCGTGTGTCCCACAGACTTGGCAAACGCAAATCCGTCTCCGTCCGATCCTGTAACCGGATAAGACAGACCTCCGGAAGCAAGAATTACCGCATCATAAAAAAACGTCTCTGCTTTACCGCCTTTTCGCTGCACAGTAACCCCCGTGATCTGCTTTACCGGACCTTTTATTTTCTTCCCCTTTGTAGTATTTCCATCTGTTTTTATCTCATTTTCATATGTGACAGGAACCGTCTCAAGTCCGATAATTCTGGTATTCAGGCATATTTCCACCCCTGCCTGTTCAAGTCCCCGTCTGCATGCCGCTATCACATCCGAAGAGTGATCCGACGCCGGGAATACACGATTGCCCCGCTCTGTCTTTAGTCTCAGACCATGCTCCTCAAAAAAAGCCATGGTTGCCTCATTGTCCATCGTATAAACTGCGCTGTAAGTAAATTTGGGATTGCGCACAATATTGGAAAAAAGCTCATCGATCCCGCAGGCGTTCGTAAGATTACACCGCCCTTTTCCTGTAATAAAAACCTTTTTCCCAAGCTTTTCATTTTTTTCATATAAGGTCACTTCGTGACCACATCCGGCAGCAGATATGGCCGCCATCATTCCGGCAGCTCCGCCCCCGACTACAGCAACTTTACTCATGTTCTCCGAACCTTTCACTCATCCTGTTTTTCCGGGTGATGGTATCTGTTTTTATGCGTATCGCCGATATGCTCCAGCTCATCCTTTTCATAGACCTGATATTCATCCCAGATACTTTCCAGCGTTTCCAGGTTGTCCACCAGTTCTGTCGGCTTTTTCATACACAGTGCCACGATCAGCGCATTGATCACACTGAGCGGCGCCACCAGTGAATCCACAATCGACGCCATATCTGTCTCTGCGATCAGATTGCAGGCGGAGTACATGCACATCGGTGAATTGGCGCTGTCTGTCAAAGTAATCACATTTGCTTTACGGTTGTTGGCAAATTCCAGGGCTTTCAGTGTGCGCATGGAATAACGGGGAAAGCTGATGCCTATGATCACGTCCTCCTCGCTGATGCGCACCATCTGTTCAAAAAGCTCGGTAGAGCTGTTTGTCTGAAGCAGCCGCACATTATCAAACACAAAGTTCAGATAAAACGCAAGAAAGCTTGCCAGCGGCGCACAGCTCCGTATACCGATGACGTAAATGCATTTCGCATGCATGATCATATCCAGCGCATGTTCAAATACGCGTTTATCTATTTTTTCCAGCGTATGCTTGATTTTCTCTGCATCCGAATGGAGAACTGTCTCAAGAATCTGGGATTGGCTGATACGCCCGTAGGTCACCTCCATCCGCTGAATGGAGTTAAGCTTGTGGCGGACCAGTTCCTCCAATGCTTTCTGAAATTCCGGATATCCGTGATATCCAAGGCATGTGGCAAACCGAACCACAGTCGACTCACTGACGCCCACGACGCCTCCCAGCTTCTCCGCTGTGAGAAACACTGCTTTCTCATAATTTTCCGAAACATAATTTGCCAAAAGCTTCTGCCCTTTGCTCATTTTGCTGTATCTTTGATTGATTCGGTTTGTCAGTTCATTTGTACTATTCATTCTGCGCATTCTCCATCTGGAAACATATCCCATTCTGCTTCAATAAAATTGGCGCGTCTGGTTATCCAAACGACGCCATACAGGATTATTGTATCAAAAAGAAAAATACAGGTCAACTATATACTTTGTATAATCGGACAGATTTCTCTCCTCCACAGATGTTTTTGTTTTTATATCATACACCCCAATCTCTGTTTCCTCCAGAAAATAGTGTACACTTCCAACCTTTGTGTCTGCTTCCACCGGAGCTGTCAACAGGTTTGGCAGATCATAGACAACCCTGATCTTCTCAGAATCCTTTTTTAATACCTGCAGCTCATCTCCTTCGACCACAAGCGGAACGCTCCATTCCTCCCTGTAATAATCAGACGCACTCATTCCATTTTCCACAGGCAGCTCCAAAGATTTTTCCGGTTCTTCATAAACATTTTCATAAAAATAGTGATCCAAGCCATAATTCATCAACTGCTTCGTATCCGCCCACTTATAGGTCTTGTTGTTTGGCCATCCGCAGCCAAGCAATGCCACGATAAAGGTTCTTCCATCCCGTTCAAGTGCGCCCACATAACAGTATCCTGCATCGGCGGTAAATCCGGTTTTCCCTGAAATGGCGCCCTCCATCATATTTAAAAAAGCATTGTGATTGCTGCAGGAAAAGCTTCTGGCGCCGGACACATCACTAAATGCATAGGAAGGCGTTCCCGTAATCTCAAGAAATGTATCCTTCATGGGAGACTGCATGATACAGTAGCGCATCACTCTTGCCAGATCCACGGCCGTAGTGCTGTGCGTCCCTGTATCATCGGCGGCATCCAGACCGTTTGGGGTAATATAATAGGTCTGCTCACACCTAAGCTCCTTCGCTTTTTGATTCATCAGATCCGCAAATCCTTCCACACTGCCGCCCACATGCTCTGCGATGGCATAGGCAGAATCATTGTGGGATTCCAGCATCAGAGAGTAACACAGGTCTTTCAGATAATAACTCTCTCCCGTCCTCATACCCAGATGTACCTCCGGCTGGGATGCGGCTTTTTTTGATACCTCCACGATTTCCTGAAGATCCGCCTGCTCCAGTGTCACGATCAGCGTCATGATCTTTGTCGTGCTTGCCATCGGGCGCTGCTCATATCCGTTTTTCTCATAGAGCACTCTTCCGGAATCGGCATCCAAAAGGCAGGCGGATATGGCATACAGATTTCCCTCAAAATTATCCTGTATTTCGCTTTCAGATGCGGAATCCTCATCTGCCAGAATCGTATTGCATGGTACAAAAAAAGAAAATGTAAAGAACACAGTAAGAATCAGAAAATATATTTTTTTCATAGAACGACCACTTTTCCGTTTCTAAAACTATATTCCATTTGTCACAAAAAAAGAAGTACTCTCTCCCCGGAAAGTACTTCTCTTAATTTTATCTCTTATTCAGTTCCATTGCCAGAGGCATCTTCCATGCCTCATGATCCGTATGAAGCAGTTCATGAGCCCTGTGAGATAATGGTTTCTCCAGGAAATCCTCATAGATCTCTTTGATCGAAGGATTCTCATGGGAGAAACGAAGGGTATTCTTCTGATCCAGATCGTAGAGCTTTGCTCCCCTCGCTCCGGCAAGCTCCTGTCCATCGTGGATCGGCTGACCGCCGCCGCCTGCACAGCCGCCCGGACATGCCATAACTTCCACAAAATGATAATCTGCCTCTCCGGCGTTGATGCGCTCGATCAGTTTTCTCGCATTTCCAAGTCCGCTGACAACTGCTGCCTTCAGATTTACGCCTGCAATATTGATCTCCGCTTCCTTAATGCCATCCATACCCCGGACAATTTTAAATGCATCCGGGTCAGGGTTTACACCGCTGATCAGGTAATGGGCGCTTCGAAGCGCTGCCTCCATAACACCTCCGGTAGCACCGAAAATCACTCCTGCACCGGAACCAATACCGAGAGGAACATCAAAATCTCTCTCTGCCAGCAATGCGGGATTCAACTGGTTGGAGCGGATCATATCATCCACTTCACGGGTGGTCAGTACCACATCCACATCCGGTCCGGCGCCTGCATCGTTCATCACCGGAATGGCAGCCTCATGCTTTTTGGCTGTACATGGCATAATGGATACACAGAAGATCTTTGACGGTTCCACACCCAGAAGCTGTGCATAGTAGCTCTTTGCCACTGCGCCAAACATCTGCTGCGGTGATTTTGCGGTGGAAAGCTGGCTTACCTGCTGCGGATACTGGGATTTCAGGAAACGCACCCAGCCGGGACAGCAGGACGTATACATGGGCCACTTATAATCCTCAGGATGTGCCAGACGCTCTAACAGCTCGCTTCCTTCCTCCATGATCGTAAGATCCGCAGAAAAGTTTGTATCAAATACATAGTCTGCACCCATCGCCTTGATAGCAGATACCAGTCTCTTTTCCGTAGCCTGCGCCGGTGTAAGTCCAAGTGTCTCCCCCCATGCGGCACGCACCGCAGGCGCCACCTGGAATACCACGATTTTGTCCTCATCCATGATAGCATCTGTCACTTTTCTCACATCATTGCGCTCACTGAGTGCTCCCACCGGACAGTGAGTGATACACTGACCGCAAAGAGAACAGTCAGACTCCTCAATGGTACGCATACCGGATACATTGATGCTCGTCCTGCGCCCGGTATTGATTACATCCCACACGCCGAGGCTCTGCACTTTCTCGCAGACCTGTACACATCTCATACATTTTACGCACTTGCTTGCATCACGGATCAGCGGGAATTGCAGATTCCAGTCAAATTTCTCAAACTTCTCCGTAAACGGACTGCGGTCCACCACCAGATCGTATGCCAAAGACTGCAGGGTACAGTTACGGTTGCGCACACAGGTGGCACATCGGTAATCGTGATTGGACAGAATAAACTGTACGTTCATTTTCCGGGCAAACAGCACCCGCTTTGTATGTGTGTACACCTCAATGCCTTCTTTTACCTCTGTATTACATGCCGCTACCAGATTGTCTTTTCCTTTGATCTCAACCATACAGACACGACATGCCGCAATCTCATTTAAATCTTTCAAATAACAAAGAGTCGGTATCTTGATTCCATATTTTTTTGCAACCTCAAGGATCGTAGAGCCTTCTTTTGCCTGAACCTTGCGGTCATCTATTGTCAAATTTACCATTTGTCCACTCTACCTCCTCTGAATGATGCACAGCCATGGTAATCGCAGCGAAGACATCTGCCGCTCTCGGTATATGCCTCCTCCTCGCTCATGGTCATCTCCACGCCCTCAAAATCCTGTTTGCGCTCCCACGCCTCGCGCTCACCCAAATTCGCACGCCCCCGGGGAGATTTATTGTTCAGAACCGGAGCCGGAATATCAATATCACAGGTGATCTCATGATCAAATCCAAGATATTCATCGATATTTGCTGCGGCTACTTTACCGTTTCCAATTGCCTTTATAACGGTGGCCGGACCGGATACGCACTCACCGCCTGCAAAGAACTTCTCCGTATCCACCACTTTTCCGGTCTGATCGGTAACAAAGCAGTTTCTGGACACCGGAAGCCCGAAATCTGCCAGAGATTTGGAATTTACATCCTGTCCGATGGCAACCAGTATGATATCACAATCCAGACAAACCTCCGGCTTGTTTGCATTTACGGTGGCCGGACGTCCGTTTTTCACCTTGTCAATACGCTGTGGCTGTATCCACAGACCTTTCACTTTTCCTTCTTCATCTTTCTCGATCCGTTTCGGGGCAGCTAAGGTCACAAGCTCCACGCCCTCTGCAATGGCTCCCTCGATCTCGTCCCGCAATGCTGTCATGTCATCCTGACGTCTTCTGTATACGATGGATACACGCTCTGCATTTGCACGGATAGCAGTTCGGGCACAGTCCATAGCCACGTTTCCGCCTCCGATCACGATAACCTTCTTGCCTGTAAAATCAGGATAATTCTCATCACCGATCGCCCGGAGCATCTCAACTGCCGAGATCACATTGGTCGCATCCTCACCGGAAAGCCCCAGCTTTTTACCTGCATGGGCGCCGATAGCAAGATAGACAGCATCGTATTCCTTTACGATCTGCTCCATCTCCTCTTTGTCGATTTTTGTATTTGTATGTACTTCCATACCGCTTGCGAGAATCGCATCAATATCTTCCTGAAGGCGCTCTCTCGGGAAACGGTAATTCGGAATACCGTAACGGAGCATGCCGCCAAGTCTGGCTTTCTCCTCAAATACCGTTACACTATGTCCCATCAGACGCAGGAAATAGGCAGCGGTAAGACCGCTTGGGCCGCTTCCGATAACTGCAATTTTTTTGCCTGTGTCCTTTTCACACTCCGGTGCCGGGATATCACTGGCAAGGGCATTGTCCACAATATAGCGTTTCAGACCACGGATATTGATGGAGCGGTCGATCATATTACGTCTGCACTTTGCCTCACAGGGGTGCTCACAGATCAGGGCACATGCAGTTGCAAACGGATTATCCTTTCTGATCAGACGCAGTGCATCCGCATGACGTCCTGCATTTGCAAGTGCAATATAACCCGGAATATCCACATGTGCCGGGCAAAGAGTCACACACGGAATCGGCTGTTCAAATGTACCGGTACATCTGTGTTTTGTCACATGAGAGATATAATCCTCCTCAAAACCTTCCAGTCCGGTCATGATCATACGCGCTGTTTCAAATCCAATAGCACAATCAGCAGAATACATAATATTCTTTGCTGTATGCTCGATCAGCGTAAGCGTATGCATATCCGCCTCATTATTCACAACCTTTTCCAACAAGTCCTCCAGCTTTTCCAGACCGATGCGGCATGGCACGCATTTTCCGCAGGTCTGAGCATGACATACCTTCAGGTATGCAAGCTGCATATCAACCGGACAGACGCCCGGCGGATTCGCCATAATTCTCTGAGAAAATCCCTTGATGATCTGCTCTGATGTAATATGGGCTTTGCTGGGTTTTTCTACCAACAATCTACTCATTTACGTTCCTCCTTGCTATATATCCCCTTGTTACTATGTATTTTTTTGGACACAATCTTTCTCAAGAATACCAAAAAAGCCTATACTTGTCCAGCGTTATCTTTTTAACGAAAAGAAACCTCTTTTTTGTCAGATATCCACCGGAATCTGCATTTCATCGGCCACCTCCTGCTTAAATTCTTCCAACTGATCCGCACTTAACACCGGAAGATCGTCCAGAGATGTAACACCAAAACAACGGAGAAATTCTTCACTGGTTCCAAACAGAATCGGCCTGCCCGGGGCATCCAGTCGTCCCAGCTCACAGATCAGACCATACTCCATCAGTTTGTTGATGGCATGTTCGCAGGACACGCCTCTGATCTTTTCAATTTCCAGACGGGTAACCGGCTGTTTGTATGCCACAATGGAAAGTGTCTCCAACACCACATCGGTCAGAACATGCTTTTTCGGCTGCTTTGCGATCCGGATCAGATATTCATACATCTCTGTGGTCGTGCACATCTGAAAGGAATCTTCCAGCTCGATAATGCGAAATCCCCTCTCATCCTGTTCATACTCCCTCATCAATTCATAAGTCAGCCAGCGCACCTCATCCTCTCCCATCTCCAGCGCATTTGCCAGTTTGGAAACCTCCACGGATTCTCCCATGGTAAAAAGAATTGCCTCTATAATTGATTTTGCTTTTTTCGCTCCCATACGACTCCCTTTTCTATGTATCTGTAATGCTTCAGCTCTCTGCCACTTTCGAATAAATCCTGATATCGTCAAAAATATACTCCTGGGAAACCTCAATCTTTCCCATTTTCATCAATTCCAGAACTGCCAGAAAGGTGACGATCACCTGTACCTTGCTGTGTGCATGTTCAAAAAGCTGTGAAAATAAAAACTCAGAATGCTCCGCTGCGTACTGCTCCAGACTGATGAGCTTCTCATCCAGAGAAACCTCCTCCTTCTTGATCCGTCCGAACTTGGAACGCACCGGATCCACTTTGTCCACCTGCTTGCGCAAAATGGAATGATAAATGTTGTTTAACCGCTCCAAATCGATCCCTGCCACCAGTTTATCCAAATCTACCGGCTCTCTGTAGGCAAGTACCTCCGCAGGCACGGTGGGCGGCTTATACATCCGCCTGCCGGCATCCACCTGCATATCCCGAAGCTCCAGAGACATGCACTTATACATTTTATATTCCAGCAGCTTCTGCACCAGCTCGGCACGGGGATCCTCTTCCTCCTCGTCCTCCGTCTCCTCCTTCGGCAGCAGCATCCGGGATTTGATATCCAGCAGCGTGGCTGCCATCACGAGAAACTCACTCATAACATCCAGACTTTCCTGCTGCATCTGTCTGATATAGTCCATATATTGATTGGTAATCTCAACGATCGGTATATCGTAAATATTTACTTTATTCTTTTCCAGCAAATGCAATAACAGATCCAGCGGTCCCTCGAACACCTGCAGCTTCACATTTAAATCCATAGCATGTCCCCTCTGCCAAAACTCACTCATTGCTCTATTTTACAGGGTGCCCCATTAAAATTCAAGGAAAAGATTTGCAAGTTGCAGGCATAAGGGACAACTCCTTTGCACTACAATATATAAAATACCGGAAAGTATGTTGCTTTATGAAAAAAATGTTTTTATCCATCGGCACATTTCTGCTGTGTTTGTTTATATTTTTTGTTCCTTCCCTCTCCCTTTTCGCAGAAGAGGATTCCATGGAACTCACCTCTCCCAGTGCGCTTCTCATGGATGCTGCCACCGGAACTGTCATCTATGAAAAAGAACCTCACGAGCAGCGTCCTCTTGCAAGTGTAACAAAAATAATGACGATGCTGCTGATTTTTGAAGCTCTGGAGGATGGCCGCATCTCTCTGGAGGATGATGTGACGGTGTCAGAACATGCTGCCAGCATGGGCGGCTCTCAGGTTTTTTTGGAAGCAAATGAGGTTCAGACTGTAGATACCATGCTCAAATGCATCAGTATCGCCAGCGCCAACGACGCCTGTGTTGCAATGGCAGAGTATATTTCCGGAACGGAAGAAGACTTTGTTGCAAAAATGAATGAAAAGGCCACCGCCCTTGGTATGAATGACACCCATTTTGTAAACTGCTGCGGTCTGGATGCGGACGGTCATGTATCTTCCGCCTGGGATATTGCCCTGATGAGCCGGGAGCTGATCACCCGTTTTCCACAGATACATAACTATTCTACCATCTGGCAGGAAGATATCACACACGTCACCGCCAAAGGAGAAAAGCCTTTTACGCTCACCAACACGAATAAGCTGATCAAGCAGTATGAGTATGCCACCGGACTGAAAACGGGCTCCACCTCTCAGGCAAAATACTGTCTGTCCGCAACTGCCAAAAAGGACGGTCTTAACCTGATCGCAGTCATCATGGCAGCACCGGATTACAAGGTCCGCTTCAGCGAGGCCAAAGCCCTGTTAAATTACGGTTTTTCCGTATGCAGCATCTACGAAGATTCCAATACAGATGTGCTTTCCCCCATTCCGGTAACGGGAGGAAAGGAATCTGAGGTTTCCATTGCGTACGAATCTCCTTTTCAATATTTACTTATTGACAAAACAGGAGCAGAAATCTCCAAAGAGATCAATCTCCCGGAAGAGCTTTCTGCACCTGTGAAAGAAAACGATGTGGTCGGAACCGCAGTCTATAAGATCGGAGATACCGAGATTGGTTCTGTAAACATTATAAGTACCATGTCCGTTGACGTACTGACATTAAAGGACAACATTCACGATATGTTCAGCCGGTTTTTTCTGGCTGGACATATGTGCACGTTTTAAACATACAGCGCCAGCGTCTTGATCTCATATGCACCAAGCTCCAGGCAGATATCTCCCTCTCCTGCAGCGCCATCGGGCACCGGACGCTCTCTTAAATCCACTTCCTGCCACCGCAGTTTTTTTATGGCAGATCTGATATGCACCTTCTTTCTGCTGCCTGCGTACTCATGGAACCGTAAAATCACACAGTCTCCATCCTCAGATTTTTTCAGTGCATCCAATTCCACATGGTCTGTATCGAAGGTGATAAGCGAACCAAAATCCCATTCTTTTTTTCCTTCCGAAACAAGAACTGTCTGATTCAGCGCAGCAGCCTCCTGTACCACGTTGCCCTCCACAAAATCTCCGCCATGGGGAAGCAATGCATAGGTAAAAGTGTGCTGTCCGATATCCTGCAGGTAATCCGGGTGTGTTGCAGCTTTTATCAGTGTAATACGCATCCGGTGATCTTTTACATCGTGACCATACTTGCAGTCATTCAACAGGCTGACGCCATAATCTCTCTCTGACAGATCCACCCATCTGTGTGCCACACTCTCAAACCGCGCCACATCCCAGTCTGTATTCCAGTGGTTCGGTCTGCGCACATTACCGTACTGTACATCATAAGTGGCATATGTAGAGCGGATATTTACCGGAAAGGCCGCCTTCAAAAGCTGATGTGCTTCTCTGTAATCTGCTTTTGTAATAAAATCAATTCTCCTGCTGTCACGGTAGCAGCGAATGGTTTGCGTGATCGTGGAATCACCATACTTCCAACACAGATATATATCCGTCTTTAACAATTCCGGTTTTCCAATCTGAAATGACACAAGGTTTGTGATCTCTCTCATCTTCTCCTGATAGAAAATATCCACATTCCATGCATCATATTTTACCGGGCGATCCTCAAACATCTGCAGCACGTTTGCACACTCCCCCGACGCCAGAACCTCTCTGTCATAGGTTTTATCGTACAGCCGCGCAAGCTGTCCTGCATCGTTAAACTCCAATACATAATACGGAGTCTCCAGCTTACGATTGCCGGCAATAAAGCTTATATTTTCACTCCTTTTACAGAAATTTTCTGTCTCATCCGGATTAAACCTCAGCTGTCCGGCTCCCATAGCCGGAACCTGCTTCATGGAAACGAGATATCCTGTCTCGCTTTTCTGGATATCCGGCACATATCCGGCTTCATCTGTAAAATATCCGGCTTTCGTTACGGGAATATTTACCAGCATATCCATATCCCACGCAGTGGGGTTCCATACAACAAAGTGATCTTTTTCCGGTTTTATAAGAAGTGCCTCTGCTTCGGCTTCCACCTGCCGCCCAATCTGTTCTGCCATTTCATAATCCTTCGCAGAATCCTCATATACCTCATGGATCGACGATCCCGGAATAATATCATGAAACTGATTGGTCAGTATCAGCTTCCAGCCCTCATTCAAACTCTCCTGTTTTGCCAGAGACAGGTCGTTTCTACGCACTGCCGCAAAAACATTCAGAAATTCCGCTTCCTTATACAGCAGCTCCATTCTTCTGTTCATCCGCTTATTATGCGCATGACTTGTGTATGTACCACGATGAAATTCCAGATATAATTCACCATCCCAGGTATGGATATAGGAGTCTGTCTCTTTTGCCCTTTTCATCAGCCTGTCAAAATAATCTCCCGCCCTGGAAGTGCGCACAGCCGGAAGTCCCGGAACCATATCCATGCGTCTGCGCATTTCCAGCATCTCACGGTTGACCCCGCCTCCTCCGTCTCCGTATCCGTAAGAGATCAGCATTTCACGATTCCACTCTTTATCTCTGTAGCTGTCCCAGACACCTTTCACCGTATATGGTGTAAGCTCCCCGTTGTATGTATAATACCACACATCACGGGCACAGGGTTCCGGTGTGGTAAAAAAATGCGTCAGCACTTCACTCCCATCAATCCCTTTCCACCAGAACGTATCATGAGGCATACGATTATACTCATTCCAGCTTATCTTTGTGGTCATAAACATATCAATGCCCGCTTTTTTCAGAATCTGAGGCAATGCCCAGGAATATCCAAACACATCCGGGAGCCAGAGATATTGCACATCCCATCCGAACTCCTTCTCAAAGAAGCGGCTGCCAAGGAGAATCTGCCTCGTAAGCGATTCTCCGTTGGTAAGGTTACAGTCCGCTTCCACCCACATGGCTCCGTCCGCTTCCCAACGTCCTTCTTCCGCACGGGCTTTGATCTGCTCATAAAGCTCTGGAAACTCTTCCTTCATATATGCGTAGAGCTGTGGCTGGGTCTGCAAAAAAATGTATTCCGGGAACCGCTCCATCAGACGCATTACCGTACTAAAAGAACGTGCTCCTTTTTCCTTTGTATGCTTCAATCGCCATAACCACGCCATATCAATATGCGTATGTCCTATGCAGGAGACTGTCACAAAAGGCTGTTTTTTCATGGACAGAAGGCTTTCGTTCAATACTTTGTCAGCTCTGGAGACTGATGCATAAAAAGCCTCACTTCCCGGTCTGCTCCAGTCCAGCAGACAGAAAGCACGATCCAGCGCCTTTTTCAGATCATAGTAAACCCCATCATTTTCCAGCAGAATTTCCATGGTTTCAAGCACGGTTTTTCCAAGATAATAGAGATCATCCGTTTCATGATCCAGCCATCCCACAGATGCGTGAGAAAACTTATGCTCCTGCTCCTTTGGAACACCGCCACCCTCCAATCCGCTCCATAAGCGGAAGGTGAAACTGACTTTTTGACCACACAGGTCCGAAGCTAAAAACACCTCCTGATGATTACTGTCCACCCCCTGATACATCTGCCCGTTTACATACAACAGAGACTCGAAGCCGGAATTATTTCCGCCTCCGGTTTTTCCAAAATCAAACCGTGCAACAATGTCACGCTCTCTCCATGGCTCTGGCAGCTCTATATCCATATGCAGCCACAAATAGCGGTCTCTCCCAAGCCAGTGATCTCCAAGGCGCATCATCTGCCAGCCCTCAAACTGTGTGGGGCAGACCGGATTTACCTGTCCGGACATATCTTCTTCTACAAGAAAATCATGCATCCATAATACTTCCCGATACCGGAAAGGCTCCAGCTCCGCCAGTCTTTTTTTCAGCTTTTCTTCTGTGCGAAATACATCTTTCATATGCAGTATCCCCCATTTTTCAATACTCACCGCTCACTGTTTCTATTATATCAATGAGCCAATAGCCGGTCAACAAAAAGCACGCCCCATCCCTGTCTGTATCCAAGACCCGGCATTTCCACCGCCCGTTCAAACAACCGCAGTTTCACGTCCCTTGGTGTCAGAAACGGATATTCCTCCAGCAGCAATACGATCATACCGGCTACTACAGGTGCAGCCATCGACGTACCGCTTTTTATTGTATACCCGTTACCCTTGCTGCTGCAGCTTAGTATTCCTGTTCCCGGAGCCAGCACTTCCGGCTTCACCACGCATTCCTCTGACGGTCCTCTGCCGGAATAACCGGCCTCCATACGGGGAACCTGTCTCACATCCTCATCATCCAGACTTCCGACCGTGATCACCTTTTTAGATACCCCCGGTACTGTAATACTTCCGGTCTTTGGTCCGTTGTTTCCTGCCGCTGTCACCACCACGATCCCGGCATCCCATGCATCCTCCACCGCCCGAATCAGTTTGGAACATGCCCGTTCCTCCACATGATCCGTCATGCCTGCCGAAATATTCATAACACGAACCTTCATATCCCGATTGCGTTCTATCAGATCATAAATTGCTTTTGTCGTTGTCTCAATTTTCCCTCCGCCGGTCTTATCCAATATCTTGTAAACATACAGATTTGCCTTTGGCGCAACCCCCAGAATATTTCTTCCGCCGCGAATCCCCATGCCATTCCCGCCGATGATGCCGCAAATATGCGTTCCATGTCCGTTATCATCATAGGGAAACTGTCTCTCATTCACATAATCATAAAATCCTCTGATCCTGCTGTCAAAATCATGATGTACATATACACCCGTATCCAGAATGGCAGCCCCGACTCCGGAACCATACAGACCTCTTTTCTGTGCATATTCCGCATGTATCATATCCAAAACACGTTTCATGTATTATCACCTGAATTTGAGTATCACTATTATTTTATTCGTTTAAAATAAAAATGACGACTGTGTCCAAAGACACAGCCGCCGCAATATGCTTCCTATCAAATCAAAAAGCACCTTATGCTTCCTTTTTCTTTCTGTTCTGATATCTTGCAACATCCTTGATGCTGAAGCTCATTCTGCCCATCTTA
The DNA here is from genome assembly GCA_964428795.1 of uncultured Lachnospiraceae bacterium. Lineage (GTDB taxonomy): Bacteria > Bacillota > Clostridia > Lachnospirales > Lachnospiraceae > CAYRZL01. The sequence continues at coordinate 6,166 of CAYRZL010000038.1, read as the reverse complement.
TCTTTTCCAAGGCATACAACCGTTACCTTATCGCCCAGAGTCAATACATCTTCCACACGATTGATGCGCTCTTTTGCGATCTTGGAAATGTGAACCATTCCCTCTTTGCCCGGAGCAAACTCTACAAAAGCGCCGAACTCTTTGATGCTCACTACCTCTCCCGTAAAGATCATGCCTTCCTCGAAATCGGTTGTGATAATGCGGATCATCTCAGCAGCCTTCTGCATCATGTCCGCATCCAGACCGCAGATAGATACATTTCCTTCATCGGAAATATCGATCTTTACGTCGGTACGCTCAATGATCGTATTTATGGTCTTTCCTCTCTGTCCAACCACATCACCGATCTTCTGCGGATCGATCTGCATAGAGATGATCTTCGGAGCATATTTGCCTACCTCAGTTCTCGGCTCAGCGATAGCTTTCAGCATAACCTCATCAAGAATATACTCTCTCGCAGCTCTCGTTCTGCAAATCGCCTCCTCGACGATAGGTCTTGTCAGACCATGGATCTTGATATCCATCTGAATAGCGGTGATACCGTCGTGTGTACCTGCCACCTTAAAGTCCATATCACCAAAGAAATCCTCCAGACCCTGTATGTCAGTCAGTACGATATAATCATCATCCGTTTCACCCGTTACCAGTCCGCAGGAAATACCTGCCACCGGTTTTTTGATCGGTACGCCTGCTGCCATCAGAGACATGGTGGACGCACAGATACTTGCCTGGGAAGTAGAGCCATTGGACTCAAAGGTCTCAGATACGGTACGGATCGCATACGGGAACTCTTCCTCGCTTGGAATAACCGGAACCAATGCTTTCTCAGCCAGTGCTCCATGTCCGATCTCACGGCGTCCCGGTCCTCTGGACGGTTTTGTCTCACCTACAGAGTAGGACGGGAAGTTGTAATGGTGCATATAGCGTTTGTTTGTGATATGTTCATCCAGACCGTCAACTCTCTGCATCTCGGAAAGAGGAGCCAGAGTTGTGATGGTACAGATCTGTGTCTGTCCCCGGGTAAACATGGCAGAACCATGTACACGAGGAATGAGATCAACCTCCGCAGCCAACGGACGAATCTGATCGATGGCACGTCCATCGGGACGTTTGTGGTCCTTCAAGATCATCTTACGAACCGTCTTTTTCTGATACTGGTATACAGCCTCACCCAAAACTGCAAGCCATTCCTCGTTCTCAGCAAATGCCTCCTCCAGCTTTTCGGTAATATTTCTGATATTCTCCTCACGAACCTGTTTTACATCGGTAAACACAGCCTCTTCCATCTCCGCCGGCGGTACGATCTCCCTGATTGCCGCAAACATTTCCTCCGGAATTGCGCAGCTTGTATACTCGTGTTTCTCTTTTCCTACCTCGGCTACGATCTGATTGATAAATGCAATGATCGTCTGATTGATCTCGTGAGCCTGATAGATTGCATCGATCATAACCTGCTCTTTGATCTCGTTTGCTCCTGCCTCGATCATGATTACTTTCTCGGAGGTAGATGCAACGGTCAATTGAAGATCACCATTGTCCCACTGCTCCTGAGACGGATTTACGATAATCTGTCCGTCTATCATACCCATCTGGGTCATAGCGCACGGTCCGCAGAATGGGATATCGGAAATGCTTGTTGCGATAGCGGAACCGATCATTGCCACCAGCTCCGGACGACTCTGCGGATCTACACTGAGTACCAGATTGTTCAGGGTTACGTCATTTCGGTAATCCTTCGGGAACAGAGGACGCATCGGACGGTCAATGACACGCGCTGTCAGAACAGAATTTTCAGATGCCTTTCCCTCACGTTTATTAAATCCACCCGGGATTTTTCCTGCAGCATACATTTTTTCTTCAAATTCTACGCTGAGCGGGAAGAAATCAATTCCATCCCTCGGTTTGTCTGATGCTGTAGCTGTACTCAATACTACAGTATCTCCATAATGCATCAATGCTGCTCCGTTTGCCTGGGCAGCCACTCTGCCGACATCCACTCTTAACGTTCTGCCGGCAAGCTCCATTGTAAAGCTCTTATACATATTTGTTCTCCTTTTCTTTTCCTTTGGCAGAAGATACCGAAACTACTGCTGAATGTACACGTTATCTTTATTTTATACACTCAGCAGTGGTCTCGGGACATATCTTCTGCCGGTTTGTGTTCGAGATAATTTTTCTGAACAATTACCTTTTGAGATAGAATGCGCAAATAGAGCGGAAGCCCGCTCTATTTATCACATTTCATAAAAATTACTTTCTGATACCAAGTTTTGCGATCAGTGTACGGTAACCTTCCAGATCTTTTTTCTTCAGGTATGCCAACAGACCACGTCTCTGACCAACCATTTTCAGAAGACCTCTTCTGGAATGATGATCCTTTGGATGTAATTTCAGATGCTCTGTAAGCTCCTGGATTCTTGCTGTCAAAACAGCGATCTGTACTTCCGGTGAACCTGTGTCACCTTCTTTTCTTCCGTACTCAGCCATAATAGCGGCTTTCTTTTCTTTTGAAATCATTGCAATTTCCTCCTTAACATATATAAAATCGCCCGTATGCCGCATGAGCTACCAGGTACCGGTCGGAGACTCCGCATACCGAGTATGGGCTAAACTCACACCATGCCAATATAACACAATTTTTCTTAATTGTAAACAATTTTTTCACTTGTATTCCGCCGCATTCTGTGATACATTAGGACTGTTCAAAATGTCTTTGATTTATTCTTTTTTGTTTCGAATCATTCTCTCCCATTCTGAGGAGGAAATATGACATACGAAACTTTTAAAAATTCTATTGTAAAACGTCTGCATCAGGATATCCCTGATCCGAAAAAAATAACAACTGCATGTTAGATGGTCTGTCCATCATGGAGCACGATCTGAATATCTCTCCAACCATCTATCTGAATTATTATTATGAGGAATACCTGTCAGGCACACCATTTTCGGCGGTATATGATCAGATGCTGCGCCTCTATCAATTATACAAACCACACGATAAGGTGGATATCTCATTCTTTACCGACTACGAAAATGTCAAAAACCGGCTGGTATATAAGCTGATCCATTATGAGCGCAACAGAGAGCTCCTCACAAGGGTTCCTCATATCCGGTTTCTGGATCTTGCCATCGTGTTTTACTATCTGGTAATAACCTCGGAAAATGGCTGCGCAACCATTCTGATCCATCATCAGCATCTCACTCTGTGGCAGATCACACAGGAAACGCTGTTTCAGATCGCTTCCAAAAACACTCCCAGCCTTTTACCGGAGGAGCTTATGCCCCTGCCGGATATCGCATCGGAGCTGCCGCCTATGTTCGTGCTCACCAACCACTACCATCTGCACGGTGCCTGCTGTATCCTTTATCCGAATGTGCTTAAACAGCTTGCAGGACATTTGGACTGTGACCTGTGCATCCTGCCCAGCAGTGTGCACGAAACCATATTGATACCCCTCACTACCGGCGTTTCGCTGCCGGAGTTTTCATCGACGGTGCAGGAGGTAAATCAGTCGGAGGTTTCTCCTGAGGAGATTCTTTCCGATCATGCTTACCACTATCATCTGACAGACAATCAGATTTCTTTTTAGCTGTCAGGCACGCGAAAGAAAGCTCAGGCGGAGGTTTTTTTCGTGTTATTTACCTGCAGCAGCGTTTCATAAAGCTCCATATATTTTTTCGCTGATCTGTTCCAGGAAAAATCCTTTTGCATACCGCGTTCTATCATATCATCCCACTCATCCCGATGATCTGCATACACGCGGTATGCTTTTTCGATCATAAACAGCATCTCATGGGCATTGTAATCGCAAAATGTAAAGCCTGTACCGGTACCGGTTTGGGGATTATAAGCCTCCACCGTATCTTTCAGTCCTCCGGTCTCGCGGACCATCGGAACCGTACCATAACGCAGGCTCATCAACTGGCTCAGACCGCATGGTTCAAACTTGGAGGGCATAAGGAATGCATCGCATCCCGCATAGATCCTGTGTGCCACATCCTCCGAGTAGTATGTATTTGCAGACACTCTACCCTCATATTGACCCGCAAAATAGTGGAACATGCGCTCATAACGCTCTTCACCTGTGCCAAGCACAACAATCTGGATTTTTGGATTTTCCAAAATCCGTTCCATCATATAATCAACCAGATCAAAACCCTTCTGATCTGTCAGTCTGGAAACCATACCGATCACAAATGCATCTGCGTCTGCCTTCAGTCCCAGCTCGTTTTGCATTGCTTCCTTACAGATCGGTTTTTTCTCTTTAAAATTTGCCGCATCAAAATTTGCCGCGATCACCGGATCCTTCGACGGATCAAATACGTCATAATCCAATCCGTTTAATATACCCCGCAAATGATCTCTGCGGCTGCGCATAAGTCCGTGCAGACCCTCTCCGCCCTCTTCGTAAGTGATCTCTTTTGCGTAGGTATCACTGACTGTGGTCACTTCGTCCGAAAAGACAATTCCGCCTTTCAGAGAATTTGCCTCACCGTAGGATTCCATTGTATCTATGGTAAAATAATCCGAAGACAAACCGGAAAAATCCATATAACAGTCAATGTGCCATCTTCCCTGGAATTTCATATTGTGAATCGTATAAACGGTACGGGTATCCTTATAAAAAGGATCTCCTGCAAAATGGCTCTTTAAAAAAACCGGAAGCAGCCCTGTCTGCCAGTCGTTGCAATGAATAATATCCGGTTTAAAGCCAAGCTCCGGAAGTACCTTTAAAACTGCCATCGAAAAGAACGCAAATTTTTCCGCATCCTGATAAATTTGTCCATAAGGCGCCGGTCCGGCAAAATAATACTCATTATCGATAAAATAATAAGTAATATCATCCACCTTTGTCTCCAATACCCCTGCATACTGACTGCGCCAGCCAAGCTCTACCATACAATTCATCACCGGCTGCAGCTGTTTTTTATATTTCTCGTCCATACATAGATAACGGGGAATCATCACACGCACATCATACTTCCGTGGATCAAAATATTTTGGCAAAGAACCAACTACGTCTGCCAATCCCCCCGTCTTGATAAAGGGTACTGCCTCAGATGCGGCAAACAATATTTTTATCATTTTTCTCTTCCTCCTCCTATATACTGGTTATAGTATACATGATTAGAGGCGGAGATTCCATAAAAATTTTTTATCATTTAGCAGGTTGTTTTTTATGCTCCAGTCTGATCTTGTCCGCAATCAGTGCAATAAATTCCGAATTGGTCGGTTTCCCTTTTCCATTATGAATCGTATATCCAAACAATTCATCAATCGTATCCATCTTTCCTCTGCTCCATGCAACTTCAATCGCATGTCTGATGGCTCGTTCCACTCTGCTTGAAGTCGTCTGGTATTTCTTCGCAATGGTAGGATATAAAATTTTTGTAATGGAATTAAGCATATCGATATCATCCACAGATATGATAATTGCCTCTCTCAGATACTGATATCCCTTAATATGCGCAGGAACACCGATTTCATGAATCATATTTGTAACTTCCGTCTCCAGATTATACTCCGGTTCATCTGAGATTTTCTTATATGGTAATGCTTTTCTTCTTGCCTCACCGGCTTTTTCTTCCCTGTTCTTTACGGTACGGATCCGATTCAATACCATATCATTATCAAATGGCTTCATAATATAATAATCCGCGCCTCTTCTGAATGCATCTTCCGTCACTGACTCACTTCCAATTGCTGTGATAATAATGAAAGTCGGCTGTTTTTCTAACTTTTTATCGTTGTGGATCTTTTCAATCACGTCCAGTCCGTCCATTTTCGGCATCACAATATCCATAAGCACCACATCCGGTTCTTTCTCCTTTATCATGTCGTACGCTTCAATTCCGTCTCTTGCTGTACCGACTAATTGCATAGCCTGATCTGTTCTCACCATGTCTTCCAGTAAACGTAACATTCTCTCATTATCGTCTGCTATCGCAATATTCAATTTGTCCATAATTTCCTCCTTGCATTCATTAAATAATTTATATCAAGGCTTAGAAACTAATTTTGTCGAATAATGTCAATAATAGCAATAAAAAGTGCCTTCCCGTCACCGGGAAAGCACTTTTTACGATATAAATCTCCACAAACCAGAGTATTTTCTTTACTGTGAAACATTAACTTCCGGGTAGCCAAAAAAGCGCAAACTACCCC
>CAYRZL010000037.1:15732-24388 GCA_964428795.1 uncultured Lachnospiraceae bacterium | reverse complement strand
AAAAAAATAAAATCGCCAGAACCGGCATTAGCCGGAACTGGTGATTCCTAGTTAGGGACTTTTTTACAGCCCCTTTTTACCTGAAAAATGAGTGAATATTTTTTTGAAAAAAATTAAAAAATTACTTGCTTTTTTTAAAATTATGTAGTAATATGTACAAGTCGACGGCACAAAGCCGATTATGGTTCATTGGTCAAGCGGTTAAGACGCCGCCCTCTCACGGCGGAAACAGGGGTTCGATTCCCCTATGAACTGTTTTAAGAAAAATTCATTTCTAACAATTAAAATCCTGAGGACTTTGCGAAAGCAGAGATTTCAGGATTTTTTTATTACAAAAAACAATTTTCGTTTTATCTAAACGATTCATGAAGCCAATTCAAGGCTGTCTGATGTTCTATATTGTCTGCAAAGAATGTTGCATTCAATAGTGATCGGGGAAGATTCTTCCCACAAAATTCCGAAACAACAGGCGTAAAGCTTTTGTTGAAAACCATAATAAAAAAGGAGGAAAAGTATGGTAATGAAGAAAAAAATGAAAAAACGGGTTGCAATGGCTGTGACTACAGGAATGGTGGCAGCATCTACAGTGGGGGGATTGTCAGTGTCTGGGGTAGCAGCAGAACTGACGGATTCGGACACGATTGACATGACAAAAACAGCCACATTGGAAATCCATAAGTATGATGAAGTGGCTGCACGCATGGCAGGGGTCGATGTCAGCAGTTTAAAGACTGCTGACGGTGAAGATGATGCAGATGTGGAATCTGCCATGGCGAAGTACGCCCTGAAAGGTGTTCAGTTTACATATCTGAAGGTAGGTGACATTATCACAGACACCGATGAGGCTGAGGCGGGAGCAAATGCATCCGTTGGGGTCGTTTATTCTGTGGAGAGTGATCTGATGAACATTCTTGGTCTGCAGGCAAAGGATGCAAAGAAAACGGTCACGTCCGGGAATCAGACAAAGTATTGCTTTTCATCAACGCAGATCAATGAAGCTCTGGCAGAAAAATTGGAAACCTCATATCTTACGACAAAAGATGCGCTGGAGGATTATATTCAGTCCGGGAACCATAGAGGGACTGCACTGGAAGATACGGACATTTCCGGGGAGACAAGGAAATCCGGTCTGGAGCTTGGACTTTATCTGATCATTGAAACAGAGGTCCCGGAAGAGGTTATCTGTACGACAGATCCATTCTTTGTATCTTTGCCCATGACCGATGCAACCGGTGATTACTGGATACAGGATGATGCCGGAAATTATAAAGTAACGGTATATCCAAAGAACCAGACTGATGTTCCTACGATCAATAAAGTTGTGCGGCAGGTAAAAAATGATGCGAACGATACGGAAAATTTTGAAGATATCACGACTGCATCCGAGGGGGACAGACTGGAGTACCGTATTGCATCAAAGGTTCCGGTTGTAACGACAGATGCTTCAAATTACACAGCATGGACGTATGAGGATCTTGCAGCATCAGGAATTACCTATGATCAGAAAGCAGGTGTGACAATCAAATTTTATGATACGGAAGAGGAGGCAACGGATAAGGATGCGGTTGCAAATGTTACATGGGCATTTGGGACACAGGTCGTTACAAAAACTGCGTATGATGCTGCGGATACTGCAGGCAGAAATAAGATCATGGCCTATGTTGATTATGCTGCGGATGGATCCGGAATGAGTATTATCCTTACGCCGGCAGGATTGGAGGCAGTGAACTCCGATACGGATACGGTGGATCAGAATACGACGACAAGCAATTCCAAGTATCAGGGAAAATATCTGACGGTATGCTACAGCGCATCCGTGGATTCCAGTGCGGATACTATTCTTGGAGATGCCGGAAATATCAATGATGTATCCCTTACTTATAAGCGGACGAATGCGGATTATTACGAGATCATTAGAGATAAAGCAAATGTATATACCTACGGTATTGATCTGACAAAGACTTTTTCGGAAATTTTGGAAAAGGGACAGTCTGCTAAGGAAGTCCAGTTTATCTTGAAAAATAATACAAACGGACAGTATGTGGTGGCTGTTCCGGTTAAGGATTCGGCAGGAAAGACAGTGGACGGGCAGTATTATGTGACGGACAGTATCGATGCAACCAAAGAAGCGGATGGAACCGTATTCAGCCCAGGTGAAAACGGAAAGCTGCTGATTAGCGGATTGGAAGCAGATGAGTATATTCTGACAGAGATCCGCACAGTAGATGGCTATTCTTTATTGAAGGACGATATTATCATTGACATTGACAGCACTGTGGATTCCATCACCCCGTCCAAGGCAAACAGAACAGGTATTGACAACCCAAATGCAGAGGTTATTTATGTGAATGAGGATCGGGCATCAGCCACAGTGGATGCGGAAAATGCAGATATGACGGATGGAACCTTGAGCACCAACGAATATGTTGCGGTGGATGTTATCAATACCAAAAACTTCCTCTTGCCAAAGACGGGCGGTCTTGGAACCTTACTGTTTTCTGTTATTGCTGCGGGCGGCTGCCTTGCCGGAATAGGTGTTGTGAAGAGTGGGAGTAATAAAAAGGACGAAAGGATAGAGCAGTAACACACCCGGATATTATGCGTCTATGACATAATCATAAGAATGCGGGGAGTTTTATCCTCGCATTCTTAATAGGGGGAATTTTATGACTCATAAAAAGATAGTTCTTGTAGTCCTTATTTTTTCTATATCCGTTCTTACAGGTCTATATCCGTTCATATCAAATCAGATTTTTGACCACAGAAAAGATTCTCTGATCGAGACATATGAGGAACAGATATCGGGTGATGAAGCTGCGAATGAACAGGAGCTGAAAAGAGCGGAGGATTTCAATAAAATACTTTCATCCAGGCATGTGGTGCTGCAGGATCCGTTCAATGAAGAATATGTGGGGCTGGGAGAAGACGAATATATTTCCATACTGAATGTCAACAACGATTCTGTTATTGGTATCGTTACAATTCCCTGCATTGATGTAAAGCTGCCGATCTATCATGGAACGGATGCTGAAATATTAGAAAAAGGGGTCGGGCATCTTGAGGGCACATCATTCCCGGTGGGAGGGATCGGCACTCATGCAGTATTGACGGGGCATACGGGTCTTAGTTCTGCAAAAATGTTCACGGACATGACACAGTTAGAAGAAGGGGATTATTTTTTTATAACCTGTCTGGACCGGAACGTGGCGTATGTTGTGGATCAGATCAGGGTGGTGGATCCAACTGATGTTTCAAATCTGGCGATCATTCCGGATGGAGATTATTGTACACTGGTCACCTGTACACCATATGGTGTAAATTCTCACCGCCTGCTTGTACGCGGAATCAGGACAGCGTATGAGGAGGATATCAAGGAACACACCGTAGAAAAAGGAGCATCTGAATCACATTGGATGCAGGAGTATAAAAAGTCTGTCATTCTCTGTTTTAGTACTGCGGGTATGATTCTTGTTATAAGCGTGATTGTCAGAAGAGTCAAAGACAGGAAGGAAAGATGTACATGCAAAAAAGAAGGATAATCATCGGAATCATTATCATAGCTTTAAGCTGCGGTATTTATCTGTATCCTTCCTTTGAAAAGCTTCGATTTGAACAGGAAATGGACCAGGTTATGGATATTTATTGGCGCTCTGATATGAACAAAGATTATACAGATACATTATATAAAGATACATCATGCACAGATATATCATACATAGAAAATGAATATGATCGGCCCTACCTGGAACTGTATCAGGAAATGAAAGCATACAATGAGCGTCTGGTTGCGGAGGGACAGAATCTGACGGACTGCTGGTCTTATATTCAGAACCCTATCAGTATGTCAAACATACCGTCGGATGATGATGTGATCGGATATGTCACAATCCCGGATATGGATGTTGAGCTTCCGTTGCTGATCGGGGCATCTGTAGAAAATCTTGGAAAAGGAGCTGCGGTGCTGAATGAAACATCTATGCCAGTGGGTGGAGAGAATACAAACTGTGTGATAGCCGGGCATCGGGGATATAAAGGTATGCCATATTTCAGGAATATTGAAGATCTAAAAGCCGGATCATCTGTGTATATCACAAATCCATGGGGGACGATGGAATATATTGTGACCGGTATAAAGATTATAAGTCCCTATGACTCTGCCTCTATTGAAATCCAGGAAGGAAAGGACATGGTGACGCTGCTCACATGCCATCCCTACATGTCTCATGGCAAATACCGATATCTGGTATTTTGTGAAAGGGCGGAATCTGTTCCGGTATCTTTAGTAGAACAGATAAAAGAGGAGATAAGTGTGGAGACAGGAGAGGGAGTAGATAGTTCCGATTTGGAGGGAGAGCAGGATTATTCCCGGAAACTCATATATCTGGAGGATGGGTTGAGGATCTTGCTGCCGATGCTTGGAATTTTAATTATTGTGACAAGTGTTGTGTCACGAGGAAAGGACAGGAAAAAAAATGACGGTAAATTTTTTTAGAAAACGAAAAGTTGTGGTTATTTTGCTTTTAGCTGCGTTATGTCTGACCGTATTTTTGGTATCAAAAGTTGCGGTGAATGCGGCTGGTGATGCCGAAGCCACCGTTACATGGAAGAAGGTCACTCAGGGAATCAATGAACAGGATCAGTATGTTTATGATGGTTCAAAAACAGACTTTACTATGTCAGACCATATATTGAAAAAAACATCTGCCGGAAGCTGGCATTATATTGAAGCTGGTGTTGTGTCGTCAAAATCCGGGCTGTTCTCAAACCATTTGGGATTTTGGAATGTAAAAAACGGGCAGGTGGATTTTACCACCGGAATATTAAAATGCGGAGACGGGAATTGGTATCATTTTAATATGAACCGTTATTTTAAAACAAATGGAACAGTCATGAAAAATGATAAGGGCTGGTGGTATCTGGCGGATGGAAAAGTTGATTTTACTTTTACCGGGTTTGCAACAAATGAAAATGGCGTATGGTATGTGGAGGAAGGTTCTGTATCATTTACGGAAGAAGGCGTGGAAAAAGATACAACGGGAGCAGTAGACAAAGGTGCCTGGTTATATTTTAAGAACAGTGAATTTGATCCCTCTGCAAATACCGTTGCAAAAAATGATCGCGGCTGGTGGAAGATTACGAATGGTATAGTGGATTTTGACTTTACAGGTATTGCAAGAAATGAAAACGGACGCTGGTACATAAAAAATGGCGAGGTTCAGTTTGATTATTCCGGGGAAATAACCTATAAGGGAACTACTTATACGATTAAAAAAGGAAAAGTTTCATAAGACAGGAGGAGGCAACAGTGAAGAAAAGCAGAAAATTTATAAAAATATTTGCAGTATTGCTTGCTCTTATCATGCTTGGACAGGCTGCATTTCTGGGTGATTCCAATAATGCTTATGCGTCTGTAATGCTGCAGGGAAGCGAAAGAGATATTTCCGAAGATGTCTCCAGTGCTACAGCAAATTTTTCAAAAGAGGAAACAAATACCATAAATGAAACATCTGTTAATGAAGAAGAAGCAAATATAGTAAATGGGATGTCTGTTAATGAAGAAGCAGATACTGTAAATGTAATATCTGTTAATGAAGAAGTAGTAGATACTATAAATGAAATATCTGTTAATGAAGAGGAAACAGAGTATTCCAATATTGGAGAAGCAGAAGATAATCAGAGTGAGGATACAAAAGAGGATCAGTTGGCGGAAGATGTAGATAATCAGTCTGAAGAAATGGTTAATATCAACGTGTATTTGAATTTTTATGATGAGTCCCAGGGAGATCCGGATGATGTCATTGCATTTTCATCATCTTCAGCTATTGGGGTGATTGATGGAGAGTTGATTCGGGCACAGGTCAATCCATATCCGCAGTTTTATGAGTTCAGTTCTTATGATGACTGGCCTCGTGTGTACCTGAATTACAGTGCACTGGATATAGAAGAAGATATCACAGAGGAATGCTCCTATGATGAGAGGACAGGTGTCATAACAATCCCTGCATCCTATGAAAAGGAAGCCATTACCGTAAAATCGGTCATGGGTGATGAATCCTATGCATATGTCAATATCGTGGATGATGAATTTAAATACCCTCTGGTAGATGATGATTCCATGTATGCGGATTACATACTGACAGAAGAAGATTATGAACGTGCCGACAGTATGTACAATATGAATGACGGAATCATGTTAATGTCCTGGCAGGATTATGATACATTGCCGGAACCGGATAATGAGTGGAAAAATCATAGTGGATTATGGCAATGTGTTGTAAACGATACGTTTTCGCGTAAATATGACCCGGAGGATTATTATGAAGGACAGGTGATCCAGTGCAGCACTGCCCTTGTTTCCTACCTGACAACAAAAACGGATTTCAAAAATTATAACATGAGTGATTACTACGATTATGACGATGGTTTTGGATTTGCAGTTATGATCCGTTGTGATGATCCGATATTTGACAACATTGGACGGTCGAATACCTGCAGCACAAAAGAAACATGGAAATGGTCGTGGGATGACAGTTCAACGGTAAGTGTAAACACATGGGCAATCAGCAAATGGAACTGGCTTTTTGGACAGTGTATCCAGAGAATATCAAATTCCAGTAGCGCAGGACACAATCCGGTTTCCCAGGATGCAAAGATTCTGATTACAAACGTAGCTTCAGATGGAACTCTGACCTGTTACTTGAAAGTATGGACATCAGGGTGGGCTACTACAGACACCTCAAACGGTGCACAGAACGTTGGTCTGTATTTCCGGGTAAAACCGGATAAAACACAGGAGCCAAATATCCTTTCTACAACATATAAGGCAAGGGATGCGTTTTCACCGAGAATGGATATACATATTGAAAAATCAGACGCTGAAACAGGAAAATACCTGGAAGGAGCTGAGTTTGATGTATATATGGATGGAAAGAAAGTTTCGACAGTGATAACGGATTCCGATGGAAAGGCATCTTATCATTGGAGAGGAAGCACTTTATATACAGCATATCAATCTACTACAAAGAAATATGTAACAAATTACAGTAAATTGAGCAGTGCAGACCAGGCAAGCCTCAAAGGTAAAGCATATGAAAATTTGGAAGCTGCTTATAATGCAGCTTACGATGCTACCGTAAAGGCTGTTGCATCCGCTTTAGCGGATCTGAAAACGCAGACTCATACCTGGAAGATAGTGGAGACGAAAGTACCGAAAGGTTATAAAACACCGGAGACACCATTGGAATGGGAACAGACATTGGACCTTGAAACTGTGGCTGTGGAAGTGGATTTTACCAATGTTTCAGATGGAGGGGAATTGAATCTTGTTAAGACTTCTGCCAATGAGGCTATCACAGCAGGAAATGACTGCTACAGTCTGAAAGGGGCTGTGTATGGGGTATATGCAAGTTCTTCAGATGCTGATAAGGACACAAACCGCATAGCCACTTTGACGACAGATAAAAACGGGGAATCCAACACTGTCCAGGTCACAGCAGGAGATTATTATGTTAAGGAGTTTACCGCATCACCTGGATATCTGTTCTGTGACGGAAGCGGAAACGATGGATCGGATAATGGCATACATAAAGTTACAGTAAAACCCGGTGAGACAGCGACCGTTTCCTGTAAAGAGCCGGTAGGGAATGCCCCGTTCTCTTTGCAGATTTATAAAATGGATTATGAAACCAGAAAACCAGTAGAACAGGGCATAGCATCCTTTGAGGGGGCAGTATTCGAACTGGCATACTACACCAATACAGATGGTGATACATCCGGGAAACCGTTTAAGACATGGTATTTAAAAACGGATAAAGATGGATTTTTAAACTGCAATAAGGAAGCGTATTTGGTGCATTCCTATACTATGAGTGACGGAACAGTTCTGGATTCTGATGAACTTTATGTCGATGCCAATGGTGAAGTAACATACCTGATCGGTACATATACATTCAAAGAAGTTTCGGCACCGTTGTACTACCAGAATGCGGGAGACATGAAGTTTGTGCAGGATACTGGAAATGGATCAGATGTTACAACAGGTCTGAAGGCTATTATCAAGCAGGATTCTAATGGTAAGAAAACGCATATTTATGATGGAAATGATGTTGTTAATGGCGAAATCACAGCATCAAATCTTGCAGTAAATGTGTATGACAAGGTTCAAACGGGTTCTGTTACCATTTATAAAAAGACAGAAGATGGAAATGAGCCACTTAAAAATGTTACCTTTACAATGAAAGGAGTGGAAGAGGGGGATGAATATACTGCCACTACCGATGCAGAAGGAAAGATTCAATGGGATGATCTGACTCCGCAGAACTATATTATTACGGAAGTGAAAACAGCAGATGGATACAGTCTGCTGAAGGATGAGATTGAAGTGCGGATCCCGATAGAGATGACGTTGGATGAAATCAATAAAAATGGTGCGGATATCAGCAAGGCAGTGTTTGACGAAGTGTCGCAGAAATATTGTTTCTATGATGTCACACTTACCATTGATAATGATGTCACGTTTGATCTTCCGATGACCGGAGCCAATACGAATATGACCTATATTTTCCTGATCATGGCATTTGGAGCAGCAATGGTGGGAATTGTGCTGCTGGTAAAGAAAAAAGGATTGCATGAAATTTAAGTATCCTTTTTCTGTTAT
>CAYRZL010000037.1:13813-15632 GCA_964428795.1 uncultured Lachnospiraceae bacterium | reverse complement strand
GCTGCTGGTAAAGAAAAAAGGATTGCATGAAATTTAAGTATCCTTTTTCTGTTATATATGGTAAAATATATTTAAACTAAAACATAAAATATTTCATTTATAGTTTAGAGGGGAAGTTATGAAAGAAAAGAAAATCATAGCAATTTTGTGTGCGTCGGCTGTCGTTGCCGGGGGTGGAACGTTGCCTTCTTATGCAGCAACACAGACCGCAACTGCGGTAACCACAAACGTTACAAGCATAACATTGGAAAAAGCGTCATCCGTGACCAACGGTCTTTCCAATTCCAGGGATTCAGACGGAAATTGGTACTACTACAAAAATGGAAAAATCGCAACGGACGTAACCACAGTTGCCCAAAATAAGAATGGCTGGTGGAAGATCAACAGCTCCGGAAAGGTAGATTTCAATTTTACTGGTATTGCATCCAATAAGAATGGAACCTGGTATATCAAGAACGGAAAAGTGGATTTCAGCTATAGCGGTGATTACAGCTACAATGACATCACATATACGGTGGTTAAGGGAAAAGCTGCTGTGAAGCATATCCATAACTATGCTTCTGTAATCACAAAAGAGCCAACCTGTACGGAGAATGGCATCCGAACCTTTACCTGTTCCGGATGCGGAGACACCTATACGGAAGAGATTGCTGTAAATGCTGAAAACCATACATGGGTGGAAGAGACGCATTGGACGGAGGATTATGATACTGTGTCCACACTTGTGGATGGATATGGGATAGTTGATGACACATTAAGTGTTGTATGCAATGGATGTGGAGAAAAATTTGTTGTTGGTCAAGTGGTTTGTGCTGAGGGTAGCTATGATGTTTATTATACTGACTTTGATGAAGCAGCCAATGCCCGTTTCGCCGCTACTGTAGCACTTGCAGAGGAGCACCAGAAAACATGTGAAAATGGGGAGGCCGGATTGTCATATGTATATACAACAAAAGACCATGTATATACTGCGGAAGGAAAGGCTGCAACAGAAACACGGTGGATTTGCAATACATGTGCGTTTGACTTATGTGATCGGATGGGATGGGATCCGCAAGATAGAGAGAACGATTACCTGAGTGAAGCAAAGGGAATGCTGTTTGCTGATCCGGAATGGTACTATACATCTGTTGATGATTTGGATACGCATCTAAAAACTGCTTCCCACGGTGGAGGTAGCAGTGAGGTCTTCGCAATCTATGAGTACAACCAGTATACCGGCGAGGGATACTATGTGACCAGCTATGTATGCGCTGAGTGTGGTATAACCAGGTAACCTAAACAGAAATGAGAATTAATTGAAAGCCTCGGGGTTTAACTCCGGGGCTTTTGATAATTAAATTGACATCCAAAAAAGAAAATATGGATTTTATATGTCAGATGATAAATGATAGTACCTCAAAATTATAAATTTACTGAAATTTAAACCAAATCTAAATCAACATCTGTTATTCTATGTAGGAGGTGTAAATATGAGCATTATGGAGATTTGTAAAGTGGGTTATTCCTATGATCGTAAACGAAGTGTGTTAAAGAGTGTGAGCGCTGAATTAGAAACAGGAAAAATGTATGCGATTCTTGGCCCATCCGGCTGCGGAAAAACAACATTGCTTTCTCTGCTGGGTGGTCTGGACAGTCCCACCGATGGGGAAATTTTGTATGACGGTGAAAATATTGAAACGTCAGGGCTTGCTCATCATAGAAAGAATCATATTGCATTTATTTTTCAGAATTATAATCTGATCGATTATCTGACACCAAAGGATCTTGATGAAGATACTGCAGCGCAGATCACAGTAGTTTTAAAAGAGTGTGCGCA
>CAYRZL010000037.1:0-13713 GCA_964428795.1 uncultured Lachnospiraceae bacterium | reverse complement strand
ATCTTGATGAAGATACTGCAGCGCAGATCACAGTAGTTTTAAAAGAGTGTGCGCACAAAATGAATAAGTGTGTGGTCGTCGTGACACATTCCAATGATCTTGCAAAACAGGAAGACGTGGTATTTCGATTGAAAAAAGGGGAATTAAAGAGGATAGGAAAATAAAAAACGCTACTACAAAGAAACGTGAAAAGTAAGCAGATTTTGAAAAAATTCAAATTATGTCGACAGAGCAAGTTTCCTGCCGACAGGTATTCAGAAACGAATCAATTTGTCGGAAAGGCATATACTTTTTGGATTTTTCTGTGCTAACATAAAATCGTATTTACTGATATGCTGCTTTAAAATGTATATGAGGAGGGCAGATGTGCTGGTTGAAACAGATGTTTTTTTATGTGTACTTGAGAGATTCTTAAACAGAGGACGCACGGTGACATTGCCGGTAGCTGGAAACAGTATGCAGCCCTGGCTGCAGGATAAGACCGATCGGGTGGCATTGCAGAAAAAGGATCAGTATCGTATCGGAGATATTGTTCTGGTAAAAAACGGGGCCTCTCCATATTTATTGCACCGGATATTAAAAAAAAGAGACGGAAAATATTTGATTGGCGGGGATTCCAATTTGTTTACGGACGGTTGGTTTGAACCGGAGATGATACTGGCAGCAGTGACGGCGGTGGAGAGGGATCATTCAGGACAATGGACAAAAACAGGTGTCTGGTATCAAAAAATGAAATACAAGGTTTGGTATCATATGATAAAAGTGAGACATTCGGGATATACTACTTGACATGATAATATTTTCTTTTGAAGTGACAGATCCAATTGGATTTCATGTGCGTCCGGCGGGGCATTTTATACGTTGTGCTCTGCAATATGAGAGTGCGGTGACGCTGCACTTTGGCAGCAGAGTTGTAAACGGGAGACATATTTTAGAGCTACTGTGCCTTCGCGCAAGATACGGAGATGAAGTGCATGTGGTTGTGGAGGGACCGGATGAAATAGAGGCTGCTGAGGCGTTAAAGTATTATGTCTATACTTACTCCTGAGCAGCCTTGTTTCATGCTGTAAGAAATTAAACTGTATTTCCTGATATCTTTATGTTTTTATGTTTCCGAGGCAGCAGCGGGATCCTGTTCAGACTGATCCTGTGTGTCCGGTTCTGATAGCGGCTGATCCTGTGTGTCCGGTTCTGACTGTGTCGTGTCCGATGTATCCGGTTCATTTGGTGTTGTCGACGTTTCCGGTTCAGTTGTTCCGGGATCCGCGCTGCCGGGAACTGTAGTATCTGTGCCGGACTCAGTAGTTGTCTGATCCGGATTTGCGGGATCTGGTGTATCCGGATCCTGTTCTTCTTCGGTTTCTTCTTCGGTTTCTTTTTCGGTTTCTTCTTCCGTCTCTTTTTTACTTTCTTCCTTTGGCTCATAAGTATAAGTCGTTTTTGAATTGATCAGGGTGTCATCCAGTTCAAATGCCGCAGCTGGTTTAAACTGGATCAGATATTTCATACATCTCTGCCAGATGGAGGCAGGGTAGCTGCTTCCGCTCAGACCGTTTACGATCGTATTATCATCATTTCCAACCCAGACGGAGATGGTGTAATAAGGAGTAAAACCGCAGAACCATCCGTCCTTGGAGTTGCTCTGATTTTCTTCACCGTTGGTTGTTCCTGTTTTTCCGGCCGCCTCCGTCTCTGTGCTGTCATACCAGTTCATTTTACTGGCGGTTCCTTCCGTGATGACGCCTTTTAAAATATCTACCATTGCATCGGCAGCGGTAGTATCATATACTTGTTTTTCATCAGCAGGCTCATAGATTTCATTTCCGTCAATATCAAGAATAGAAACGATACAGTCTGCTTTCTGATATACACCGTGGTTTACAAGCGTATAATAGGCATTTGCCATTTCCTCGGTGTTGGTTCCATAAGTAAGTCCGCCAAGGGCACTGCTCAGATTGTAATCACTTTCTTTCACGATATGTGAAAACTCCATTTCTTCCAGATAGGAGAGCCCGAAGGATGGTTTCAATGCAGAAAACAGGAAGATAGCACAACCGTTTCGGCTTTTCTCAACTGCATTGCGCAGGCGATAGGATGTGCCCCACATAGAATCTATCTGATCCGGTTCTTCATAAGCTTTTTGTACATCAATATCCTTCAATCTGGACGTTGGCGTATAGTCACCCGAGTCCAGGGCGGGTGCATATACTGCTATCGGTTTGATACAGCTTCCGGGTTGTCTCTGGGTCTGGAATACCCGGTTCAGCCCCCTGACACCTTCCGTTTCTTCCTGTTCCCGGCCGCCGATAGCTGCAATGACCTTTCCCGTTTCATTATCAATGACAGTGATGGCGCCCTGCAAGTTATATATGCCGCTGGAGTCTGCATCACTGTTGAAGGATAGTTCTTCATTCAGGATATCCTGAAGCTTTGATTGCGTATCCAGATCAATGGAGGTTGTGATGGTGTATCCGCCGGTTTTTAACTCATGTTCAGCCTGTGCCTTTGCTTCTGCATAGAGTGTCTGATATTCTTCGTATTCTGCCACAGTGTCAAAATGATACTGGAACTCAAAGCCGGAAAGAGACATCAGATATTCTTCCGCACATTGCATTGCATAGGTGGTTTCATAATTATAAAAATGGTATTCCTCCACCTTTTTCTTTACCGTGACAAAGGCATCCTTTGCCTCCAGGCATTCACTTTCTGAGATAAAACCGCATTCTGCCATATCATCCAGGATTTTGTCCCGGCGTTTGATGGCGTTATTCGGATCGTTGTAAGGATTATAGTATTCCGGTCTGTTCGGAATGGCGCACAGATATGCGGCTTCTGACAAAGTCAGTTCCGAAGCGGGTTTGTCAAAATATTTCAAAGAAGCATCCTCTATTCCGTAAATTCCGTTGGCAAAACAACAGTTATTAACATAAAATTCCATGATTTCTTCTTTGCTGTATTTTTTCGTCAGTTCCAAAGCGATAAAAATCTCATTGATCTTCCGGGTAATGTTCTTATCCTGAGTTAAAAAAATCGTACGGGCGAGCTGCTGCGTGATGGTGCTGGCTCCCTGAGCCACTTCGCCACGGGTTCGTATATAATTGAGACATACGCGCAGGATACCTTTCATGTCAATACCATTGTTTTCCCAGAAGGTACGGTCCTCCACGGCTATAAATGCATTGATGACATTTTCAGGGATCTCGTCATAAGAGAGATAACTCTGTTCCACATCTTCATTCAGGCTGATCAGTTCGGTACCGTCGTTACTGTAAATGTAGGAAGTATTGTTGGGCATGAAAATATTCTTGTCACTGGCATCTACGATTTCTTTTGCATTGGACATAAATTCCTTTAAAGAACTGCCTGTTTTTTTCTCCAGATAATAGTTGCCTCCAAAAAAAACGCCTATGATCAGTATAAGCAGTACGATAAAAATAATCGGAAGTATCAAGCGTCTTTTTTTCTTTTTCTGTTTTTTCCTGTTTTTACTCACGATTAGATTCCTCCTATGACAACTTGAGGCATTGTTAGTACGAAATAAACTTCTGCCTATGTGGACATAATACCATTTTTCTTTGGATTTGTGGGAAAATTCATAAAATCTTTTCTTTTTTTACTATATTATTTCCAAATTTTTTATACTTCCGTAAGGATTTGACTTAAAAAAGACAGATGTAATTGAAAAAAAGATATTTTCACATAGCCTTTTTTATAAAAATGTGGTAACATAAACCAAAGCGAACAGATGGGAGGATTTTCATGAAGAGAGTATTACTGAAATTAAGCGGAGAAGCTCTTGCCGGTGACAAAAAGACCGGATTTGATGAACCCACAGTTACAGTTGTTGCAAATCAGGTAAAACAGTTGATAGATGCGGGTGTTGAAGTTGGAATTGTGATTGGCGGAGGTAACTTCTGGCGTGGACGTACCAGCGAGACCATTGACCGGACAAAGGCAGACCAGATCGGTATGCTTGCCACTGTGATGAATTGCATTTATGTATCTGAGATTTTCCGTTCCGTGGGAATGAGGACAGCGGTGATGACGCCTTTTGTGTGCGGTTCTTTTTCCACTTTGTTTTCAAAAGATGCTGCGAATGCAGCATTTAAGCATGGAAAAGTCGTATTTTTTGCAGGCGGAACAGGACATCCTTATTTCTCTACCGACACGGCTACCGTACTTCGGGCTATCGAGATCGAAGCAGAGGTGATCCTGCTGGCAAAAGCGGTAGACGGCGTGTATGACAGTGATCCGAAGACCAATCCGGATGCAAAGCGGTATGACAGCGTCACCATTCAACAGGTAATCGACAAACAGCTTGCGGTAGTTGACCTGACAGCATCCATTATGTGCATGGAAAATAAGATGCCCATGTATGTATTTGGTCTGAATGAGGAAAACAGTATTGTGAAGGCGATGAGCGGTGAGTTTAACGGTACGAAAGTAACCATTTAAATAATAAAGAAAAATATCGGAGACAAAAACGTTTCACCTAAAATAAAATCTGGAGGTTTATTATATGGACGAGAGAATAAAACAGTATGATGAAAAAATGCAGAAATCTTATGACAATCTGTTGAGAGAGTTTGGTTCCATCCGTGCAGGACGTGCAAATCCGCATGTATTGGATCAGATCAGAGTGGATTATTATGGAACACCGACAGCCATTCAGCAGGTGGCAAACGTATCTGTTCCGGAGGCTCGTATGATCCTGATCCAGCCATGGGAAGCAAAGATGGTAAAAGAGATCGAGAAAGCCATCAATATGTCCGATCTCGGTATCAATCCGACAAACGATGGAAAGTGTATCCGACTGGTATTCCCGGAGCTTACCGAGGAGCGCAGAAAGAGTCTTGCAAAGGACGTAAAGAAAAAAGGAGAGCAGGCGAAGGTTGCAGTTCGTAATATCCGTCGGGATGCCAATGATATGCTGAAGAAAGCAGGTAAGGCAGAGGATATTTCCGAGGATGAGATCAAGGCAATGGAAGGAAAGGTTCAGAAAATGACGGACAAGTATATTGCGGAGATCGACAAAGCTGTAGATGAGAAATCCAAAGAGATCATGACAGTATAAACAGAAAACGAATTCAATAAAACTGGGGGGACGTACATGGGTATGTCCCCTAGTGTGGTGTTTAGGAGAGAACAAATGTCTGAGACAGAAAAGTTGAAAATCCCACAGCATGTAGCTATTATTATGGACGGAAACGGACGCTGGGCAAAGGCTAAGGGTATGCCCCGCAATTACGGACATGTGCAGGGGGCAAAAAATGTAGAGCAGATCTGTATGGATGCGGATGCGCTGGGAATCAAATATCTGACGGTATATGCGTTTTCCACGGAAAACTGGAACCGCCCTTCAGCTGAGGTAAAAGCACTGATGCTTCTCATGAAACAATATTTGAAAACCATTGGAAAGAAAGCCATGGATAATAATATGCGGATGCGTATCATCGGAGATAAGCAGGGACTGAGCGAGGATATCCAGCAGTACATTTATGATCTGGAGACGCTGACCGAGGGCAATACGGGTCTGCAATTTCAGATTGCCATCAATTATGGCAGCAGGGATGAGATGCTGCGGGGCATGAAACGGATGTTGACAGAGTACCGGGAGGGCAGATTTGAATTGGAGGAGCTTACCGAGGCAAAATTTGCTTCTTATCTGGATACCGCAGAGATTCCGGACCCGGATCTGATGATTCGTACCAGCGGTGAGCAGAGATTGTCCAATTATCTGCTGTGGCAGTTTGCCTACAGTGAATTTTATTTTACAGACGTACCATGGCCCGACTTTGACAAGGCAGAGCTGATAAAGGCAGTGGAGGCTTTTAATGGCAGAGACAGACGTTTCGGCGGATTGTCAGAATAGCAGGGACGTATAAAGTGGGAGGATGAGATGTTTAAGACGAGATTGATCAGCGGAATCGTGTTGGTGATTCTGGCTATTTTATTTATTCATACAGGGGGCTGGCTCCTTCTGACCGTGTTGGGGATTATTTCTCTGATCGGCATGTATGAGCTGTACCGTGTGGTTGGAATTGAAAAGGGCGTTCCGGCGATTGTGGGATATGCGGCTGCGATCGTGTTTTATCTGAATCTGGGGCTGCATTTTCTGCCGGATATTATGATATTGGTGATGGCATTGATCATCTGCTGTATGTGCGCTTATGTGTTTACTTATCCAAAATATAAGGCAAATCAGATTATGGCAGCGTTTTTCGGGGTATTCTATGTGGCAGTGATGCTTTCCTGTATTTGGCAGACGAGAATGCTGGTGGATGGAGGCAGATATCTGGTGTGGCTGATCTTTTTATGCTCCTGGGGCTGCGATACCTGCGCGTACTGCGTAGGTATGCTCATAGGAAAGCACAAGATGGCGCCGGTGTTAAGCCCGAAGAAATCAGTGGAGGGAGCTGTAGGAGGCGTGGTCGGAGCGGCTGTTCTGGCAGTGGTCTTCGGTCTGATCTTCAGAAATCCCATGCATGCAGACGGGCGGATGATCGCGCTGATGGCGGTGATCTGCGGGGCAGGTGCATTGATCTCCATGGTGGGAGATCTGGCAGCTTCTGCTATCAAGCGTAACTTTGAGATCAAAGATTATGGAAAACTCATACCGGGACATGGAGGTATTCTGGATCGGTTTGACAGTGTGATCTTTACTGCACCGATCATCTTTTTTCTGACCATGTATCTTATTTAATCAGGAGTGAGAATAAATGAAACAGATAGCAATTCTGGGTTCTACCGGATCCATTGGTACACAGACACTGGATGTTGTGCGGGAGCAGGGGGATTTGCAGGTGACCGCACTGGCAGCAGGTAAAAATATAAAGATGCTGGAGGCACAGATCAGGGAGTTTCGTCCCAGGCTGGCAGCCCTTTGGAGCGAAGAGGACGCAAAGGAGCTTCGGGTGCGCATTTCCGATCTGGATGTTAAGATCGTATCGGGAATGGATGGTCTTATGGAAGTGGCAGTGCAGCCGGAGACAGAGATTCTGGTAACTGCTATTGTGGGGATGCTGGGTATCCAGCCGACGATTGCCGCTATCAAAGCGGGGAAGAATATAGCTCTGGCAAATAAAGAGACGCTGGTTACTGCGGGACATCTTATCATGCCGCTGGCAGAAAAATGCGGCGTGTCCATTTTACCGGTGGACAGTGAGCACAGTGCCATTTTTCAGTCATTAAACGGAGAGCGGCAAAATAAGATTAGTAAGATACTTCTGACCGCTTCCGGGGGACCTTTCCGCGGAAAGACAAGAGAGGAATTAAAGACCATGCAGGTGGAGGATGCCCTGAAGCATCCGAATTGGTCCATGGGAAGAAAAATCACCATTGATTCTGCTACGTTGGTAAACAAAGGTTTGGAGGTTATGGAGGCAAAATGGCTGTTTGGGGTGGAGCTTGACCGTATTCAGGTAGTGGTTCATCCGCAGAGTGTGATCCATTCAGCGGTGGAATATGAGGACGGGGCGGTGATCGCCCAGCTTGGAACACCGGATATGCGTCTGCCCATTCAGTATGCGCTTTATTATCCGAAACGCAGAACCTTATCCGGTGAGCGTTTGAATCTGTTTGCATTGAAATCGCTAACTTTTGAGGAGCCGGATATGGATACCTTTGAAGGACTGAGACTGGCAATCCGTGCCATGGAGATTGGCGGAAATATGCCTACTGCATTTAATGCGGCCAATGAGCGTGCAGTGGCAAAATTTTTGAATCGGGAGATTGCATTTCTGCAGATTCCCGAGATCATCGGTGAATGTATGGAGCAGTGCAAATACATTGACCATCCTTCTGTGGAGGAAATACTCGCGACAGAAGCGTCTGCTTATGAGTATATAGAAGGCAGGTGGTAGGTTGAAATTTATCATAGCAATTTTGATATTCAGCGGAATCATTATGTTCCATGAGTGGGGACATTTTCTGCTGGCAAAGGGAAATAAGATTCGTGTCAATGAATTTTGTCTTGGACTGGGGCCTACGATTGTGGGATTTACCCGGGGGGAAACAAAATATTCTCTGAAGCTGCTTCCTTTCGGGGGAGCCTGCGTTATGGAAGGTGAGGATGGCGAGAGCCAGGATAAAAGAGCGTTTGGAAATAAATCAGTATTGGCACGGATCAGTGTGGTGGCGGCAGGTCCGGTTTTTAATTTTATACTGGCTTTTTTGATGGCATTGGTGCTGGTAGGCTGTATCGGATACGACAAACCTCAGATTTATGATGTGATGCCGGGATATTCCGCAGAGGCAATCGGGATGCAGGCAGGGGATACCATCGTAAAGCTTGGAGGTAAGCGGGTTTATTTTTACCGGGAGGTAACAAATTATACCTATTTTCATCCGGATGAAACTGCCATAGATATCGTGTATGAGAGGGATGGGGCGACCTATGAGGACCAGTTGGAGCTGACCTATGATGAGGAGAGCGGCAGATACCTGATGGGCTTTTACGGAAGCGGAGGGTATGAGCGCACGGGGGCTCTTGAGACGATAGAATACAGCGCTTATACGGTAAAATACTGGATCGAGACGACGATCCAGAGCCTGAAAATGCTTGTTTTAGGGCGTGTCAGTCCAAATGAGCTGTCGGGACCTGTTGGTATCGTAAAGACCATTGGAGATACTTATGATCAAAGTATGGAGGATGGATATTTTTATGTGTTTATCAATATGCTGAATATTGCCATTTTATTGTCGGCAAATCTTGGCGTGATGAATCTGTTGCCCATTCCTGCATTGGATGGAGGCAGATTGTTGTTTTTGATCGTCGAGAGTATTCGGCGCAAAAAGATGAATGAAGATAAAGAGGGCATGGTTCATTTTATTGGTTTTATGATTTTGATCGTCATTATGGTGTTAGTGCTTTTCAATGATGTGCGCAAGTTGTTGATCTAGGGATAGCCGCATGGTGAATGGCATATGGATCATTTGTGAGCTGTAAATAGCTGCTGAGAGGGAAAAACTATGACAAAGACAGTGAAAATCGGAGACAGGGTCATCGGCGGGGGGAATCCCATATTGATCCAGTCTATGACAAATACAAAGACAGAGGATGTGGCATCTACTGTGGCGCAGATTCAGGCACTGCAGGCGGCGGGCTGCGACATTATCCGTTGTGCAGTTCCAACCATGGAGGCTGCTGCTGCATTAAAAGAGATTAAAAAACAGATTTCCATTCCGTTGGTGGCAGACATCCATTTTGATTATCGGCTTGCCATCGGGGCAATGGAATATGGCGCAGATAAAATCCGGATCAACCCGGGCAACATCGGCTCCGCGGAAAAGATCAAAGCTGTGGTGGATGCGGCAAAGGAGAGAAATATTCCGATCCGCGTAGGCGTAAACAGCGGTTCTCTGGAAAAGGAGCTGGTGGAGAAATATCACGGTGTCACTGCGGAAGGTATTGTGGAGAGTGCACTGGATAAGGTAAAGATCATTGAGGATCTTGGTTATGACAATCTGGTCATCAGCATCAAGTCCTCGGATGTACTTATGTGTGTAAAGGCCCATGAGCTGATCTCAAAACAGACGGATCATCCGCTTCATGTGGGAATCACGGAGGCAGGGACGATCATCAGTGGAAATATCAAATCCGCCTGTGGTTTAAGCCTGATCTTATCACAGGGTATCGGAGATACCATCCGCGTGTCTCTCACCGGGGATCCTTTGGAGGAGATCAAATCGGCAAAGCTGATCCTGCGCACGCTGGGACTGAGAAAGGGCGGTATTGAGATCGTATCCTGCCCCACCTGCGGACGAACCCGGATCGATCTCATCGGTCTGGCAAACCGGGTTGAAAATATGGTGGCGGATATTCCGCTTGACATTAAAGTGGCTGTTATGGGCTGCGTGGTAAACGGACCCGGTGAGGCAAAGGAAGCGGATATCGGTATTGCCGGAGGAATCGGTGAAGGTTTGTTGATCAAAAAAGGAAAAATTATACGAAAGATGCCGGAGGACCAGCTTCTTTCAGCACTTAGAGAGGAATTGTTGCATTGGAATGAGTAGTACTGGAAAACTGTTTCGGGATGTATTTCCCAGGTTAAAATTGAATGAGGAACAGGAGCAGTTGTTTTCCGAGGTAGAGATCAGAAAGGTGGTTACCACGAGTCAGAAGGACTCGCTATGTATCTGCCTTTTTAGCACGCATCTGATTCACAAAAAAGAAATTTACGCTGTGGAGCGTGAGATCAAAAAGCAGTTGTTTCCAAAAACGCAGATGACGATCCGTATTCAGGAAAAATTTGAGTTGTCTGAGCAGTATACGCTGAAAAATCTCATGGATACCTACTGGCGCAGTATCCTCTATGAATTTCGCTGCTACAGCTTTCTGGTATTCAGCCTGCTGAAAAATGCGAAAACCGAAGTGGCAGAACAATCGATGCTTCGGATCGAACTGGAGGACTCTGTTCTCGCCCATCAGAAGGAAGATGAGATCTATCACATTCTGGAAAAAATCTTCAATGAGCGTTGTGGTCTGAGTGTACGGATACATATGGATTATTATGAAAAAGAACAGTCCAGGCATCTGAAAAATGCTAATATCCAGCTGGCAAACGAGGTGGCGAGCATCGTACGTCAGTCCGCCATCGGTAAACAGGGGCAGGATCGTTTCCTGGGTGAGGAGGATGCTGCCGGGCAAAGTGGAGCGGAAGGAAAAACAATGTCTCACCAGGCAGCTCGGAAACAGACTGCAAAGGAAATGCCTGTAAAAGACGGAGCATCAGGAGAGGGAAAGAAAGCCTTTTATGCAAAAGGACAGAAAAATTCCGGCGAATTTCGCAGAGGCGGCTTCGGCGGCTATAAAAAGTCTGATAATCCGGATGTGGTATATGGCAGAGATTTTGAGGAAGAGCCAATTAAGATCGAGACCATCATGGGTGAGATAGGTGAGGTGGTTATCCGGGGACAGATTTTAAGTCTGGAAACCAGAGAGATACGAAACGAGAAAAGCATCGTCATGTTTGCGGTTACGGATTTTACAGACACCATTATGATCAAAATGTTTGTCCGCAACGAGCAGCTTCCGGAGGTTCTCGAAGCGGTGAAAAAGGGAGCTTTTTTAAAGATCAAAGGTATTACCACCATTGACCGTTTTGATGGAGAGCTGACCATCGGCTCCGTCGTGGGTATGAAAAAAATCAGTAATTTCACTTCCGGCAGAGTGGACAACAGTCCCCAAAAGCGGGTGGAATTGCATTGTCATACAAAGATGAGCGATATGGATGGCGTGTCCGATGTGTCGGATATCATTAAACGTGCAAAAAGCTGGGGACATAAGGCGCTGGCGATCACCGATCACGGAGCAGTCCAGGCATTTCCTATCGCCAATCACGCTGTCTCCAAAGACGACGATTTCAAAGTTATTTATGGCGTGGAGGCTTATCTTGTGGATGATCTGAAAAATGTGGTGGATCATGCCGGAGGGCAGAGCCTTATGGACACCTATGTGGTGTTTGATCTGGAGACCACCGGGTTTTCGCCGGTAAAAAATCAGATCATTGAGATCGGTGCGGTAAAGGTGGAACAGGGAAAGATCACAGACCGGTTCAGCACCTTTGTCAATCCAAGGGTGCCCATTCCTTATGAGATAGAAAAACTGACGGGGATCAATGATGATATGGTGCTGTCAGCACCGGGGATAGAGGAGATCCTGCCTCAGTTTATGGAGTTTTGTGAGCATGCTGTAATGGTTGCCCACAATGCGGATTTTGATATGAGCTTTGTGAAGGCAAATTGTGATACACTGGGGCTTCCCTGCGAGAAAACAGTGGTAGATACGGTGGCGCTGGCACGTATTCTGCTGCCGAATCTGAATCGTTTCAAGCTGGATACGGTGGCAAAAGCTCTGAATGTACGGTTGAATAATCATCACAGAGCGGTGGATGATGCCGGCTGTACCGCAGAGATTTTTATTAAGTTTATTGAAATGCTTCGGGAGCGGGGCGTGGAAAATACCGATGAGATGAATGAACTGGACAGTCATTCACCTGAGACGATCAAGAAAATGAATACCTATCACGCCATCATTCTGGCAAAAAATGATGTGGGACGTATCAATCTGTATCGTCTGGTGTCTTATTCTCATCTGCAATATTACAGCCGCAGACCCCGTATACCGAAGAGTGAACTCGTAAAATACAGAGAAGGGTTGATTCTTGGTTCCGCCTGTGAAGCGGGAGAGCTGTTTCAGGCGGTGTTAAACGGCCGCCCTGATGAGGAGATTGCCAGATTGGTGAAATTTTATGACTATCTGGAGATTCAGCCCCTTGGAAACAATGCGTTTATGATTCCCTCGGAGAGCACTCCGGTGAACTCGGAGAAGGACTTAAAAGATCTGAACCGTCGCATCGTGGAGCTGGGAGAACAGTTTAATAAACCTGTTGTCGCTACATGTGACGTACATTTTCTGGATCCAGAGGATGAGGTGTATCGGCGTATCATTATGGCAGGAAAGGGCTTTAAGGATGCGGACGAGCAGGCGCCTCTGTTCCTGCGGACCACCCAGGAGATGCTGGATGAATTTATGTATCTGGGGGCGGAAAAGGCAGAAGAGATCGTTATTACAAATACAAATAAAATTGCGGATATGTGTGAGCGCATTGAGCCGGTGCGTCCGGACAAGTGCCCTCCGGTTATTGAAAATTCTGATCAGACCCTGCGGAATATCTGCTATACAAAGGCACATGAAATATACGGGGAAGAGCTGCCTCCTATTGTGGTGGAGCGGCTGGAGCGTGAGCTGAACTCCATTATTTCCAATGGATTTGCGGTTATGTATATTATTGCCCAGAAGCTGGTGTGGAAGTCAAATGAGGATGGCTATCTGGTCGGTTCCCGTGGCTCGGTTGGTTCTTCCTTCGTGGCAACGATGGCAGGTATCACAGAAGTAAATCCGCTGCAGGCACATTATATCTGTCCAAATTGTCACTATGTGGATTTTGATTCGGAGCTGGTAAAAAGCTATTCCGGTTATTCCGGCTGTGATATGCCGGATCAGACCTGTCCAAAATGCGGAACGCCTCTTTTTAAAGAAGGACATGATATTCCCTTTGAGACCTTCCTTGGATTTAAGGGAAATAAAGAGCCGGATATCGATCTGAACTTTTCCGGTGATTACCAGGGAAAAGCCCATAAATATACGGAGGTTATCTTTGGAGACGGTCAGACCTTCCGGGCGGGAACCATCGGTACACTTGCAGAAAAGACAGCCTTTGGTTATGTAAAAAATTATTATGAAGAACATGGCGTCCATAAACGGAAATGTGAGATAGAGCGTATTGTGGAGGGATGCGTTGGCGTCAGACGTACCACCGGACAGCATCCGGGCGGTATCATCGTACTGCCTCTCGGTGAAGAAATCTATTCCTTCACCCCGGTACAGCATCCGGCAAACGATATGACAACGGACATTATTACCACACATTTTGATTATCATTCCATCGATCACAACCTGTTGAAGCTGGATATACTGGGACATGATGATCCGACCATGATCCGTATGCTGCAGGATCTGACGGGGGTGGATCCTCAGACCATTCCGCTGGATTCCAAAGAAGTCATGTCTCTGTTTAAGGGAACGGAGGCTCTGGGGCTTACCCCGGATGATATCATGGGTACACCTCTGGGGGCACTTGGAATCCCGGAGTTTGGTATGGATTTCGCCATGCAGATGTTGATCGATGCGAAACCTACCTGTTTTTCGGA
>CAYRZL010000036.1:17603-24457 GCA_964428795.1 uncultured Lachnospiraceae bacterium | reverse complement strand
TGCCTGACGAAAGAAATGGCAGATTCCTTCCTGCAGGCAGTCTATGTCCATGATACAACGGATATCAGGGTAGAATTAAAAGGATGACATATATCCCTCTTAGTCTGTCGGGATGTCCAGAAGCTCCAGAATATCTTCGGCAGATTTATCCGGGTTTTGCTGTACCGCCTGATAAACCGGCTCCAGTTCACTGACCTCTATTTCCAGCTCATCGGCAGAGGTTTCCAGTGTTTTTCCCCGGGCAATCTTTTTTTGCACCTGTGAGATCAGATATAAAAATTTGCCCTGTTCAATACCCTCTTGTTTTGCTTCCATTTTTTCTTCCAATTCACGTAAATATCGCATACCTATTTCCTCACTTTGCTTTACCTTGCGAACCTGCCTGTGGATCTGCCTGATACGTTCACTGTCTGATCCATCAGCATTTTCATCTGTAGTATGTTCCAGATAATGAAGAAAATCAACCAGTTCCTTCGATACCTCATCTTCATTTCTTCCCCGTGTGTTCAGAAAGATTCTGGTAGTACCGTCCGGAAGCTGCAAATCAGGTACTTCCTCACATTTGGAAGTAAAGGTATACCGGTACTTTCCAAATCCGAACAGATCAAAAGGCATGATAAAAATGATGAAGGTATCGTTTAACTCGTTGTAGTTCTGAATACCAGGCTCCAACAGTCCCGTATCCAGAAGAGCCTGATAATACCGGCTTCTTTTGGGAAGGTCGGATTTGCGTTCTCCCTGCATTTCCGTATCATACACATTGCCCTCGGCGTCAAAGCTGACGATATCCATCCGGATGGAACGCATCAGCGGTGAAATACGGAATTCCTTTTCAGACTCATTCCATGCCAGCAGGGGAATATCCTTCATTTGTTGTTTGTTCAATGATTTCTCCTTTCATACTAACATATTTGATATGATTTTAAAAGATTTCCGGCATAAGAATTTCAAAGTCACGCAGCAGCGTAAGAATTGCAGATTAACGAATGTTAATAGAAAAATAGAAATTAAATGCCTGCATTCAATATAACAGATGTGAACAAAAAATGCAATTATCAGTTTGAAAAAATACGTTAAATAAAAAATATCTTCCGATAAAACGGAATTTAAGAAATACGAGGCAGATTCCATTTGAAATGCGCCGCCAATAACCGGATTACTATAACCGAAGCCGCACTGATAATAATATTAGCAGTGGAGGGCAGCACACCCAGCAGAATGATATAGAGTATTCCACCTGCCAGAGAAGCGCAGGCATACACATGCTTTACAAAGATGTAAGGCATTTCTTTTACCATGATATCCCGAAGCAGTCCTCCGCCGCATCCGGTGATCACGCCGACAAAAAGCATGAGAAAGGTACGCTCGCCGAAGGATATATCGATGGTTGTCTGGATTCCGCTTACCGTAAAGATGCCAAGACCGATAGCATCCAATGTCATCATCACACGGTCAAACGTACTCTGTGAAGTCATCTTGTTCAAAAGAGAACGTCTGAAATAAATGATAAGAAAGAGAACAAAGGAGGTAATGACTGCTGCCAGGGCATAATCCATGGTCTGAAAGACTTTTGGCGGGTGAACATTTAAAATGACATCGCGAATCAGACCTCCGCCACAGGCAGTCACTACGCCGAGCACAAGCACGCCGAACAGATCCAGCTTCTTGCGAATTGCCATCAAAGCACCTGAGCTGGCAAAAGCAACCGTTCCGATGATTTCCATTGCATAAATAAAAAAGGTTGAATATTTCATATGTATCTGTTCCTTTCGGTTGCCAAGCATGCGAAAGGAAGCTCCGGTGAAGATTCCTATCGTACATTCATGGTAATTAGTTTATGGTTTAAGTAGTTATCGAAAGTGTAACATATTGTGCTGTAAATGAAAAGCAAAAAACAGTTGTAAAAGATGTGTTTTTTTAGAATGAAGTGATGAACAGAAAAAGAAGAAATCTTATAAAAAAGTGTTTACAAAATAGAAAATTTAATAAATAATCTGATAATATATAATAAAATGCATAATTAACAAATAATCTGACAATTTAACAAAAATTGGGGGTTTACAACAGTAAAAAAATGAGTTATAGTAATCCGCAGAGAGACAAAGGCGTCGAAGATGCGCCCGAAGTCTCTCTTTTTTTTATTACAAAATGGAGGAATGGACCATGAATGAAAGTAATGCAAGACCGATGGGTTTATACGATCCCAGTTTTGAACATGACAACTGTGGTATCGGTGCTGTAGTAAATATCAAGGGTATCAAAACCCACAAGACCGTGGAAGACGCCCTGAAAATTGTTGAGAACTTAAAACACAGAGCAGGAAAAGATGCGGATGGAAAAACGGGAGACGGTGTCGGTATTCTGCTTCAGGTATCACACAAATTTTTCTCGAAGGTCATGAAAGATCAGGGAGTAAATCTGGGAGGAGAGCGTGACTACGGTGTCGGTATGTTCTTTCTGCCCCAAGATGAACTGAAACGCAATGCTGCAAAAAAACTGTTTGAAGTGATCGTGAAAAAAGAGGGCCTGGAATTTTTGGGATGGCGGGATGTTCCTGTAGATCCCGGTGTTCTCGGGCAGAAGGCGGTGGATTGTATGCCTTATATCGTCCAGGGATTTGTAAAACGGCCGAAGCATGTGGCAAAGGGACTGGATTTTGATCGGGCGCTTTACATTGTGCGCCGGGTGTTCGAGCAGAGCAATGATTATACTTATGTATGTTCCCTTTCCGGCAGAACCATCGTATACAAAGGAATGTTTCTGGTGGAGGATCTGAGA
Organism: uncultured Lachnospiraceae bacterium; assembly: GCA_964428795.1. Classification (GTDB taxonomy): domain Bacteria; phylum Bacillota; class Clostridia; order Lachnospirales; family Lachnospiraceae; genus CAYRZL01. The sequence goes on along the minus strand of CAYRZL010000036.1, from coordinate 21,679 downwards.
CGGTTTTTTGCGGATTTGCAGGATAAAGATTATGAGTCTGCCATTGCACTGGTACATTCCCGTTTCAGTACCAATACAAATCCAAGCTGGGAGCGCGCGCATCCGAACCGTTTCATCGTACATAACGGTGAGATCAACACCATTCACGGAAATGCGGATAAAATGCTGTCCCGAGAGGAGACCATGGAATCCGATTATCTGAAACAGCATTTTCAGAAAATCCTTCCGGTGGTAAACACAAACGGCTCTGATTCCGCACAGCTTGATAATGCTCTTGAGTTTTTTGTTATGAGCGGTATGGAAATGCCTCTGGCAATTATGACGATGATTCCGGAGCCATGGGCAAATAACAAACTGATGTCCCAGAAAAAACGTGATTTTTATCAGTATTATGCGACGATGATGGAACCATGGGATGGCCCTGCATCTATTTTGTTTTCTGACGGAGATAAAATGGGAGCGGTTCTGGACCGTAACGGACTGCGCCCCTCCCGCTATTATATCACAGATGACGACATTCTTGTGCTTTCTTCCGAGGTTGGCGTGCTGGATGTAGATCCCACGCATATCGTTGTGAAAGACAGACTGCGTCCGGGAAAAATGCTGTTGGTGGATACCGTAAAAGGTGTGGTTGTGGATGACGACCAGCTAAAAGAGAGCTATGCGGCAAAACAGCCTTATGGTGAGTGGCTGGACGGTCACATCGTGGAATTAAAGAATTTGAAGATCCCAAATGTCCGCGTACCAAAATACGGAAAAGAGGAGCTTCCGCAGATGCAGAAGGCATTTGGATATACTTATGAGGAATTGCGTACATCCATCCTGCCGATGGCGCAGAATGGCGGAGAATCCACCGGAGCCATGGGTATCGATATTCCGATTCCGGTATTGTCAAAGGAACATCAGCCTTTGTTTAACTATTTTAAACAACTGTTTGCGCAGGTCACCAATCCGCCTATCGACTCGATCCGTGAGGAGGTAGTGACATCTACCACCGTATATTTGGGTAAGGCAGGAAATTTGCTGGAAGAGAAAAAGGAGAACTGTCAGATCTTAAAGGTGAATAATCCGATCCTTACAAGCACAGATCTTTTAAAGATTAAAAATATGAAAAAGGAAGGGTTTAAGGTCGCTGAAATTCCGATTACTTATTATAGAAACACTTCTTTAGAAAAAGCGATTGAGAAATTGTTTGTGGAAGCAGATCACGCTCACAAAGAGGGAGCAAACATTCTGATTTTGACAGATAGGGGGCTGGACGAGTTCCATGTGCCGATTCCGTCTCTGCTGGCAGTATCCGCTTTGAATCAGCATCTGGTCCGCACTAAGAAGAGAACCTCTCTTTCCATTATACTGGAGAGCGGCGAGCCAAGGGAGGTACACCATTTTGCAGTGCTGCTTGGTTATGGCGCCAGTGCTATCAACCCGTATCTGGCTCATGAGTCGATTCGCCAGCTCATTGATGACAGAATGCTGGATAAAGATTATTACGCGGCAGTGGATGATTACAATGCAGCAGTTATTCACGGGATCATAAAAATTGCGGCAAAAATGGGTATTTCCACCATTCAGTCTTACCTGGGCGCACGCATTTTTGAGGCGATCGGTATTGATAAATCTGTTATTGACAAATATTTTGCAAACACCGTAAGCCGCATTGGAGGTATCACCATTGATGATATTCAAAAAGAGGTGGAGCTGCTTCACGCAAAAGCGTTTGATCCTCTGGAACTGAAATGTGATCTTACCCTTTCCAGCAAAGGAAGACATAAAATGCGCAGCGGTGCAGAGGAGCATTTGTACAATCCTCAGACGATACATCTGCTGCAGGAGTCGACCAAACGGGGCGATTATGAGATGTTTAAGCAGTATACAGATCTCATTGACACCGAGGAACGTACCAATACATTGCGCAGTCTCATTGACTTTAAATATCCAAAGAAAGGCATTTCCATTGATGAAGTGGAGAGTGTGGATTCCATCGTTACCCGGTTTAAAACGGGAGCTATGTCCTATGGTTCCATTTCTCAGGAAGCCCATGAAACTCTGGCGATTGCCATGAATCGTCTCCATGGACGCTCCAACTCCGGTGAAGGCGGTGAGAGCGAGGAACGTCTGGCAAGCAAAGGCACTGGCAGAGACCGCTGCTCCGCCATCAAGCAGGTGGCCAGCGGACGTTTCGGTGTGACAAGCAAATATCTGGTCAGCGCCGAGGAGATTCAGATCAAGATGGCGCAGGGAGCAAAGCCGGGTGAAGGCGGCCATCTTCCGGGAGAAAAAGTATATCCATGGATCGCAAAAACAAGACTTTCCACGCCGGGCGTCAGCCTGATTTCACCTCCGCCGCATCACGATATTTATTCCATCGAGGATTTGGAACAGTTGATCTTCGATCTGAAAAATGCAAACAGGAAAGCTCGGATTTCCGTAAAACTGGTATCTGAGGCGGGTGTAGGTACTGTTGCGGCGGGTGTAGCAAAGGCGGGCGCTCAGGTTATCCTGATCTCCGGATATGACGGAGGTACCGGTGCGGCGCCAAAAAGCTCCATTCACAACGCAGGACTTCCCTGGGAGCTTGGACTGGCAGAGACACATCAGACCTTGCTGATGAACGGTCTGCGAAATAAAGTGCGCATCGAGACAGACGGAAAGCTGATGAGCGGACGGGACGTTGCTATCGCAGCGATGTTGGGAGCAGAGGAATTTGGCTTTGCCACAGCTCCTCTTGTAACCATGGGATGTGTGATGATGCGTGTCTGCAATCTGGATACCTGCCCGGTAGGCGTAGCTACACAGAATCCGGAGCTGAGAAAGCGTTTTGCGGGAAAACCGGAATATGTTATCAACTTTATGCGCTTTATTGCACAGGAACTCAGAGAATATATGGCAAAACTGGGCGTTCGCACCGTGGATGAGCTGGTAGGACGTACCGATCTGCTTATTCCGCGGAAAGGTATGCCGGAACATACACAGAAAGTAGATTTGAGCAATATTTTGAATAATCCGTTTGCCGGTCCGAAAGAGAACGTGATCTTTGATCCGAAAAAAGTCTATGATTTCGAGCTGGAAAAGAGCCTGGATGAGACGATATTGTTGAAAAAACTTGGCCCGGCTCTGGAAAAGGGTGAGAAGCGCAGCATTGAGGTGGAGGTTGGAAATACAAACCGATCCTTTGGTACGATCTTCGGTTCTGAAATTACGAGAAAATACAAGGACGGACTGGAAGAAGATTCCTTTGTGGTAAAATGTAACGGTGCCGGAGGACAGAGCTTTGGTGCGCTTATCCCAAGGGGACTTACCCTTGAACTGGTGGGAGACAGCAATGACTATTTTGGTAAAGGTCTGTCCGGTGGAAAACTGATCGTGTATCCGCCAAAGGGTGTGAAATTCAAACAGGATGAGAACATTATTATTGGAAATGTGGCTCTTTACGGGGCAACCAGCGGTAAAGTATTTATCAACGGTGTGGCTGGTGAGCGTTTCTGTGTCCGTAATTCCGGCGCTTCCGCAGTTGTTGAAGGCGTGGGTGACCATGGATGTGAGTATATGACAGGCGGCAGGGTGGTCGTTCTCGGAAAAACAGGTAAGAACTTTGCAGCGGGTATGAGCGGCGGTATTGCCTATGTACTGGATGAGGATCGTGATCTTTATACCAGAACAAACAAGGAGATGGTTTCCATTGAAGAGGTAACCAACAAATATGATGTCTATGAATTAAAAGGTATGATTGGAGAGCATGTAGCATTGACCAATTCTGTCAAAGGAAAGGAAGTGCTGGATAACTTTGAACATTATCTGCCTTTGTTCAAGAAAATCATTCCTTATGACTATGCACGCATGATGCATGCCATTGCACATATGGAGGAGAAGGGTCTCTCCAGTGAGCAGGCTCAGATTGAAGCGTTCTACAGCATGCTGAAATGATATCAAGTCATGGACAACATAGGTTAAACAATACCTGACTACTAAGCTCAGCATAAAGCTTCGCTAAGGGTCAGGTATGTATCGCACATAAGCGACCAAAATACGGTCTCTAAGTGCTCATAACAATACCTGACTACTAAGCTCAGCATAAA
>CAYRZL010000036.1:0-17503 GCA_964428795.1 uncultured Lachnospiraceae bacterium | reverse complement strand
GACCAAAATACGGTCTCTAAGCGCTCATAACAAGGAGGTTATAAGAAATGGGAAAACCAACCGGATTTTTAGAATATGAGAGAGTGACCAGCAAAGCGGTCTCCCCTCTTGAGAGAATAAAAAACTTTAATGAATTTCATGAATATCTGCCGGAGGAAGAACAGCGCAGACAGGGCGCACGCTGCATGGAATGCGGCGTTCCCTTCTGTCAGTCCGGTGTGACGCTGGCAGGTATGACCAGCGGCTGTCCGCTGCATAATCTGGTGCCGGAATGGAATGATCTGGTATATTTTGGAAATTGGGAGCAGGCTTATTATCGTCTGCACAAGACCAACAATTTTCCGGAATTTACATCCAGAGTATGCCCGGCTCTCTGCGAAGCCGCATGTACCTGCAATCTGCACGATGAACCGGTATGTACGAAAGAAAATGAACATGCCATTATCGAACATGCATATGCACAGGGGTACGCTGCTCCGAAGCCGCCCACAGTCAGAACCGGAAAGAAAATTGCGGTAGTCGGAAGCGGTCCGGCAGGTCTTGCAGCGGCAGATCTTTTAAATCACAGAGGACACAGCGTGACGGTGTATGAGCGCAGTGACCGCGTGGGTGGTCTGATGATGTATGGTATACCGAATATGAAGCTGGAGAAATGGGTCATTGACCGAAAAGTAGATGTAATGAAGGAAGAGGGCGTTACATTTGTTACAAACACAAATGTAGGCAGGGACATAAAAGCCGCAAAGCTTTTAAAAGAATATGACAGGGTAATCCTTGCATGTGGTTCCTCCAATCCACGGGATATCGGAGCTCCGGGCAGAGACGCGAAGGGCATCTGTTTTGCGGTGGATTTCCTCACTGCAAACACAAAGAGCCTGCTGGATTCTGACTTGAAAGATGGAAAATATATTTCTGCAAAAGATAAAAATGTTATTATTATCGGCGGCGGTGATACCGGAAATGACTGTGTGGGAACCAGTATCCGTCACGGTGCAAAATCCGTGATCCAGCTTGAAATGATGCCAAAGCTGCCGGATACCAGAGCGGAGAACAATCCGTGGCCTCAGTGGCCAAGAGTCTGCAAGGTAGATTACGGTCAGGAGGAAGCGATTGCAGTATATGGTCATGATCCCCGGATCTACCAGACTACGGTAAAAGAATTTATCAAAGACAAACAGGGCAATCTTTCCAGCGTGAAAACCATCAAGCTGGAAAGTAAAAAGGATGAAAAGACAGGACGTATGATGATGGTGGAGGCAGCCGGAACAGAAGCATTGCTTCCGGCGGATCTGGTATTGATCGCCGCAGGCTTCCTCGGATCACAGAAATATGTGACAGATGCTTTCGGAGTAGAACTGGATGCACGAACCAATGTGGCTTGTGCGCCGGGCAGTCATGCAACCTCTGTAAAACATGTATTTACTGCAGGCGATATGCATAGCGGACAGTCACTGGTAGTAAAAGCGATCCGTGAAGGGCGCGAGGTGGCACAGGAAGTGGATGAGAGTCTGATGGGCTATACAAATCTGTCGGTACAATAAGAAAGATTTCAGAGTGGTCGGCATTATTCAGAAGAGTGTGTAAACCTTCAAACTGATGTAAGAGAAACGTATCTCTCTCAGTTTGAAGGTTTATTCCTGCGAGTAATGAGTCAAGCGGGCATGCTTGCATGTCCATTTGACGAATACCGCGAGGGTCAAATACCTCTTGGTAAAGGAAAGCTAAGTCATGTTCCACAGCTTGCTGCTCCCATACTGGCTTTTGGGTTTCCGGACATTTTTATTTCAAGTTTTTGGGAGCCCGATAGAATAAATTTATCTCTTTCATCTGTCTCATCAACAATTAGCTTGATTTCTTCCAGAATAGAGTTTTCCTTTCGCACCTCATCAATAAATAATGGACAGGGATTATTTATAAAAAACAGCTATAAACCAATAACTTCGTCTGACAATTTGTAGGATAATATAAAAAATAAGGCAAAAATATCGGGGAATATTGTATTTTTTTACAAAAACATTGACTGTATAGTACAATTCACTCTATAATATGGTATACCAATAAAAAACCACATATATTCCAATAAGGTACTTTGGAATACAACAGTAGGAAGGAAAAGGAGGAAAATCATGAAGAAAAAAATGATGAAATTGATCTCTGCAACACTTATTGGTGTGATGGCATTAGGGCTTGCAGCATGTGGATCGGATGGCGATAACAGCGTTGAGACATCTGACGGATCGGATGGCGGTAACAGCGTTGAGACATCTGCCGGAAAAGAGAGTGGGACAACTGCAGGTGAATCGTACAAAATCGGTATTGTCGTAAAGACAAATGGTAACCCGAACTTCCGTGAGATGGCTTACGGCGCGGTAGAAGCAGGAAAAGCGTTTGGATGTGAAATTATTCCAATGGCGTGTGAGAGTGACGGAGATATTGCAGGACAGACACAGAAAATTGAAGATCTGATTTCAAAAGGATGTGATGCCATTATCGCTTCTCCGCAGGATTCCGATGGTATTGCCACAGCGGTTCAGGAATGTAAAGACGCTGGTATACCATTCGTTGCTATTGACACCATGGTAGCAGGTGATGCAGCAAATGATACTGCATGTTATCTGGGTATCGACAATGTATCTGCAGGAAAAGCGGTTGCAGAGGCATTGGCTGAGAAAATGGGCGGAAAAGGTAATGTAGTTATTATCGAAGGTGTAGCAGGCGCAAGCTCTTCCATCGAGAGAACACAGGGATTCAAGGAAGGCCTTGCTGAATATCCGGATATCCAGATCGTTGGCGATCAGAACGCAGACTTCGACCAGTCTGTTGCTCAGCAGAAAATGGCAGATATTTTACAGGGAACAACAGATATCGACGGTGTTATCTGCTGTAACGACCTGATGGCTCTCGGATGTATCACATCCTTGGAAGAGGCCGGATTAGAGGCAGGTAAAGACGTTATTGTTGTCGGCTATGATATCAGCTCACCGGGTCTTTCTGCAATTCAGGAAGGCAAAATGTACTGTGTAGGTTATCAGTGGGGTAAATATTACGGATACTGGGGTGTAGAGATGGCAATCGCACAATTGAATGGCGATCCGATACCGGATAAGATTCCGACTCCAAGCTCTATCGTATTCAACACAGAAGATGCAGCAGCTTTGGGCGGACTGGATGTTGAGCAGATCAAACCGTTCGCAGATATGCTGGCAGAATATGATTTTGGCTGGTAAACAGAAAGGTTGTATTTCATGAAGTCAGAAATTCTTAGAATGGAGCATATTACCAAAACCTTTTCGGGAGTAAAGGCGCTGGATGATGTTAGTTTTGATTTGAGATCTGGTGAAGTACATGCCCTCATGGGTGCTAATGGTGCAGGTAAATCTACATTGATGAAGGTTCTGGCGGGCGTGTATACAGCAGATACAGGAAAATTGTACATAGACGGGAAAGAAATACTGTTGAAAGCGAAGGTTAGCGAGGCGCAGAAGGACGGTATCTCGATGGTTTTTCAGGAGTTGAATATATTGCCTCATTTAAGCGTGCTGGAAAATATATTCATTGCCAATGAGCTGATGAAAAACGGTCTGTATGATTGGAAAGCGATGAAAAAGCGGGCGCAATTTCTGCTGGATGAGGTTGACATTGAACTTGATCTGGACGAACGGGCGGATCATATTTCTGTTGCCATGCAGCAGATGGTAGAGATTGTGCGTGCGCTCAATCTGGAATCCAGAGTCATTATTTTTGACGAGCCTACATCATCCCTCTCAGTTCAGGAAGTAGAGAAGCTTTTTGAGTTGATGGGACGTTTGCGGGAAAAAGGAATTGCTATGGTTTATATTTCTCACAGAATGGATGAGATTTACCGGATCTGCGACAGGATCACATTGATGCGGGACGGAAAAGTAATATTCTGTGATGATATTGAGAATGTGGACAATCACAGACTTGTGACAGGGATCGTCGGAAGCGAAAATATAAATCAGTTTCCGGGAAAACCAACGGAGATTGGAGATACGATTTTTGAAGCGAAAAATATTTCCTGCGGTTCCTTCTACCATGATGTGAGTTTTGAACTGAAAAAGGGAGAAATTCTTGGATTTGCCGGCTTGGCGGGCGCAGGAAGAACAGAGATCGCAAAAACAATTTTCGGATACTATCCATTGGAAAAGGGAGAACTGTACTTCCATGGGGAGAAGCTGAAAGTGAGATCGCCGGAGGATGCTGTAAATCAGGGCATCGGTTATGTCAGCGAGGACAGAAAAGCGGAGGGCATTCTCGGTGTGCGTTCCATACGTGAAAATATGGGAATTGCCAGTATGAAGCTTTTGTGCCGGAGCGGTGTCATCAACCAGAAGCTGGAGACCGGAAAAGTATCGGATCTGGCGAAAGAATTAAAGATCAAAGCAACGGGTATTGAGCAGAAGATCGAAAGCTTGAGTGGGGGTAATCAGCAGAAGGTTTGTCTTGCAAAATGGATTATGATGAATCCGAGATTACTCATACTGGATGAGCCGACAAGGGGAATTGATGTCGGAGCCCGGGCAGATTTCTATAAAATAATCAATGATCTGGTAAAACAGGACATTGGCGTGATTGTTATTTCCTCGGAGGAGGATGAGCTGATCGGCTTATGTAACAGAATCATCATTATGCGTGAAGGCGAAAAAGTTGGAGAATTTTCTTCAGAGGAGGAAAATCTGAAAACGAAAATGATGGAATTGATGATAGGAATTGAGTGAGGGTAGAAAGATGAGTGAATCAAGAGGCAGAATAATTTACAGAAAATATGGAACTTATATTATTTTGGCAGTGCTGGTTATTGGATTGTCCATTGGAGCAGAGGGATTCTTTTCTCTCAACAACCTGACAAATATTTTGCGTACCACATCTGTTTATGTGATACTTGGATGCGGTATGACGTTTGTTATGCTGTCCGGATGTATTGACCTGTCCGTTGGATCAGTTGTAGCTCTGTCAGGCTGTATCAGCGCTCTTTATATGAGTAAGGGCGGCAGTATGATGGTTGCGGTTCTTCTTGGCATTGCTGTCGGAATCCTGTGTGGTTTTATCAACGGATTCTGCATTGCAAAATTAAAGGTTCCGTTCTTTATTACGACAATCGGTATGATGTATGCTGCCAGCGGCGTGGCGTTGGTTATTACCCACGAGACGCCGATCAGCGGTCTCCCGTCATCCTTTAAGGTCTGGGGCGCAAAAACACTGGGAATTATACCGACGCAGGCAATTATCGCAGCAATCTTTTTTGCAATCTGCTTTTTCGTGCTGCGACACACGAAATTGGGACGCTATACATATGCGATCGGAAGTAATGAGAGAACCGCAAAGCTTTCCGGTGTAAATGTAGATCGTTATATGATCATTATTTATACCTTGAACGGATTTGCTGCAGCACTGGCAGGAATTGTAGTTGCATCCCGTCTTTCCATCGGTAGTCCTTTGATCGGTGACGGATATGACATTGATGCGATCGCGGCAGCGGCGCTGGGCGGCGTCAGCATGAGCGGTGGTGAAGGAAGTATTGTAAAGACCATCGTAGGTGCGTTTATCTTGTGCGTTATCCGTACCGGATTGAATATTCTTGGAATTTCCACATCCAACCAGAAGATCATCATTGGTATTGTGTTGATCATCGTGGTTGCAGTAGATATGCTGGACAAGAGAAAAGCAGAGTAAATAGTTTTTAAAGTTTTATAAAAAGGCGTTCGTGGATTGGTTTACAAAACTGGTTCCCGGATGCCTTTTTATTGCTATTTTTATTGTGATTGGATATAATAGAGAAAATTTGTATTTCCAAACAGGAAGCAGATACAGTTGAATCAGAAATAAAAATGAAGGGTAAGAAAATCTAATGTGGAAAAAAATGACAGCTTTTGCGGCAGCTTGCATATTGGCGGTAAGTCTTATGGCATGCGGAACACAGGATATACAACAGACAAATCTTTCTTCTGACAGGGCAGAAGAAGCGCCGGAGCAGGAACCAGGCATTTCCGGTGAAATTGAGATATCTGTGGAGCAGGAACCGGTCTCTGAGGAATCGGAAACAGTCTCTGAGGAACCGGAGCAGGAGGATATACAGGCAGAAGAAGAGCAGATGCCGGATGAGACGGAGACGACATCTGAAAATGGACTTTACATAGTGATTGATGCAGGGCATCAGGGACAGGGGAACAGTGAACAGGAGCCTATCGGACCGGGAGCATCCGAGACGAAGGCAAAAGTATCAACGGGGACACAGGGGTGTGTGACCGGGTTAAAAGAGTCCGAATTAAATCTGGCTGTCTCACTGAAACTGGAGCAGGAATTGCTGAGTCGCGGATACAAGGTACTGATGATCCGTGAATCGCAGGATGTAGATATCAGCAATGCTGAGCGTGCGGAAATTGCAAATCAGTCAGGTGCAGATTGTTTTATCCGCGTACATGCCAATGGCTCTGACGATTCATCTGTGAATGGCGCCATCACAATCTGCCAGACCCCGGATAATCCATATAATTCCAGCATCTATAGTCAGTGCAGGGAGCTGTCGGAAGATGTATTAGACTGTCTCGCAGCGACTACCGGATGCAGCCGCGGTTATATATGGGAAACAGATGATATGAGCGGTATCAACTGGTGTCAGATTCCGGTCACTATTGTGGAGATGGGATATATGACAAATCCTGAGGAGGATCAGCTCATGGCTACGGAAGATTATCAGTATAAGGTGGCACAGGGAATTGCCGATGGTATAGATCAGTATTTTAATATAAAACCTTAGTCTCAGTGAACAGGCATGGAAAGATTGCCATGAAACAGCTCAAATCAATCCGAAATGCTTCAGCCCATTGTAGATGCCGTCCTCGTGAATATCAGAGGTCACATAGTCAGCAGCAGCTTTTGCTTCATTCGTTCCATTGCCCATAGCAATGCCATACTGCACATATTCCAGCATATCCCTGTCGTTGACACTGTCACCGAAGGCGTAGGTATCAGAATGGTCTATTCCAAGCAATTCGCAGACTCTGGCAATGCCGCTGGCTTTGCTGAAACCTTTCGGAATCATTTCCATGACTATTGTCCCGTGCACAAGAAATTCATAATCTTTTGCAAACGTTTCAAGAAGATCTGTGTATTTGGGATTGTGCAGCAGTACAGAGAATTTGCTGACTTCCCATGTGTCCTCGCCGCCCGTAACGGGCAAAATGTATGTGTTCATGGTTTTTAACAAAAACCGTCCGTATTCGTCCGTGGAAAAATCCTCAGGATCCATAAACAGATTGTGTTTTCCTTCCATTACAACCGGAAGACCATATTCTTTCAGCATGTGGACGGTGCGAAGCATCAGCTCCCGGTCGATCTTCTTATAAAAAATATCTTTTCCTTCAAACTCAATGTGAGTGCCGCATCCGGCTAGAATTCCGTCAAATCCGATATCCAGCAGTTTTTTGCTGTTAATAAAACATCGGGTGCGTCCGCTGCATAGAAAGGTATAGTGCCCGTTCGCCCGAAGCTGTCTGATAGCTGTGATCGTGCTTTCGGGAATCACACTGTTTCTGTCCCATATTGTTCCGTCAATATCAAAAAATACTGCTTTTTTCATAATTCTAATGCATCCTGCTCTTCGTTATTATTCTGAGTATCTGAATCAGAGTCATTTTCCGAATCTGTTTGAGTATCTGAACCAGAGTCATTTTCCGAATCTGTTTGAGTATCTGAACCAGAGTCATTTTCTGAATCTGTTTGTGTATCTGAATCAGAATCGTCTTTGGCATCTGCCTGGTGTGAGGTGTTATTTGTGGAAGCTTTCGGTACCCACGCAGAATTATCTGTCACCGTATCCTCTCCAAACAGTATTCCAAAATAATTATGAACAATGACCTGATCGGAATAATTCAGTTTATTTTTCACGATTTGATTGATTTGATCAATATAGTCCGCATCCTCCTCATAGCCCTCATTCGGGAAAAAGGTTCCGCTGGAAAAATTATACTTGCCCCGTTCTGTAACCCAACTGTAGTCATTCCATAAAACCAGTGGGTCAGTATCAGAGAACACATCCCGCCCGATTAAAAGCCTGGAATCATATTCCAATCCGAAGAGGTTGGAGAGGGTGGGAACAATATCCAGAGTGTATACAGGTTCTGAAATTTCGCACGCCATATCGCTGTCCTCGTTTTCCAGACATCCGGACCATATAATGATGCTGTTATGATCCTGCTCCCATTCATAATCGTAATCGGCACCGTACAGATCCGGCAGATAATCCTTATCTGTCTTGAAGGCGTCGGATTTTTGAAGACCATAAGGATAGTGATCGGATGTCATGCAGATGACGGTGTCATCTGCAATACCGGCATTTTCCAGATTCTCTACAAGATGGGTGAGGGCATTTTCCAACTCCATCTGATAACAGAAATAGTAGAGGGTGGTTTCCTCATACTGGTCTTCATACCGGGCTTTTACCTGATCGTAATAGTCATTGACAAAACTGGTGCCCTTTTCATAAATACAATGACCACTCAAAGTCATATAGTAGATGCTGAATGGTTGCTTGTCCACGTAAGTGTCAAATGTGGCGTCGAAGAGCTTAGTGTCACTGTTGTCGGTTCCAATCAGTTCTTCCAGCCCGTTCCCTTTCCCGAGATATTCGCCGTAACCCAGATTTTCATGGGTTGTATCGCGGTTGTATACGTTATAAACGCCGGAATGATAGGCAGCGCTGTAGTAGCCTTCCCTCTGTAATTGATTTCCCAGGGTAAAATAATTATTGTTGTTTCTGGTGTCCAGCATGGATTGCACAGCGCGTACCGGGGCGAGCCCCATGATAAGGGAATACTCTCCGGTAGAAGTGCTTCCGCCCCAGGCAGGCTGGTAAGCCTCGGAAAAATAAATGCCATTATGAGACAAACGATAGAGAGTAGGAGTTAATTCCTGATCAATCACAGTATCCGAGAATGCTTCTGCGCAGATCAGGATCAGGTTCTTACCTTCGAACAGACCGGTGTATTCGTTTTTATTACTTGGTGTGATGGATTTTACATATTCGCTGATAGCAGCTATATCGTCATCACCGGATTGGATCAGTGTGTCAAGATCCAGATTCATAACATTGTCTCCCTGAACCGCTATTCTGGTTTTGGAAACTTCTTCCGGAACCGTGGAAGTATCTTCCTTTTCACTTTCACTGTTTTCTGCATTCAGGACAAAGGAGGAAGAGGAATCTTTGCGCAGAAGATCCATTCTGGTTGAAGTGATCAGACCAAAAGTATCTGTGGCAGCATTAAAATCAAAAGTTCCACTGTAAATGACTTTTGTTTTACCAACGCCGGCGCCGATATTTCCAATCAGCAGAAAAACAGCTGCTCCGGCAACCAGCATTCCGGCAAAGGGAAGCTTATAGCGGTAGGCAGGCATACGACGTTTGCCCGTTACACAGTATAATATAGTAGGAATGTAGAGTACAAATATTTTTGGAATGCCAAAAAAGATGGCGCGAAAGAGCTCGTAGCCATACTCAGAAGTTACATTGTTGGCGCCAGCGCTAATAGAGCCAAGCGACATATACATTTGATAATTGGCATGAACGATACAGGCAAAACCATATCCGAAAGTGATGGCGATCATCAGAACGATCGATAAGATACGGTTTATCTTTTTGGGCGCGATGGATGTGATCGCAGATAAAAGCAAACCTGCAGATATAGCAAATAATATCGGATACGCCAGATGATGAAAGACATTTGTCCCTGCAAACAGCCGGAGTATGATTTCCAGATAGATCAGCAGAAACGGAAACAATAGAAGATGCGGGAGTTTAAACTTTTTGCTCCGATACCAGCGCAGCCATTTTCTCCAGAACAGTCGAAGTATGTATAAAATGTGATTTAAAAAATTTTTAACTGCTTCTGACTTATCACGTTTCTTTTTCTTCTTTAAGGTGATGTCGGACAAAGCAATCTCCTCACTTTCTCTTTTGTGAATTTTTTTGATTTTATCAGATGATACATGCTCCTACATTTGCTTTCGGACGATTTTATATTCGTCCTCCATTTGAAAATACGAACAGTTCTGAAAGCTTCCTGTAAGGAACCGATACATTTCATCTTCATCCAGGTTTACATCACAGTAATAGTAATCATCAGTCTCATCATATATATAATTATTGCAATAATCACAATTTGCGTTCATAGTACGTTCCGTTCCCTGATAATTTGCCTGCATAAAAACAGTAAAATCTGTTATGTTACATATATCATAGTATAATGGAAAAAAGTGCAAACTGCAATACAAATTTGTGTTTGGTTATATTGGGAAATGGAAGCACAGAATTTATATTGTAAAAAGGAAAAGAAAATAAAAAAATGAGGAAAAACGAGTATTATTTAGAAAAAATGAGTAAAATAGTTAAAAAGTGGAAAAATACAGAATTATAAACAGTTGCACAAACTGGGGAAAGTATCTATGATAAGCCTAACGGTTAGCACTCAAAACAAATGAGTGCTAACAAAAACAAAAGACAATATCGAATAGTTGTTTCGAAAAAAACAGGAAATAGAAGGAGGAATTCTAATGAAGTTAGTACCTTTAGGCGACAGAGTTGTATTGAAACAGTGTGAAGCGGAGGAAACCACAAAATCCGGCATTATTCTGGCAAGCAAATCCCAGGAAAAACCACAGACCGCAGAAGTAATTGCTGTAGGTCCCGGCGGTATGATTGATGGAAAAGAAGTGACCATGCAGGTCAAAGCAGGAGATATGGTTATTTATTCCAAATATGCGGGAAATGAAGTAAAGCTGGATGGAGAAGAATACATTATCGTAAAACAGAATGACATTCTTGCAATCGTTGAGTAATTGTAAACAAATGCAAATAAACGATATTGAAATGTTTGGAAAAAGTTTTGAAATCAGGAGGAAAGCATTATGGCAAAAGAATTGAAATACGGATCAGAAGCCAGAGCCGCACTGGAGACAGGCGTTGACAAATTGGCAGATACAGTGAGAGTAACACTTGGACCAAAAGGAAGAAACGTTGTACTGGATAAATCCTTTGGTACACCGCTGATCACAAATGACGGTGTTACCATTGCAAAAGAAATCGAGCTGGAAGACGCATTCGAGAATATGGGTGCACAGCTTGTAAAAGAAGCAGCTACAAAGACAAATGATGTGGCTGGTGACGGAACGACTACAGCTACGGTTCTCGCACAGGCTATGATCAAGGAAGGTATGAAAAACCTGGCGGCAGGCGCAAATCCGATCGTTATGAGACGCGGTATGAAAAAGGCAACGGACACTGCTGTAGAAGCTATCGCTGCAATGAGCCAGAAGGTAGACGGTAAAAACCATATCGCGAAGGTAGCATCGATTTCCGCAGGCGATGAATTTATAGGCGGGATGGTTGCAGATGCAATGGAAAAAGTAAGCAACGACGGTGTAATCACCATTGAGGAGTCCAAGACCATGCAGACCGAGCTTGATCTGGTAGAAGGTATGCAGTTTGACCGCGGTTACATTTCTGCTTATATGTCCACTGATATGGATAAAATGGAAGCGGTTTTGGATGATGCATACATCCTGATCACGGATAAGAAGATCAGCAGTATTCAGGAAATACTTCCGTTACTGGAGCAGATCGTTCAGGCAGGAAAGAAACTGCTGATAATTGCAGAGGATATCGAGGGTGAGGCGCTGACCACGCTGATCGTAAACAAACTGCGCGGAACCTTTACCGTAGTCGGCGTAAAAGCACCGGGATATGGTGACAGAAGAAAAGCAATGCTGCAGGATATCGCAATTCTGACAGGCGGTCAGGTAATCTCCGAGGAGCTTGGTCTTGAGCTGAAAGAGGCAGATATGAGTATGCTCGGTCATGCAAAATCTGTAAAAGTACAGAAAGAGACAACGGTTATCGTAGACGGTTATGGTGATAAAGCTGAGATCAATGCCCGCATCAACCAGATTCGTGCAGAGATCGAGACAACAACATCTGATTTTGACAGAGAAAAATTGCAGGAGAGACTTGCAAAACTGGCTGGCGGCGTAGCTGTAATCCGTGTAGGAGCTGCTACCGAAGCAGAGATGAAAGAAAGCAAGCTGCGTATGGAAGATGCTCTGGCTGCAACAAAAGCGGCAGTGGAAGAAGGTATCATTGCAGGAGGCGGTTCCGCTTATATCCATGCTTCCAAGGAGGTTGCAAAACTGGCAGAGACATTGGAAGGCGATGAGAAAACAGGTGCAAACGTAATCCTGAAAGCACTGGAATCTCCATTGTTCTACATTGCAGCAAATGCAGGTCTGGAAGGAGCTGTTATCATCAACAAGGTAAGAGAATCCGAGCCGGGTGTTGGTTTTGATGCAGCAAAAGAAGAGTATGTGGATATGGTTGAAGCTGGTATTCTGGATCCTGCAAAAGTTACAAGAAGCGCTTTGCAGAATGCAACCAGTGTGGCTTCTACTCTGTTGACTACTGAGTCAGTCGTAGCTGATATCAAAGAGCCAATGCCTCCAATGCCGGCAGGCGGCGCAGGCGGAATGGGAATGATGTAATTCATTACCGGGGGAAGTGTTGCAGACACTTCCCCGTTTTTTTTCGGGCTAGTACATGAAGGGGAGGTATATTGTGAGAGCGAATTTGAAGAAAATGCTTTCTTATTACAAAAATTATAAAGGTATTTTTTTCGCAGACATGTTTTTCGCATTGGTGGCGGCGGGAGTAACGCTGGTCATTCCGCTGATCGTGCGTTATATCACGTCTACCGTAGTCTATGAGGATATGAGCCAGGCATTTCATAAGATTTTGATGCTTGGAATTTTCATGCTGATTCTGATTCTCATACAGGCGTATTGCAATTATTTTATTTCAAATTATGGTCATGTGATGGGCGCAAAGATCGAATATGATATGCGTGCGGAGATTTTTGCCCATTATCAGAAGCTTCCTTTTTCTTTCTATGATAATCAGAAAGTGGGACAGCTTATGTCCCGCATTACATCTGATCTGTTTGATATTACAGAACTGCTTCATCATGGACCGGAAAATATAGTGATTTCCATTATCAAAATTTTCGGTGCATTGATCATTATGGTAAATATCAGCCCGAGGCTCACACTGGCAGCCTTTATCCTGATCCCCGTTATGGTCATATATGCGTATTTTTTCAATAAAAAAATGAAGTATGCATTCAAGCAGAATCGAATTAAAATCGGTGATATTAACGGACAGATCGAGGACAACCTGTCGGGAATCCGCGTGGTAAAATCCTTCGCTAACGAGCATGTGGAGCGGGATAAATTTAAGGTTGGAAATAATGGATTTTTAAACGCAAAGAAAAACAGCTATAAATATATGGGCGGTTATCATGCCGGGCTGACTGCCTTTACCACAGCCATCACAGTGCTTGTCATTGTGGCAGGAGGCGTCATGATCACGCGGGGGACTGCGAAGATCACAGATCTTGTCGCATTTTTGCTCTACATCAATGTTTTTACGGAACCGGTGAAAACGCTGATTGATTTTACCGAGCAGTTCCAGAATGGATATTCCGGATTTGAGCGGTTTATGGAAATTATTAATATCGCTCCGGAAATTCAGGACAAGCCAGATGCGGTGGAAATCAGGGATGTAAAGGGCGATATATCTTTTCATGACGTATCGTTTCGATATGAAAATTCCAATGATCCGGTACTGGAGCATACGACGCTGGACATTCCGGCAGGTGCATATGTGGCGCTGGTCGGTTCCTCGGGCGCCGGGAAATCCACACTTTGCAATCTGATTCCAAGATTTTATGATGTGACAAGCGGTTCCCTGTGCATTGACGGTGTAGACGTGCGGGATGTGACACAGGAAAGCTTAAGAGAGCAAATCGGTATTGTGCAGCAGGATGTTTATTTATTTGTAGGTACCATTTTTGAGAATATCCGTTATGGAAAACCGGATGCCACAAGGAAAGAGGTTATTGAGGCGGCAAAAAATGCAAATGCCCATGACTTCATTATGAGCTTTCCGGATGGCTATGATACGGATATCGGTCAACGCGGTGTGAAATTATCCGGTGGGCAGAAACAGAGACTGTCCATTGCCCGTGTATTTCTGAAAAATCCGCCTATACTTATTTTTGATGAGGCTACATCCGCATTGGATAATGAGAGTGAGAAAGTGGTGCAGGATTCCCTTGAAAAGCTTGCAAAAAATCGTACGACGATTGTAATAGCACACAGACTTTCCACCATTCGGAATGCAGAGCGGATCTTAGTGCTCACAGAGCAGGGGATCGCAGAATCCGGTACGCATGAGGAGCTGATCGAAAAGAATGGAATCTATGCCGGTCTTTACCATGTGAGCGGATAGAAGTGCGGATTACAATATATTTGAAAACAAAAGAGAAACTGCATAGAAGAGGATTTTATGGGTATTGAATTTAAAAAAATAGAATTAAAGCATCGGGAAACGATTGAGTATTATCTGCAAAAGAAGCCCCTGCGCGGATGTGATCTGACATTTGCCAATGTATATCTGTGGAAACGTCAGTATCCCACGACATTTGCTGTGATAGAAGATGCACTGGTGTTTCATCCGGAACAGTCATTAAAACCGGAATACTCCTTTCCAATCGGGGAGAAGGAAGCGGTGAGACATGCTGTGGAGCGTCTGAGAGAAGAAGCGCGGGAGAAGGGAAAAGCGCTTCACATGTTTCTGGCTCAGGAACAGGATTTTGTCTGGATGGAAGAATGGTTTCCGGGAGAATATACCGTTACTTATAATGAAGATTATTCTGACTATGTATATGAGACGGATAAGCTGATCGCTCTTTCCGGGAAAAAATATCATGGCAAAAAAAATCATGTGAACAGGTTTTGGAAGACCTATCCCGACTGGAGATATGAGACCATCGGAGAAGAAAACATTGAAGAGTGCTTTCAGATGGCTCTGGCGTGGCGGAAAGAAAATGAGTGTGACGATCACGAGGAGAAACGTGTGGAGATGTGCGCTACCATGAATGCACTGCGCCTGATGAAAGAGCTGCATCTGCATGGCGGATTGATACGGGCAGAAGGAAGAGTAGTGGCATTTTGTCTGGGTGAGCCGATGGGACAGGATATGTATGTGGTGCATTTTGAAAAAGCCTTTGCGGATGTGCTCGGTGCTTATGCTGTGATCAATCAGCAGTTTGCACTGCATGAAGCGGCGGGTTACAGATATCTGAATCGGGAGGATGCGGCAGGATCGGAAGGTTTAAAGAGGGCAAAAGAATCCTACCATCCGGTGTTTTTGATAAAAAAAGGTGTGATCAGGGCTAAATCTTGACATTTCAAAATGCGGGATTTATCATTATATTTAAATTTTAATAAGAAAGAAACAGGAGGAGTGATCATATGACAAAAATAGATATTATCTCCGGATTTTTAGGAGCAGGAAAAACAACTTTGATCAAAAAGATGCTGGAAGAAGTGTTTAAAGATGAAAAAGTCGTACTGGTTGAGAATGAATATGGTGAAGTAGGTATTGACGGTGGTTTTATGAAGGACGCAGGTATTGAGGTGAAGGAACTCAATTCCGGATGCATCTGCTGTTCTCTGGTAGGTGATTTCAGCAGAAGCCTGAAAGAAGTGATTGAGACATACCATCCGGACCGCATCATTATCGAACCGTCAGGAGTAGGAAAATTGTCTGATGTTATGGTATCCGTAAAGAAAATGGAGGATACCCATGACGTGAAAGTGAACGCACTGGTAACTGTGGCAAATGCGGCAAAGGCATCCAAACAGATGCGTGCATTTGGAGAGTTTTTCAACAATCAGATCGAACATGCTACAACGATCGTGCTGAGCCGGACACAGAGTGTAACACCGGAAAAGCTGGAGAAATGTGTGAAAGATATTCAGGAGCTGAATACAAAGGCTGCGATTATCACGACGCCCTGGGATGAACTCAGCGCAGAGCAGATTCTGGCTGTATTAGAACAGCAAAATTCACTGGAAGCGGAGCTGATGCAGGAGGCGATTGCCCATCATCACGAGCACGATCATCATCATGAGCATGAGCACGACCATCATGAGCATGAGCACGACCATCATGAGCATGAGCACAACCATCATGAGCATGAGCACGATCATCATGAGCATGAGCACGATCATCACGAGCATGAGCACGATCATCACGAGCATGAGCACGATCATCACGACCATGATCATCATGATCACGGCCCGGACTGTGACTGCGGCTGTCATGACCATGATCACCATGACCATGACCACCATGCGGATGAAGTATTTACAAGCTGGGGAAAGGAAACTCCGAAAAAATATACGAAGGATGAGATGGAGAATATCTTGAAAGCACTTTGTGACACCGAAGATTATGGTGTGATCTTACGTGCAAAAGGCATGGTTCCGGCACAGGACGGTACATGGATTTATTTTGATATGGTACCGGGTGAGTATGAGCTGCGTGAGGGACAGCCGGATTATACAGGACGTCTCTGCGTCATTGGTACGGAAATTGATGAGGCAGGGTTGGAGAGACTGTTTGGAATCGCATAGGAGGTAAAAAGATGGATATTCCAGTATATTTATTTACCGGTCTTATGGACAGCGGCAAGACTTCTCTGATCACCCAGACATTGATGGAGAATGACTTTGGATATGGCGCCAAAGGTCTGATCATAGCCTGTGAGGACGGGGATGTGGAGTATGATGAGGATGCCCTGGCAGATATCAAAATGACGGTGGTTGGAATTGAAAAAGAAGAAGATTTCACACCGGAATACTTACAGGCATGTGCCGATGAATTTAAGCCGGATATGGTGTTTATCGAGTATAACGGTATGTGGCAGGCATCTACGATCTGGGAGATGACACTGCCGAAGAACTGGGAGATTGTACAGGCGCTGACGACGATGGACGCATCTACTTACGAATCCTATCTGAATAATATGAGAGCCATTGTCATGGAGCAGGTATTCAACACGGATGTGGTTATTTTTAACCGATGTAATGAAAACACACCAAAGGGAATGTTCCGCCGGAGTGTGAAAGCGGTAAACCGTAAGGCTCAGATCGTCTATGAGAGAGAGGACGGTACCATCGATCAGAACGATGATGAGGAACTGCCCTTTGACATAAACAGCGATATCATTGAGATTTCGGATGACGATTATGGTATCTGGTATCTGGATTGTCAGGATAATCCGAAAAAATATGAGGGTAAGAAAGTGCGTTATCTTGCGCTGGTCTACCGTCCGGATAAATTTGGCAAAAAGCCGCTGATGATTCCGGGACGTTTTGCCATGACCTGCTGCGAGGATGATATTACCTTTATCGGCTTTAAGTGTAAGTATGACCAGGCAGCTTCTGTGCCTCATAAATCATGGGTTTGGATCACCTCAGAAGTCCGTGTGGAGTTTGCGAAAGAATACCGGGGAAAGGGTCCCGTATTGTATGCGCTGGAGGTGAAGCCGGCAGAGGAGCCGCAGGACAGTCTGGTGTATTTTACTTAAAA
>CAYRZL010000035.1:0-24974 GCA_964428795.1 uncultured Lachnospiraceae bacterium | reverse complement strand
GGGAAATTTTAGACATCTAAGGAGAAGCATATGGCAGTAATTAAAAGAATGTCCCTGGTAGATCAGGTTTATGAAAAGATCAGAGAGCGGATCGTACAGCTAAAGATCCCGTTTGGGAGCAAATTGAATGTGAGCAAGCTTCAGGAGGAATATGGCGTCAGCTCCACACCGGTCCGTGAGGCGTTAAACCGCCTTTTAAACGAAGGATTGATCGAGTTTGAGAATAATGTGGGAGCCAGAGTCATTGACCTGCGGGAAGAGGATATACGAAGCATTCAGGAGCTTCAGTTTGCATATGAGCTGACGGCGGCAAGGCTGGCCATGAAGAAGGGCGATTTAAAACAGATGGCAGATGAGATCGAAGGGTACATCAACGAGTACCGGGCATCCACCGGCGTGAAGGAAAGCTGTATCTGCATTCGAAAGATTCATGATGTGTTTTATAACAATGCTGACAGTCCGCTCATCTTATCAAAAACATCGTCGATCACCGGACTGGAGGAGATTTTGCATACGTTATTTTCCATTCCTCGTGAAAAAGGAGGCAGCGGCGGACAGTATCACTCCGGTATCACATATTTTGAGCGGATACATGAAGCTGTGCTGAATAATGATTTTTCGGCGGTCTGTGATGCGCTGGAGGATCATCAGTTGTGGGCGAGAGGCTATATTATTAAGAATTATCAAACGATTAAAAACCGCGGCTGACAGCCGCGGTTTTTGTCATTCCTTATTCGGATAGCTGGTAGTATTATCTGGATTGCTGACTGTGAAAAAGTGTGTTACACTTTGTAAAATATATTATTCGTACCATGCTGCAAGAAAGGTGATCGGCAAACGATCTGTTCATTGCAGTGAATTCATGAATGAGGTGAAAAGGATATGGCAAGAAAAGCAGCAGTTATTACCGCAAGTGATAAAGGATATGCAGGACAGAGAGAGGACAAGAGCGGTCCCTTGGCAGCGCAGATGCTTAAGAATGCCGGATACGAGGTAATTTGCGTCAGCGTGGTTCCGGATGAGAAGGATATGCTGATAAAAGAGATGATACGACTCAGTGATGAGGAGCATGCAAATCTGATCATGACCACAGGAGGCACCGGATTCTCCAAACGTGATGTGACGCCGGAAGCTACGAGAGAGGTGATCGAACGGGAAGCGTGTGGTATTACACAGGCGATTTTGTACTATTCTTTGCAGATTACGCCGAGAGCTATGCTGTCCCGCGCTATTGCAGGTATTCGCGGAGACAGTCTGATCATCAATATGCCGGGCAGTCCGAAGGCAGTGAAAGAGGCTATGGAGTTTATTCTCGGTTCTATAGAGCACGGATTGGATATCCTGCTGGGTGAGGCATCTGAGTGCGCCCGAAAATAGGATTCAGAAGCTGATGTATTTGTCTGTTGGAAAGATATAAGAATGCGAATTTGGCAGCAGAGGATGAACGTATGAGAGAAATATGTATTACGGTGGGCGAACGTACCAAATATGAAATCAGACTTACAGCCATTTCCTGTGGGGATGACTGGAGTGTGACCATCTGTGGCGGAAGCAGGCATCATGTAGGGGCTGTGGCATTGGGCTGCGGCGGAAGTATAAATAATTTATCGCCGAAATATTCCGCTTCCGTAAGTGTGATCACGGTTTTTGATCATAAGGATGATGAGATAGCCCGCAGTGCGGCAAAATTGATTGCCGCGAAGCTGCACTGTCAGGTATGTGTCACAGCAGGTATACATATTGACGATGCAAAGCCGGAGGAATTAAAGATACTGGCGGCGAACTGCGAGGAAGCATATACAAGATTGCTGGCTGAGATAGATATGTCTGAGAATGAAAAAAACTGGAGGAGAAAAACATGGAACTGATCAAAACGGAAGATGCAGTGGGGCATGTATTGTGTCATGACATTACCCAGATTATCAAAGGAGAAGTAAAGGACGCAGTGTTCCGCAAAGGACATGTGGTTCGCAGTGAGGATATTCCGGTACTGTTGTCTGTAGGAAAAGAGCACCTCTATGTGTGGGAAAAGAGTGAGAACATGCTTCATGAGAACGATGCGGCTGAGATTCTCTATGATATTTGTAAAAATGAAAATATGCATGGAAGTGAGATAAAGGAAGGGAAAATTTCTCTGATTGCAGACATAGAAGGCTTACTGAAGATCAATCGCAGAAAATTAATCGTGGTGAACAGCCTGGGCGAGATGATGATCGCGACACGTCACGGTAATACCCGTGTAAAACCGGGAAATGAGCTGGCGGCCGCCAGAATCATTCCACTGATCATTGAGAAAGAAAAAATGGAAGCTGCAAAGACTGCTGGAGGCACAGAACCAATTCTGAAGCTCCTTCCGTTTGCTCATAAAAAAATAGGTATTGTCACAACAGGAAGTGAAGTATATAAGGGACGTATCAAAGATACTTTTGGATCGGTTATTAAAGAAAAAGTAGGCGAGTTTGATACGGAAGTCATCGGACAGACTTATTGTGAGGATGACAAGGATATGATAAGGGATGCGATTCTGGATTTCATTGACAAAGGCGCAGAGATTGTCATCTGTACCGGAGGTATGAGCGTGGATCCGGATGACTGTACGCCGGGAGCCATCGCAGCGACAGGCGCCAGAGTGGTGCGTTACGGTTCTCCGGTTCTGCCGGGAGCCATGCTGCTGGTAGCTTACTATGAAAAGGATGGAAATAAAATTCCGGTGTTAGGTCTTCCGGGATGTGTCATGTTTGCAGCGCGTACCATATTTGATCTTGTTCTGCCCCGGGTGATGGCGGATGATGAGATTACGGCGGAGGAGATCGCTATGTTGGGAGAGGGCGGACTTTGCCTGAAGTGTGATGTCTGTACTTATCCGAACTGCGGTCTTGGAAAATCATGGTAAGCAGTAGTGCATTGGTGATCCTTTGCGGCGGCAGAAGCACCCGCATGGGCTGTAATAAGGCGTTCCTGCCTTTTGGAGACATGGGATTGTTGGAATATCAGGTGGAACGGTTTTCCGGTTTGTTTCCTAAAATATATGCATCCATTCCAAATGAGGAGGCGTCTCATTTTCATGAATATGACGGGGTCAGCGGATGCACGGTGATTGCAGATCTGGTGGCGGATTACGGACCTATGGGCGGAATGGCAAGCTGTTTTGCCCAGACTACGGAGAAAATACTGTTTTTTATATCTGTAGATACTCCCTTTGTAAGCCCCACGCATGCCAGAAAGATTATTCAGGAGTTGGAAGAGCAAAGAGAGCGGGATCTGCGTGAAGGAAAGCCATTGCATACCATTTGCTCGGTAAGTCGTATTGGCGGAAAAAAGGAAACTCTTTTTGCCGCATATCATAGGGATGTTGTAAAAAGTGTGGATTATTGTATGAGGGCGCACAGCCTTGCTCTGAGGGCGCTTCATGACAGAGAAGAAGTTTTGTATCTGACAGATATGTTTTTCCCTGTAAATCATTTTTACAATATGAATGACAGACAGAAATATTACCGTGCTCTTGAACTGCTTCGGGAGAAAAATGACGGGGGTCAGGAAATCGGAACCAATATTCCGGTTATTACATTTTGCGCAAAGTCAGGCACCGGAAAGACGACCTATCTGGAACGATTGCTTCCGCTTTTGAAAGAACAGGGTCTGCGGCTTGCGGTGATCAAGCATGATGCACACCGGTTTGAGATGGATAAACCGGGAAAGGACAGTTATCGTTTGACAAAAGTCGGTGCAGATCATATGATATTGACTTCTGAGGATCAGACAGCGGTAGTTATCCAGCATTCCGGTCAGGGGCGTTCTCTGGAGGAGCTGCTTTCCAAAGTGGAAAATGTGGATTTGATCATAACAGAAGGCTATAAGCAGGAAAAAAATAAAAAAATCGAGCTGTTGCGGGCGGGCTACAATGAGGTTTTGCGCAGCAATCAGGAGCAGTTGATTGCTGTAGTGGCAGATTTTCCGTTTGAAACGAATCTTCCGGTATTTGATCTGAACAGACCGGAGGATATGGTGGATTTCCTTCTGGAATATATCAGGACATCGGTGACGGATGAAAAGTGAGGGAAACTGCGTTATAAAAACAAAATAAATGACAGGCAAATAAAATGCCGGAAAGAGGAGAAAAAATATGGCAGAAAACAGTTTAAAACAAGTAAAGATATCATGGAGAGTCATTGAAAAGCTGGGTCCTTTTACGACGACCCGTCTGGAGATCAAATGTGAGGATCAGGTGATCGGTTACTACCGTATTTATGATGATCCGGATACGAACAACATTGCTTTTTATGGAGAAAACGGAAACAGTGACAAACACGGTGTGCTTCCGCCGAAGGAGTATAATGCGCAGCCGAACAATCATAAACTGATCCGGTACATCGAGAAAGATCTGGAAAAGATGGGGTACTTTATTCCGGATGCACATAAGATGGTATCTGATTATATGCTTACCGGAAAAGAAAAATTCCCGGCTGGATGGGACTCTATGTATTAGAAGTCTGGAAGAAAAAAGAATAAAGATTCAGAAAGAAGATAACAATTATGGAATTAACACATATCAACGACCAGGGCAGGGCAAAGATGGTGGATGTGTCTGCAAAGGCGGATACGGAGCGTATTGGTGTGGCGAGAGGTCATATCAAAATGCTGCCGGAGACCTTTGAGATGATCACAAATCAGAAGATAAAAAAGGGAGATGTATTGGCAGTGGCGCAGGTAGCGGGTATCATGGCTGCAAAGCGTACCTGGGAGGCGATTCCTATGTGCCATCCGCTGCTTTTGACCGGTGTTGACATACAATTTAACCTGTTCCCGGAAAAAGCGGAGATTGAGGCAATTGCGACCGTTAAAACAACAGGTAAAACCGGGATTGAAATGGAGGCGTTAAATGCGGTTTCCGTTGCATTGCTCACCATATATGACATGTGTAAAGCGGTTGACCGGGCTATGAGTATCCATGACATTTATCTGATGGAAAAAGATGGTGGAAAGTCGGGACATTATATTCGTAAATAAAAGAAGCAAATGCGTACACCTGTTGGGGAACATCCCCGGCGGGTGTTTTTTACGTTATGTGAAACTTTTTTTCTGCTTCGAGACACTTATATAGTAGATAGGGACCTATTCAGAACCGATATGCATAAGATTTTATCGGAAGGGGGGAGGTGACAGTTATGTCGGAGTATATGGAATCACGTTTCAATGAGATATATGACCGGACAAAAAAGCGGATTCTGATTTATATTACCGGGAAATGCAAAAGAACGGAAGATATTTCGGATATTTTTCAGGATACCTATATGGAGTTATTTTTGGTTCTGAAAAAGAAAAACGGGATAGAAATACGCAATGAAGAGGCATTTTTGATCAGGATAGCGAAAAGAAAAATTTACAGGCATTATACGCTGATGGAGCGGCTGTTGACTCGTTTTTCCAGGGAAATGGCAGATGAGACGGAGGAGAGTATAGATCTGATAGATCTGTCCCCGTCCCCGGAAGATAAAGCTGTGCAGCAGAGCATGATCGATCAGGCGTATCGGTATTTGCAGACAAAGGATGAACTGACGAAAAAAATATTTTATCTGCATTATTATGAGGATGTAACGATTGCACAGATTGCAGAGATGCTTTCCATAAAGGAGTCAACCGTTAAGAGCCGATTATACCGGACGCTGAAGGAGATGCGAAATTATTTTGATAATTAGGTGAAGAAACATCGAAAGGAGAGAAGCAATATGACAGAACGGGATTTTTTGAGAGCAGTCATGGAAAAAAATATGCCTGATGAAGAACAGGTACGAAAAAATTGTCTGGAACAGAATGTAATGCAAAGAGAAAATGTGCTCGGCTTGGGGGAGCGGGGATATGGCAGAACCGTTCAGTGGCGCCGGAAAGTGGCAATGGCTGCAGTGGCGGTAATAGCTGTAGTTTCGGCGGGAAGCGGAATCTGCTATGCGGCAACCGGAGAAGGACCTGCAGCGTGGTTTCAGGCATTGTTTGAGGACGGTGATCAGCAGGCGGTGGCACAGATTGAGGAAGGATTTGCAGAGGTAAATGAGATACGCGCCTTTGATAATGTGGAGCTGACGCTGAACCGTTATTTTTACGATAGAACACAGGGTATTGTGGTAGCAGAAATGACGATGAAAACTCTGGATGGCTCCTCTTTTGTCAATATAGAAGATGCCTATGAGGAAGCTGTAAATGGATGGGAAGTTTCCGGGACTATGCAGGAGTGGCAGATACTTTGTGAGGAGGATGAAGCACAGTATCAGATTTATAAGGAAATCTGTGAAAACCTGTTCAGCGAAAACATGGAATTGTCATTTTTCTGGCCATTGGATGATAATAGTGGCAGCTGGTCAGTGGAAATGGAAGATGAGAGCACATATCATTTGTATGAAATTTGCATGGAAGAGGACATCGGTGGGACGATTTCGGCGGCGAAGGAAGATTCCGTATTGCGGGTTACGAATGTCAATGATGAAATCGTAGCTGAGATTTCGATGGAACCTACCGGAACACTTCGCACCTGCTATATGAATGCGTCTGAGCTGGAAGGCTGCAAAGAGATTATGCTGACGGGAGCATTTTTGCAGATCCGGTATGAAAAAGAACGATACCGGGAGCTGGTTGATGAGAGTGACGCTTATGTTTCATATCCTTTTGATACGGTGCGGATTACAATGAGTGATGGATATTGTTATCTGTGGGAAGATAATTCATGGCTGTTCGACCAGGAGCCCGGAACGGAGATGATTCTCACAGATGAGCAGGTAAAAAGGCTGGAAGATGAGCCGGGCGTTACAAAGATGTATCAGATCGGGAGCAGATGTGATGAAAATGGAAATAATATTACAACGATAGATTTTCCGGAGTTTATCAATGTAGATGATATTTCCTCTGTAACCATAGATGGAGTAGAGTGCATGAAATAAATCAAATATAGAAAAACAGCGTCATCCAAATCGGATGACGCTGTCTTTTTGATTATTTTCGTAAACCAAAGTTCACCTTACAATATTATTTGAAATCTTCCGGTGTCTTGCCGCCATTTTTCTTATTTCCATAAGCGCACATTGCATAGAGCACACCAGCAACACAAAGAAGATAAACAGATACAATTATTATTGCCATAAAATATTATCCTCCTTATAATTTTTCGCCTTTATGAGTGATTTTCCAAATTACGAAAATGATTGCACAAAGTACGAAACCGATTACATACTGAGTTACGATGTCTTGTAATACCCACATACTATATTACCTCACTTTCTTAATCATCCAACTCTGCAGCATGTGTTTTCTTCCATGCTTTTTCGCCCGGAAGGATCAGATGCAGAACGATACCAAGTACAACAGATACAACCATGGTCATGTAGAGGTTCATAGACCATACGCTTCCTGCCGGGAAGAACGGGGACATATCAACGAATGTCCAGATACAGTCGATTACATAGGATACGATAACTGTGATCCATGCGGCAATCTTGCTGACTTTGAAGTTGTATCCAATGATAAAGACAACGAATATCGGCATACCAAATGAGAATACCCATAGGAACAGGTTAAATACAAATTCGTTTGCCATAAGCAGAGCGCCCGGAAGCAGAAGAGCAGCAGCAACGATGATACAAACCTTGGATGTACGCATCTGTTGTTTGTCTGTCATCTGAGGACGCATGCATTTGTAAATAACGTCGCCTGCGATAACGTTGGAGTTTGCAAGTACAATACCGCCGCCTGTGGACAGTGTAGCGGAAAGCAGAGCTACCATCAAAAATCCTACTGCAGGAATCGGAAGACCCTCTGCTGCGATGTTAGGAACAGCAGTCAGACCATTTGCGCTTACGGTAGAAGCGATTGTCGGGATAGCCATTGCAGCGATACCAAGGAAGATCCATGGCAAGCTGGACATAATGTTGAAGGACATACCAAGGAATACACCTTTGCGGCATGCGCTCTTATCTTTAGCTGCAAAGAATGGCTGCATCATAGTCTGAGACATACAGCCCGCTGTCATATGTAATACGATAACTGGGATGATAACGCCCAGCCATACCGGAGGCAGCCCCAATGTACCTGTCTGTGTCAGAATGCTGGTCATACCTACCTGGTCGTATACAGCTTTCACGCCGTCCCATCCGCCGATCTCAGCCAGATAGTGAACTGCAATAATACCGATACAAGCATAGGAACAAATGATCATAACACATGCGTTGATAACATTCAAAGTAGCCATCTGAAGCATACCACCAAAGAATACGTAGCACACAATCAAAATAAATCCGAGAATAATAGACATATAAATGTTAATATTAATGCCGGATGCCTGGCACAGTGTGTAGATAGCAGCACCTGTTGCTACAGTCTCAGAACAACCGATACCAGTCCATGTCATTGTCTGGAATGCTGCATGGAACCAGGACATGTTTTTTCCGAATACTTTCTCGATAGCTTCCGGAACGGTTGCAACCTTCATTCTCTTGTACAAAGGTCCCATCCAGAGCATAGCGATCGGAAGGAAAATAGCGCCTGCACCAATAGCCCACCACATAGCACCTGCACCGATACCTGTGAAATTTGCCCAGTCAGTGAAACCGCCACCTGCTGCTTTCTCCCACAGAGACATGGTGTGTCCGGAACCTAAAGGTGCGAGAACGAAGCAGAATGTTACCATAACCCAGCCCAGGCCGCCGCCTGCGTTCTGGAAGTCTTTTGCAGACTTAACTTTTGATTTTGTTGCAATACTTGCGCCGATGATCAGGATCGCAAAATACACAACAGCAATAACTAATGCCAATGTCTTAACCTCCTTTTTTTAAAGAACTCTTGTTAGTTTTTCTCCCTCTACTCAGTTAGCAAGTATATGGTATATAGTTGGTATACAGTCAACGAATGTGTTAGAAAAAAATAAAATTTATTAAATATTTCTAAAATCTATCTAAAAAATTATGCAAAAAGCGCACAAAAAAAAAGATAAAAATGAGATTTGACATTTTTGACAAAAACAGAAACAAAAATTTGGTGAGATTTCCAGACGGAAACTGCTTGCCTATATGGTAACTGCATAGTTTAAAATTTAACACAGAGAGTAGGGGATTTTATTTTTTTGTGTATCTGTGGTATACAGATGAAATACACTGTAGAAAGGAGGGCAATGAAAAAGATTATTTTAATAGTATAAGTTCCAAGTAACTGGCTGTATTCCAGACAGCCGAAAGGAGAAAAGAAATGAGTCCATTGGTAATAGGATTGATAGGTGTCATCGCATTGCTTGTCTGCCTTTTCTTCGGTATGAACATTGCATTCTCGATGACACTGGTTGGATTCGTTGGATATGCTCTCTGCGTAAACACAAAAGCTGCGCTTGGATTGTTTACCAGTACACCGTTTACTACGGTGGCAAACTTCGGTTTGTCGGTTATTCCAATGTTCGTCCTGATGGGGCAGTTTGCATTTTACTCGGGTCTGAGTCAGGATCTGTATGCATTCTGTCACAAATGGCTGGGACGTGTTCCGGGCGGTCTTGCCTCAGCAACCATCGCGGCTTGTGCAGGTTTCGCGGCAATCTGCGGTTCCAGTACAGCTACAACAGCTACAATGGGTGTTGTATGTCTTCCGGAAATGAGAAAGTACAAATATAAAGATGAACTGGCTTGCGGTTCTATCGCAGCCGGAGGTACACTTGGTATTCTGATTCCGCCAAGTACCGGTTTCATTCTTTATGGCGTAACAGCCAGCCAGTCTATCGGTAAGATGTTTGCTGCCGGTATCCTGCCTGGTATCCTGCTTGCGGTTGTGTATATCGTGACCATTATGATCGAAGTAAAAATGAATCCGTCTCTGGCTCCGAAGGGGGAGAAGGTTCCGTTTATCGAGAAGATCAAAGCCATCAAAGGCATTATCGGTATCGTTATTATCTTCGTTATCGTGCTGGGCGGTATCTTCGGTGGTGTATTTACTGCCAATGAAGGTGCAGCGGTAGGCGCATTCGCAGCATTTATCTTTATGATTATCAGAAGAAAAGCAAGCTGGGAGAACATTAAGAAGTCATTGGCTGATACATTAAAAACAAGCTGTATGATTTTCCTGATCATGATCGGCGCTTATGTGTTCGGTTATTTCCTGACCGTATCCAGAATGCCTATGGAACTGGCAAATACGGTAGCAGAGATGAACGTACCGCCGCTTCTGATCGTACTTTTGATTCTCGCTATTTATGCGGTTCTGGGATGCTTTGTAGATTCCCTGCCGCTGATCGTATTGCTGACCCCGATTTTCCTTCCAATTATAAGTAATCTGGGTTACGATCCGATCTGGTTCGGTGTACTGATGGTTATGATCATGCAGCTCGGTCTGATCACACCTCCGGTAGGTATGTGTGTATATGTAATGGGTGGTATCGCAAAGGACGTATCCCTTGGCAGAATCTTCAAAGGTGTTGCCCCGTTCGTAGTTGCATTGCTGATTACATGTATCATTGTTGCAGTAGTAAAACCACTTGCACTGTGGCTTCCAAGCCTGATGGTAGGTTAGAAAAATTCCAAAAAATATTACCGGAAAGGTAATGATATAAGGAGGAAAAAAATGAAAAAGAAAGTTGTTTCTATTATGTTATGTGGCGCTATGGTAGCAGCATTGGCAGCAGGCTGCGGAAGTGGTTCTGATACTACTTCGACAGACAATGCAGGAACAGATGATGCTGCAGGCGCAGCTTCTGCGGAAGCAGAACAGGAAGATGCAGTTGAAGAAAGCTCAGAAACGGAAGAAGAAACCGGAGGACAGACTGCCGGTACTTACGAGATTACATCTACTGAGAAATTCAAACTGACTGTTCAGAGTCACGATCCTGAGAACTCCGCTACAGGTCAGTTCCTGAATGACTGGGCTGCGGCTGTAAAAGAGGCTTCCAACGGATTGCTTGACATTCAGGTATATCACGGCGCTACGCTTGGCGGACCGAAGGATACCGTCGATATGATCAAAAACGGTACTTGTGATATCGGCTGGGGACTTCAGTCCTTCTACGCAGATGTATTCCCGGTAACAGAGGTGTTTACGCTTCCTATGATTGATCTGGAGAATGCAGTCCAGGGATCAGATGCTATCTGGGAGTTCTACAACACAACAGATTACATGGATGATGAATATGCGGATTATCATGTATTGCTGCTTCATACAAACTGCCAGTCTCCGATTTCAACTACAAGCAAGAAGATCGAGACAGTAGAAGATATTGCGGCTCTGCAGCTTCGCGGAAATGCCGGACCGCCAACCAATTTTATTGATAACCTGGGCGCTACGCCGGTATCCTGTGCGATCAATGATTTGTACTCCAATCTGGAGAAGGGCGTATATGATGGTTGTGTAACCGACTGGCATGCAATCAGCTCCTTTAAGCTTAATGAGACTCTCAGCTACTATGTAGACGAGAATGTAGGCGTTTCTACATATTTCCTGATGATGAACAAAGACAAATACGAAGCTCTTCCGGATGATCTGAAAGAAGTTCTGGACGGAGAGTCCGCAAACGCAATTCAGTATACGGATGCATGGACCGAGTACGAGGCGGCTATTCGTGCCGAAATCGAGGAGACTCAGCCGGGCGCCATCTACAAACTGAGCGATGAGGAGCATGCAAAGCTGCAGGCAATCGCTGATCAGACTGCACAGGATTGGATCGCTTCCATGACAGAAAAAGGCTATGACGGACAGGCAATTTATGACAAAGCTATGGAGTGCCTTGCAAACGCAAAATAGGTATAAAAACCATTTAATTCCGTCCTGAGCGAAGCGTAGTAACACGCAGAATGGAGGAACAGGTAAATGAAAAAATTTCATGCTGGAATGGATAAACTTTGTCACGGTATTTCCCATATTTCGATGGTGGCTGCTATATTTGCGATGATGGTTCTGGTAATCGATATTATCTTGAAATATGCGACCGGAGGCGTGACTCGTGTAAAGGGTAACTACGAGATGGTTGAGATGGCAATGGTTGTTATGATGTTCCTGAGTATGGGAACCACACAGCTTGAAAACGGACACGTACGTGTGGATATGTTTGTGAAAAAATTCCCGCCGCGTGCCTGCTGGTGTATATTTGGAATCGTGGAGGCAATCTCGACCGTACTTTGCCTGCTGATGATGGTAAAAGCATTTGGTCAGGTTGCTGCGAATGCATCTTCCAATACAGCTACTGCTATCGTGCACATTCCATATGCACCGTTCAATGCGATCATGGGTGTTGGAATGCTGTTGTTTGCTATCACACTGGCACTTACTACCGTTGAATTTTTCCAGAAAATGGTACATCCGCCAGTTGAGGAGTAAGGAACAAATATGACAGACAAAGCCTGAATGGCATTACACCGCCGCAAGTTGTTTGCGGCGGTGTTTTAGTTGCCAAGCATGCGAAAGGAAGCTCCGGCGGAGGTTTCTTTTTGTGCGAATGACATATATGAAATATACAATTTGCAGTAGAAAAATGTTTTAGATTGACATTATACCAGCTATAGAGTGTATACTGTACTTATATCAATGCGGGATACGTGTGGTGTTCTGTATTATCAATACTGGTCGGAGGAAGCAACATGAAGAGAATCGTGGTTGGAATCAGCGGAGCCAGCGGAATGCCGATAGCGTTAGAAGTGCTGCGCACAATCAAAGAGACAGAAGAGTATGCGGTGGATCTGGTTATGAGTGAGGGAGCCAGACGAACCATCGAGCTGGAAAGCCCGGAGGGTGTAGAGGAATTTCTGGCGCTGGCAGATGTGGTTCATGATCTGCGCAATATCGGTGCGTCCATTGCCAGCGGTACTTATAAAACAGAGGGAATGATCGTGGTTCCCTGCAGCATGAAGACGGTAGCCGGTATTGCCGGCGGATACTCGGATAATCTGCTGCTTCGGGCAGCGGATGTCACGTTGAAGGAGAGGAGAAAGCTGGTGTTGGTAGCCAGAGAGACACCTTTTAGCCAGATTCATCTGCGCAATATGTATGAACTATCAAAGATGGGGGCGATTATTATGCCGCCTATGCAGACATATTACAATAAACCGGAAAATATTCAGGATATGGTAAATCATATGGCCGGCAAGATTCTGGATGTGTTTGAGATTGATTATAAAAAAATACGGAGATGGAAATAGAAGATTATTGACTGTATACCAACTATACAGGATACATTGTCCCATATATGTAGTTGATGACAAAATGTTGGGATGGTGTGTGTATTGAGGTGTATGCATGAATAATGAACAAAAGAAGTGGCTTACAGTTGCTGAAATGGCGAAAATCAGCGGGTTGACAAGACAAACGCTGCTTTACTATGATTCCATTGATCTGTTTAAACCGGCATATGTGGATCAGAAGGGATACCGTAAGTATTCCGCAGGACAGATTCCGTTTATTCGGGAAATCTGTTATCTGAAAGAGTCCGGTGTCAGTCTGAAGGAGATTGCGGACAATATTCAGGAAAGAAATATTTTGAATACAAAGGATCTGCTGCTCATCAATCAGACAAGGCTGAAAAAACAGATTCGCGAGCTGCAAAATCAGATCAATAGTGTGGAGAACCGCTTGAATCTGTATAAGAAAGCGGAGGAAGCAGCAACCCATGTTGACCATATATTTATGAAGCATTTTGAGAAACGGAAAATTGTGTTTGTTCCGTGGAATGTGGAGGAAATGGATAAAAATATTCTTCACCTGAGGCTGATGCAGGCATGGAATATTCTGCGAGGCAGCAATATGAAGGTGGATAATGGCTGGGGGACGAAGGTATGCCGCGCATCCATTGAAAAGGGGGAACCGTTGGTCGGAGCAGGCTCCTATGTGAATCTGCCTGATAATTATGACGAAACGCTCTGCGATCCTGTGCCAAATATGCAGATGATTCCGGCAGGGGAGTTTGTGTGTATGAGCAAATTCGGTATGCCCTATGATTTTAAGGATTTGACAAAAATGGTAGCATGGATTGGCAGAAATGGATATGAGATAATCGGGGATGCGCTGGACGAGTGTTTTTTGGATACAACATTTTACACAGAACAGCATACGGTTGATTTTTGCCAGATTCAGATTCCGGTGAGGAAAATGAGCCATGCAGATTTATGATAACTGAACCTGTATTTGGAATAACCAACTTTGAAATACCATGGTATATTTTTTGTATAAAGCAAAAATACTTTTGCATTTGTAAAGTACGGGTGTACAAAAAGTGCTCCAGAGCATTTCACTTTTTGGATTATTGCAAATTTAGAAACAAATGGTTTGACAGTTTCCTTTTCTTAATACTATACTATAGTATATGGAGAAGAGCAGACAGGGATGTCTGCATCCCGGTTTTACCGGAAGAGTTTTGGAGAGGAAAGAGTTTTATATGACAGATTTGCAGATCAAATGTTTTTTGGAAGTGGCAAAATATTTGAATTTTACAAATGCAGCAAAAAGCCTGTTTATTTCACAATCGAATATCAGCAGACAGATATCTGCATTGGAAGAGGAATTGGAGCTGTCGCTTTTTGTGAGAAACACAAAAGGGGTTAAGCTTACACTGCAGGGACAGATGCTGGCGGAGACATTGTCCGAGATGAGCGCAGAGTTTGAAAATGTGCTTACAAGAGCACGCAATTCTGTGAAAAAGTACAGCGGAAGTATTACGCTTGGATGTACGAACAATATCAGGAGTAATACATATTTGTCTCAGGTACTTTCCAGTTTCCGGGAGAGCCGCCCGGAGATCAAAGTGGTGAAAGAGCGAGGGACACAGAAGAAGCTGCTGGAGGGATTGTTCAATGACTATTATGATGCGATCCTGATTGCGGAGCATGATGTTCACGGTATGAATGGGGTGGAAAGTCTTACTCTGTTTTATTCCAGAGTAGGTCTGGTCATTCATAAGAGCCATCCGCTGTTCCATAAGAAAAATGTGTCTATTGAGGATTTCAAGGACAGCCCGATGATTCGCTACAAGCCTGGCGATATACCGCTGCAGGAAGATTTTCTGTATTGTATCTGCCGGTATTATGGATTCGAGCCGAAGGTCATAAATGAGTATCAGGATTTTGAGGAAGTGCTTTCTGCGGTTGAGATGGGAGAGGGCGCGGTGATGATCTTTGAGGAGGAGGAAGCTATGGCGAACCCGAATCTTCGCTATATTCCTATCCCGGATGAGTGCGAGCATCAGTATCTTGGCATGAAGCTGGTGAGCAGGTCGAAACAGACAAATCATGCGTTGGCAGACTTCTATCTGTTTGCACAGAGATATGCGAACCTGCATGATAAAAATAAGTAAAAATACAAAAAAAGTTGAGAAACCATCTTGACTGTATAACAGGAATATACACTAAAATGCTCTTAATGACAAAGTTGAATTTGTGCGTTTCGCATAAAATCTACGCGTCGTTAGGGGCATGTTGTTTTTAAGAGGCTTTTATATCCGTTCCTTACCTCTACTCTCAAGACGGGTGTAAAAGAACTAAATAAACATGCGTGTATTTTTAATCTATATTTATTTAAGGAGGTCTTAAAATGAAAGGCGAAGTTCGTTTGACAAACTCCAGTACCGGTGGTCCGGTGTTCGTATACGTTAAAGATGGAAAGATCATTCGTATTACACCAATGGACTTTGATGAGACGGATCCGGAAGGCTGGAAAATTGAAGCAAGAGGCAGAGTATTCGAAGCACCGAGATACACAACGATTCAACCATTTACAGCAGGACAAAAATCCATGATCTATTCAGATCGTAGAAACCTCTATCCGATGAAACGTGTTGACTTTGATCCGAACGGTGAGCGTAATATTCAGAATCGCGGTATCTCCGGTTACGAGAGAATCAGTTGGGATGAAGCAACCGATATTGTTGTAAATGAAATTAACCGTATTAAAAGAGAGAGCGGGCCGGCATCTATTATGTCTACTCCTTCTTCCCACCATTTGTGGGGTAATGTAGGATATCGTCATTCTACATATTTCCGTTTTATGAATCTGATGGGATTCACTTATGCAGATCACAACCCGGATAGCTGGGAAGGCTGGCACTGGGGCGGTATGCATATGTGGGGCTTTTCATGGAGACTTGGCTGTCCGGAGCAGTATGATCTGCTTGAGGATGGTCTGAAATATGCGGAGATGATCGTATTCTGGTCATCTGATCCGGAAGTAAACAGCGGTCTTTACGCTGCTTATGAGTCACATATCAGACGCCGTTGGCTGGATGAGCTTGGTGTAAAAATGGTATTTATTGATCCTTTCTATAATCATTCCGCAAATATGTGGGGAATGAAATGGATGTCACCAAAGGTTGGTACAGACCATGCTCTTTCCTTCGCTATTGCATATACATGGCTGACTGAGGGGACCTATGACAAGGAATATGTTGCTACACATGCGTATGGCTTTGAAGAGTGGGCCGAGTATGTAATCGGTAACGGTGATGACGGAATCGCTAAGACTCCGGAGTGGGCTGAAATCGAGAGCGGCGTTCCCGCAGCAGAGATCCGCGCGCTTGCCCGCGAATGGGCTAAGAAGAATACATACCTTGCTGCCGGCGGTATGGGCGGCTGGGGCGGCGCTTGCCGTGCTACCCACGGTATCGAGTGGACGCGCGGTATGATTGCTCTTGCCACGATGCAGGGTATGGGTAAACCGGGATCCAATATCTGGTCCACAACACAGGGCGTTCCTGTAGATTATGATTTCTTCTTCCCGGGATACGCAGATGGCGGTATCTCCGGTGATTGCGACAACTCTGCAGCAGGATATAAGTTTGCATGGAGAATGTTTGACGGCAGAACGACATTCCCGGCTCCTGTAAAAGTAAATACAGGACAGGGTCAGCATATTCCGCGTCTGAAGATTCCAGAGTGTATTATGAACGGAAAATTCGAGTGGTATGGAAAAGGCTTCTGCGGCGGTGCGATCGAGTATCAGATGCATCCGTATCAGTATCCGGCGCCAGGATTCGGAAAAATCAAAATGTACTGGAAGTACGGCGGACCGCACATAGGTACCATGACCGCTACAAACAGATACGCTAAAATGTATACTGATCCAAGCCTTGAGTTTGTTGTTTCCCAGTCAATCTGGTTTGAGGGAGAAGTTCCGTTTGCAGATGTGATCCTGCCGGCTTGTACAAACTATGAGAGATGGGATATCTCTGAGTTCTCAAACTGCTCCGGTTATATTCCAGATACTTATCAGATGGCCAACAACCGTGTAATTTCCTTACAGGCAAAATGTATTGAACCGCTTGGTGAGTCCAAATCTGATTACGAAATTTATGCGCTGATTTCCAAGAAGCTTGGTATTTATGATATCTTCTCTGAGGGCAAAGATGAGCTTGCATGGGTAAAACAGTATTATCATGCAACAGATTGTCCAAAGGTTATGGATTGGGATACTTTCTTCAAGAAAGGATATATGGTAGTACCGGTTAATCCGAACAGAAAGAAGACAGTTGCTCTTCGCTGGTTCGCAGAGGATCGTGTGCGTGATACGCCTGACTGGGGTCCGGCTCCGAACCAGACAGTTGGCTTGAAGGGTCTGCAGACAACAACAGGAAAGATCGAATTTATTGCTACATCCCTGAAGCGTTTCGAGGAGCAGGGATTTGTGGATGAATACCGTCCTGCTATGCATAAATATGTACCAGCTTGGGAGAGCTGGCACGCAGAGGTTGCCAAGAAATATCCTCTTGGTATGTTATCACCTCATCCAAGATTCTCCTTCCATACAATGGGTGACGCGAAAGATTCTTTCATGTTGGATATCAAGGATCATCGTGTATTAGTAGACGGCTGGTATTATTGGATTATCCGTATGAATACCATCGATGCTGAAGCCCGTGGTATCAAAGATGGTGACCTTGTTCGTGCATACAATGACAGAGGATCCGTAATCCTTTGCGCACAGGTTGGCGAACGTTTACAGCCGGGTACTGTTCATTCTTATGAGTCCTGTGCAGAATATGCTCCGCTTGGTAAACCGGGCTGCTCTGCAGACCGCGGCGGCTGCGTCAATATTCTTACGCCGGATCGCTACATGTCAAAGTACGCATGTGGTATGGCACCGAACAGCGCTCAAATTGAAGTAGAAAAATGGGACGGTGGTATTTACGAAATTTACTAATTTTGTAAGTATAGTTAGAAAGGAGAAATCAAGATGAAACAGCGTTATATTGTGATTGATGTCAGATGGTGTCATGACTGCAATAACTGCTTTATGTCCTGCAAGGACGAGCACGTTATGAACGACTGGGAAGGCTATACCGCAGCTCAGCCCCGCCATGGACATCGTTGGATAAATATTATGAGAAGAGAGCGCGGAACTTATCCCCGTGCTGATGTGAAATATCTTCCGATGCCATGCCAGCACTGCGAGAATGCTCCATGTATGGCAGCAGGCAAAGATGCCGTTACCAGAAGAGAAGATGGTATCGTTATGATCGATATGGTAAAAGCGAAAGGCAACAAAGAATTGGTAAATTCCTGTCCGTACGGCGCAATTTACTACAATGACGAATATGATGTGCCGCAGAAATGTACAATGTGTGCTCATCTTCTGGATGATCCGGACTGGAAGCCTGCTAAACCGCGCTGCGCACATAGCTGCCCGACACATGCTCTTTCGTATTATTATGAAGAGCCTGAAGCTATGGCTAAGATTATTGAGGAAGAAGGGCTTGAAGTTTACAGACCTGAGCTTGGTACAAATCCGCATGTATTTTACAAAAATCTGTATATGTACACAAAGAATTTTGTGACGGGGCAGATTCGTGTGAACGGTGATTGCTATGAGAACGCAGAAGTTGCTGTTTCAAAGGATGGTGCTCAGATTGCTTCTATGCAGACAAACTTCTTTGGAGAATTCAAATTTGATGGGCTTGAAGATGGAAGCTATGTTCTTTCCGTTGATGCTGATGGCAATAAGAAAGACATTCCTTTTGAAATTGTCGGCAAATCTTTGGATCTCGGAGTACATGAGTTCTAAGAATCAAAAATTGACACAGGATCATACCCCCAAATGAGGATTTTGTGTTAAAATGTTGTGCCCATACAAGTTTTTGTATGGGCACAACGAAAATAAGGGTTCAGTTTTGCTTGTCAGTCTGCATATGTTTAAATTCGTATTCGGATTTGAATATATGCAGGCGGATGAAAAGAACGTCCGGATGTGAGCAAAAAAGAGGAAAGGGAAATGCTATGAAAAAAATTGTAATTTATAATGGAAGTCCAAGAATGGATGGTAATACGGTAACTCTTCTGGATATGATTGCGAGAGGTGCAAGAGAACATAATGCGAAGGTGGATTTCTATACCTTGTTTAAAATGAAATTTATGGCCTGTCAAAGCTGTTTTGGATGTCGTACACAGGATGATTGTGTGATTACAGATGAGCTGCATAAAGCATTTCAGAAATTGAAAGAGGCAGATGCGGTAGTAATTGGCTCTCCTATTTATTTTATGCAGGTAACCGGTCCGGTAAAGAATCTTTATGATCGTATGTTCCCTTTGACCGGCACTGACTGGCAGCCAAGATTTGGAAAGAAAAAAATCGTCACAGTATATTCTCAGGATAATATGGATCCGCATATGTTTGATTCCTATTTTGATTATCTGGCAGCATCTTTCCCGATGTTTGGATTTGTGGATGAGACAAGGTTGGTTTGTACCAATGCGACCAATCCGGAAGCAGCAGAGAAAAATATGGATTTGAAACAGCAGGCATACAACATTGGAAGAATGCTTGCAACGATGAAATAAGAGATAAAGTAATTTTTTGTTGAAAAATGGAAAAACCATGGTATGATGATGGTATAAGATTGGTACGTTGGTTTTGCGCAATTTAAATATCCGGAGGGTCAGTCAGAATGAAAGGAAAAGCAATGGATTATAAAACAGCCAGAGAAATATTTATGAATGTCTGTGAGACATTAGATGAAGAGGAAATTTCATTGGAAAAAGCGGCAGGAAGAGTGCTGAGTCGTGATATATATGCGCTGTTGGACGTGCCGCCATTTGCAAGGTCTCCTTTTGACGGATATGCCCTGCGGGCAGAAGATACCATAGGTCTTTCCAAAGAACAGCAAAAGACGTTTACGATTATTACAGAGGTCGCTGCAGGTGGACACTTTGAGGGAACACTGGGGAAAGATGAGGCAGTAAAAATTCTCACCGGAGCGCCTGTGCCGGACGGAGCTACAGCGGTTATAAAATATGAGGACACTGAATTTACAGATACTCATGTAACTATTTTCCAGCAGTGTGATGAGCAGGAAAATGTCATTCCAAGCGGCGAGGATGTGAAAAAGGATGCATTGATCGCAAAAAAAGGAG
This sequence comes from uncultured Lachnospiraceae bacterium, assembly GCA_964428795.1. Classification (GTDB taxonomy): domain Bacteria; phylum Bacillota; class Clostridia; order Lachnospirales; family Lachnospiraceae; genus CAYRZL01. The sequence goes on along the minus strand of CAYRZL010000035.1, from coordinate 4,638 downwards.
AGCGTATCAGTCCTGCTATTCAGGGAATGATCGCAGCGCAGGGATTGGCTCATGTATATGTGTATAAGGCTCCTATGATTGGGTTGATTTCTCTGGGGGATGAGCTTTTAGAAGTGGGACAGCCTATTGCACCCGGTAAGATATATAATACGAATCGGTATTTACTGAACGCATCTTTGAAGAAAGAATGCTTTAATGCTCTTTATCTTGGAAATATAGAGGATAATGAGAAGGCTATTATCGATTTTCTGAAAGAGGCAGTGTGCATTTATGATATTTTGATCACTACGGGAGGTGCATCCGTAGGAGATTATGATTTTGCAAAACGTGCATTGGTGGGAGCAGGCGGAGAGCTGTGTATAGAGCGTGTAGCTATGAAGCCGGGGTCTTCCTGTGGTTTCGGGTTGTTGAATGGTACGCCGGTAATCTGTCTTTCCGGTAATCCGGCGGCTGCAATGACAACGTTTTATATGGTGGCAATGCCGGGTATCCGAAAGGTGGCAGGACTTGAGAAGTGTCTGCCTGACGAGATACAGGTGGAGCTGGCAAATGATTTTAATAAGAAAAGCCCGAACACACGTATTTTGAAGGGAACACTGGATCTCACGGATGGTACGGTGAAGATGCAGATTTCAGAGGCTCAGGGAAATGGAATGGTAAGTTCCATGAAAGATGTGGATGTTTTTGCGGTCATTCCGGCAGGTTCCGGACCGGTGAAAAAGGGCACAAAACTGAGCGCTTATCAGATAAAATAAAAGAGGATTGAGAAAATGAAAGATCAGCTTGGACGTGACATTACTTATTTAAGAATTTCAATTACAGACCTATGCAATCTGCGGTGTATTTATTGTATGCCGAATGATGGTGGCTGTGATGCATTATATTCCGATGTGATGTCCAGAGAAGAAATTGTGGAGATGGCAAGAGCAGCAGTTGATCTTGGTATTTATAAAATCAGGATTACCGGAGGAGAACCATTGATTCGTGCAGATGTGGTAGATATCTGTCGGGATATTACATCTATTCCGGGTGTAAAAGAACTGGCGATCACTACAAACGGATTACTGCTGGAGAAGCTGGCGAAACCTCTTGCACAGGCTGGTGTTTCCAGACTGAATATCAGTTTGGATACGCTTCAGACCGATAAGTATAAAAGACTTACCCGAAGAGGAAATTATGCAGATGTAATTGCAGGAATACGGGCTGCGGAAGAGGTTAGATTAACTCCGATTAAAATCAATACGGTTTTGATCGGTGGAGTTAATGATGATGAAATCAAAGATTTTGTGGAATTGACAAGAAATTCAGATATTGAGGTTCGGTTCATCGAGTTGATGCCGATCGGAGAGTGTGTGAATTTTCCGAAAGAAACATTTATCAAGGGCAGTACTGTTTTGGAGAAAGTGCCGGAGCTTCAGGAAGCAGAAAATTCCGGCGTTGCCCGGATGTACAGGCTGCCGGAGGGAAAGGGCAAGGTGGGTCTGATCGCACCGGTGAATCAGCATTTTTGTCTGACCTGTAACCGGATTCGGTTGACCTGTGATGGAAAATTAAAGCCATGTTTACATTCCAAAGATGAAATTAATCTGCGGGGACTTCATGGAGAGGAGTTGCGCGAGACGATTCGTGCCGGTATTTTGGGTAAACCGGCACAGCATGTAGATTTGACTTACGGTTTTCAGAGTGAGACAAGTCGTTATATGAATCAGATTGGCGGCTGATTGTTTCAGAGTGGGTATATAGACTGATTGTTGGCAAAGAACGGGAGGAACAATGGAAAACACGAATAATAGCAAGCTGAGTATGTTAGCGCAGCCTGCGGATACCAAGGAGACGGTAGTGTATAATAAGATCAAACAGGCGATCATGAATAATGATTTTCCTCCGGGAACTGTGATGGTAGAGAGGAAATTGTGTGAGATCTATCAGGTGAGTCGTTCTCCAGTGCGCTACGCATTGCGGCAGTTGGCAGCGGAGGGGCTGCTGGATACAGAGCCGGGCAAGGGAATCATCGTTCCGGTATATACGCTGGAAGATATTCTGGAGGTATATGATCTGCTTGAGATCCTGCAGACTTATGCATTGGAAGTGTCTTTGAAAAATTATGGAATAACTGCGGATGCGGCATTAGAAAGTATTTTGAAAACTACGGAAGCATGTCTGGCTAATGAGGACATGATCGAGCGTATGGAGTGGGATATCAAATTCCATGAGTTTATCATACATTATGTATCGAATAAGCGTCTGGATATGATGTTTGAGATGTTGATAAACCAGAAAAGAAGATTTGATATTACGTCCAACCATGATATAGAGCATGGACGTCTCAGCTACGAGCAGCATGTTGATATTTTCAAAGCAATCCAGGCTCGTGATCTGGAAGGGTCAAAGGCGGCTATTCGTGCTCATTGTCAGTATATTAAGAAATATTACATAAACAGATTGGTTACGGGCAAGTACAACCTGTAATAATTTGGAGGAAACATGAAAGAATTATTGTATACGGAGGAGTACGACGTAGGACGTCCGGTTACTTTCTTTGTGCATCATACCCACGGACAGTTTACCCCGGAGGATGAGGAGAAACATGTGATCGAATTAAGCTATCAGTTTCAGGGACAGGAGGAAGCATTTGTTTTTAAACGGATTTTCTATTCTGAGGAAGCGGCGGCTTTTGAAAGTCCGTATCTGAGCTGGTATAATCTGGTGTTTTGCAGTAATAATTATGGACCGATTCCGATTATCTCCTACATGAATAATGCGGTGCAGCAGGGAAAAAAGATCGCAGCTACCGTATACCCAACAGATTCCAGGGAATATTTGAAGATCATTCAGGAAACAGAGGAAGGATACTATTGTTTCCCCTACAATCCCAGAGAATATCAGTATATGCTTTATGTGAGCAGAAAAGGTACTTTGTCGGATTACTTTGAATTGGAGAAGCTTTTGCCTGTTTATGAATCCTGCGGAGTACCATTGAATCAAAAGAAGATGGAGGAATATTTTGCAGAGGAGCTTTCTTGGTTCGGAAATCTGGAGAAATGTCCCATTGATATTCATAATTGCATTGGTAACGAGGAACTGGCAGTTGTGGGATTGTTGTTCGGATATCCGGTGGAGAGTACCATTGCGTTATTGCGAAAGGAGATTCAGGAGAATATGCAATAGCAGATTTGTATAGCAAAAGAAATCTTCCTCGGAGCTTTCTTTCACATGATTGGCAACGTAAAAAGGAAACCTCTTCGGTTTCCTTTTTACGTTTAGGGTTTTTGTTAGGTATTTCCACTAAGAAGTGGGAAGCTTCTCAGTGATTAGGATAGGCTTGTAAAAAACAATCAGTTTTTACATCCTTTATGCTAACCTGTATAGTAAGAATACGGTCAAGGGAAAAAACAAATTTAGTTATCCTGATTTTACATGGATATATGCGTACTCTGGATAACTGATTTAAAAAATCTGTGCTAAAATACAATCACAATATAAAATCCTTCTCCTAAAAGAGAAAGCGCCGGACCTCAAAATCCGGCGCTTTCTCTTTTTTCAAAAATTCGGTTTACCGGGATGAAAGACGCCGCCCCGGGAAATCTGTGTGGTTTCCAAAAGATGCCCGGTACAGTTATGGGCGCTGATTCCGGGTTACGTTTCAATTTTCTGGTGCTGCTAAAAACCAGCTCCAAAGAATGTTTTATAGAAGCCTGCGGTGCGAAAAGGCGCTCCTCGGCTTCCGACATTCTTTTCCGCTGCTTTAAGAGCACCACGAAAATTTCAAAGAAATCCAGAATCAGCGCCCACACCTGCACCTTGTGTCATCTTCCGGAAACATCCGCGTTTTCTCCGCTGGCGGCGTAAATACTTTCCCAATAAACCATTCGTGTTTGCGCCTGTAGAGCAGTTGCTCTGCGGTTTTGCTGTAGATCCGGCTTGTTTTGAGAACGAAAAAACCTTCACTGAAGCTTTTGGTCGCATGCTTGGAAACGTAAATGCAGCGTCCGACTGGGAGGGAAGGAACAGGTATGTTTTACTTTTTTGTGAGATGCACGCTGATTTTTCCAGAAGGGAGATTTTAAACCAAATGCGCCGAGCAACAACCCTATTTTGTGGCGCAGGCGCAAATAAAGGGTTCAAAATCTCCCTTCTGAGAAAAATCCAGTGCAACGAGGTTGAAAATAAAACATACCTGTTCCTTCCCTCCCAGTTGGACGCTGTTTCATTACCCAAAAACTTCCGGAGCCACAGCCTTCCGCCTGATCAGCAGACCGAGATTTTGTATTTAAAAATGTACTGTACTTTTACCCCTGATATGGGGTATCATTAGTTACCGGGGAGTTAGTGATCACAGTATGGTCACTGATTCTTGCAGAAAAAAGGTGCAATAAAATTCAGCAATTTGCAGATACTTTTGTTGATTTGAGAGTGTAAAATGAGCAAATTCACAGAAATGGATAAAAGTTCCAGATTGTATTTGAAAAAATACAATTTTCTGTTATAATAAAATTGCAATTTCTTGGTTTTATTGTATGATAAATACAGAATGTTAATTTATTAACAAGGTTATGAAAAAACATTTTTTAGGAGGAAATGGAAAATGAAACGTTCTATGAAAACCATGGATGGTAACCATGCAGCAGCTCATGCTTC
>CAYRZL010000034.1:0-25150 GCA_964428795.1 uncultured Lachnospiraceae bacterium | reverse complement strand
CTCCACCGGACGTTATCCGGCATCCTGCCCTGTGAAGCCCGGACTTTCCTCACCTATTGTTACCAATAGCCGCGATCACCTGTCTTACTCACTCTGTTTTCTATCGGTTCAGAACCCTTCCTCACCATATTTGGAAAAAGGCTGTTCTTATACGTTAAAACAGCTTCCCCCGATAAATTCCCGCAAAATAGAATTGTTGTTGATGTGCTCTGCCGGAATCGGCAGCACATAATCCAAAAACTTCAGCAGACGCTTCGCTTCCAGATATTCGGGACAATCCTTACCAACGGAAAACAACAGCGGTTCCGCATAACATTTTAACACAGGCAGCTCATAAATCAAGGCTGAATTGAACATAACATCCGCCCCTTCCTGATAAGGAAAGATATTTTTTTCCTCGCCCCTGCGCACGGAAGGCCATCTTGCGATTGTATCCCTTGCAGAGGTGGCGCGGGTTCTCGCGTCGCGAACCAGACGACGGATCAGTCTTGCATCCGTGGTAGGAAGCACATTATGCTCATCTATATTAAGCGGTGTCAACGCACTGATATAGATCTTAAATTTGCTGGAGGTGGGCAGCTTATAGGAAAGCCTGTCATTCAGACCATGGATTCCCTCGATCACAAGAATATCATCCTCACCAAGTTTCAGCTTGTTGCCCCGATACTCTCTGTGTCCGGTCTTAAAATTGAAGGTTGGCATAAGCACTTCCTCACCTGCCAGAAGTCTGGTCATATCCGAGTTGAACTGCTCCACATCCACTGCCTCCAGGCACTCAAAATCCAGCTCGCCATATTCATCCTTCGGCGTATCCTCACGATTTACATAATAGTCATCCAGCGCAATGGGATGAGGGGTTTTTCCCTGAGCAATAAGCTGAATGGAGAGCCTGTGGGAGAACGTTGTTTTCCCGGATGAAGAAGGTCCTGCGATCATAATAAATTTCTTATCCGGCTGCTCTGCGATGGTCTCTGCAATCTGAGCTATTTTCTTCTCCATCAGCCCCTCCTGCACCAAAACCAATGACTGGGCACGCCCCTGGGCGATGGCATCATCCAGGGCGCCTATCGTGGGCACACCCAGACGTCTGCCCCAGTCTGCCCCTCCGTGAAGCACCGCAAAAAATTTATCCAGCGGTGCAAACTCCGCCGCCTTCTTTGCATCCTTTCCCGGAAACATAAGCATAAATCCGTTCTCGTAAGGGATCAGATCAAAATATTTCAGGTATCCGGTAGATGGGACCATGGATCCGTAATAGTAGTTTGCATAGTCCTCCAGCCAGTATATATTAACCTGGGAGCTGCAACGATACCGCAAAAGACGCTCCTTATCATGCATCCCACGCTCCCGGAACATAGTCACTGCATCTTCACTGTTCATGCTGGTCTTTTTGATTCTGATATCCTCATCCACAAGACGCAGCATCTCCTCTTTTAGTTTACATAAAAATGCTTCATCTGTTGTTTCCATTCCCCGCACATCACAGTAATATCCCTGTCCGATGGAATGAAGTACCACAACCGAATGCTCCGGATTCAGGTTATGCATCGCCTTATTCATAAGAAACGTAACGCTCCTGCGGTACGCTTTCCGCCCCAAAGGGTCTGCGGTTGTCACAAAGCTAAGCTCGCCATCACGATCCACCTTCTTGTTCAATTCTCTCAGGCAATGGCCGATCTGTACAAGCACAATATCATCCCTGTATTGCCCCTGAAACTGCCGCGCTACATCCTGATAGCTCATATCAGCTGTAAATTCACAGGTTTTGCCGCCGATGATGATCTTATATATCTTCTGTTCCATATTTCCCCCAAACTTCCTGTGCCCGTCTGTTGCGTTCCAGATCTGCTCTGATTTCCTTCATCCGGGCATTCCGCCTTTCTGAATCCAAAGTGTGCTCCAGAGATAAAAGAACTGTCCGAAGCTGTTTTTCCTCCCTGAGCAGATATTCCTTCAACACCGGATGTCCCTGTGACAGCAGAAGCGGACCATAGGTGTCGGCAGAAAGCCGGTCCTGACCTGCCGCGCCTTCCATGTCCTCACATACTCCGGTATTTTTTGCAGGCCGAACCAGCATCATAGGATAATATTTCTCATCCTCACACACCATATCCTCAGCCACGATCACCAATCCCTGCTCCCGCAGAAATGCCCGGACGGAGCCTATCTCTGACTGAGGCTGCAGCACATACTGCATGATACTGTCTCTTACATGTGCGCTCTCTGTCAGAATCTTTTTTACCAGACCGCCGCCCATTCCTGCAATGACCACTGTATCCGCTTCCCCGGGCTGAAGCTGCATGAGTCCGTCGGATAATCTCGTCTCTATGTAGCCTTCCAAATGGTGCCCTGCTATATGTTCCTCTGCCCGTTTTAAAGGACCCTCTCTTACATCCATGGCAATGGCGTATCTGCTCTTGCCGGATTCCAGCAGATAAATGGGAATGTAACCATGATCACACCCCACATCTGCCACAACAGCTCCCTTCGGGATCAGATCTGCGATTGCTCTCAGCCGCTTTGACAATTTTACTGCCATCAGTCCAGATAATCCTTCAGCTTGCGGCTTCTGCTTGGATGCCGGAGCTTGCGCAGTGCCTTCGCCTCGATCTGACGGATACGCTCACGGGTAACGCTGAACTCTCTGCCTACCTCTTCCAACGTGCGCGCACGCCCATCATCCAGACCAAAGCGCAGACGCAGTACCTTCTGCTCACGCTCCGTCAATGTACCAAGCACCTCCACCAACTGCTCTTTTAACAGTGTGAATGCAGCGGCATCCACCGGCACGGGTACATTATCATCCTGAATAAAATCACCCAGATGGCTGTCTTCCTCCTCACCAATGGGAGTTTCCAGAGAAACCGGCTCCTGAGAGATCTTCAATATCTCACGCACACGCTCCACCGGCATATTCATCTCTGCAGCGATCTCCTCCGGTGTGGGTTCACGTCCCAGCTCCTGAAGCAGTTGACGGGATACACGGATCAATTTATTTATCGTTTCTACCATATGCACCGGAATACGAATGGTTCTTGCCTGATCCGCAATGGCGCGGGTGATTGCCTGACGGATCCACCAGGTAGCATAGGTACTGAATTTGTAACCCTTGCGGTAATCAAACTTTTCTACCGCCTTGATCAGTCCCAGATTTCCCTCCTGAATCAGGTCCAAAAAGAGCATACCGCGGCCTACATACCGCTTTGCGATGGAAACCACCAGACGCAGATTCGCCTCGGCAAGACGCTTTTTCGCCTCCTCATCGCCAAGCTCCATCTTTTTCGCCAGCTCGATCTCTTCCTCCGCGGAGAGCAGCGGCACTTTACCGATCTCCTTAAGATACATACGCACCGGATCCTCAATGCTGACGCCATCCGGCACAGACAGATCGATCTTTTCCACCTCAATGTCATCATCATCGTCAATGATAATGGCATCGTCATCATCGTCATCGCTGGTGATCCGCAGCACGTCCACATTGTTTGCTTCCAGATAATCCAGAATCTTTTCGATCTGATCCGGATTTAATTCTATGCCCTTGAAATAATCATTGATCTCCATATATTCCAGAACATTTTTTTTCTTCTTCGCAATTTCCAACAGCTCTTTCAATTTCTCCATAAAGATTTCTTCTGTTGTTTTTTCTGCTTTTTTTTCTCCCATTTGTTTCATCCTTCCATGAGTTGTTTATAGTTTATCCTTATTCAATAGAAATATGCAGTTTCTCAAGGGCCTCAAGCTGCTTGCGGTCTGCGATCAGCCGCTGCAGCTCTGCCATATCGGTGGGGTCCAGATTTCTGGAACGATTGTCGATACTGTTCTTTTTGACACGCAGAATCGTCTCCTTCAGAGCCTTTTCCTTATCCTGTCTGGACTCTACCGGATGGATCCTGGCATTGAACAGCGCCGCAATCTCCTTCTGCTTCTCCTCGCTGGCAAAATGACTGACGATGGATGCCGGCATCACCTCTCCCTGCCGAAGCTGTTCAAACAGCATGACGGCGGCTTCTCTGAAAAGCTCCTCCGTAAAATCGTCCTCCTCAATGTAACGCTGCACCACCGGAAACAAGCCCGGTTCCTCGATGAGCCAGGTGAGCAGCAATTTCTGGGACTGACGCATACCGTCTTCCTTCTTCTTATTTTCGTGGATTCCTGTTTTCAGCGGCTTTCGCCTGTCCTCTGAAAGTCCGCCCCGGGTCCCGAAACGCTTTACCAGAGACCTCAACTGCTCAAAACCTATATGAAACGTAGTGGCAACGGCCTCGATATAATTCTCCCGTTCCAATTCCTCCGTAAACTGCAGCAGACGTTTTGCAATCTCATTGTAAAAAGCGGTCTTACTCTCCGGATCCTTCATATCATAATCCCTTTGCAGAATACGGATCTCAAAAATAAAGCTGTTTTCCGCCTGATCGATCCGCTCCTGATAAGCCTCCGCTCCCAACGCCTTGATAAATTCATCCGGGTCCTTGTAGGGTTCCATATGAACCACCTTTGCAGTAAGCCCCGCTTCCTTCAGGATCGGAATGGCACGAAGGGCAGCCCGTACCCCTGCCCCGTCACTGTCAAAAGTCAGATAAACCTCTTTTGTATACCGTTTTAACAGACTGGCATGACCGGACGTAAACGCAGTTCCCAAAGATGCCACCGCATTATCAAAACCTGCCTGATGCAGCGCAATCACATCCATATACCCTTCACACAGCAAAATCTGCTGTTTTCTGGAGGATCTCGCCAGATTCAGCCCATACAGGTTGCGGCTCTTATCAAAGATCTTCGTCTCGGGAGAGTTCAGATATTTTGGTTCTCCGTCTCCCATAACACGTCCGCCAAACCCGATGACACGGTTGTTTGCATCCATAATGGGAAACATCACACGGTTCCAGAACTTATCATAACCGCCCCGCTTTTCATCGATGGTGACCAGACCGCTGTCCTTTAATTCTTCATCTGCATAGCCCTTCTTTTTCAGATAGCGATACAGATCATCACTGTATTTACTGGAATAGCCAAGACCAAACTTCTGCATGGTCTCATTGCTCAATTCTCTCTTTTTTAAATAATTCAGGGCCTGTGTCCCCTGTGCATCCCTCAACAGTGCGTAATAATATCTGGCTGCCGCCTTGTTCATCTCAAGAAGTCTTGTCCGCCGGTCGGCTTCCTGCTTCTGTTTTGCGCTCATCTCCTGCTTCGGCAGCGTGATACCTGCCCGGTCTGCCAGAGACTGCATGGCTTCCTGAAAGGTAAAGTTCTCATACTGCATGACAAATGTCAATACATTTCCGCCTGCCCCGCATCCAAAACAGTAATACATCTGCTTATTCTGCGATACGGAAAAAGATCCTGTCTTTTCATTATGAAAGGGACATAGTCCAAAATAGGTACTGCCCTTTTTCTGCAGGCGGACATAACCGGATATCACGTCCACGATATCATTTGCAGAACGCACCTCTTCAATCAATTCATCCGAATAAAATGGCATTTTTTATTCTCCATATATTTGTTTACCTAATTCACCGTCCACGCTTTCGGGATAAAATATTCATTAAACTTTGCAATGGCATACTGATCCGTCATCCCTGCGATGTAATCGCAGATCACCCGCTCCTTCGGCTCTCCGGACTCGTACATGTCCAGATACTGGTCAGGCAGTAATTCCAGATGGCTCTCATAATGCTGAAACAGCTTCGCCAGCAGATCCTCAGCCCGGCTCTCCTCACCTTTTGCAACGGGATCCTTGTATACACGACTGTATAAAAAGCTGCGCAGACTGAGCATGGATGTATAAATTTCTTCCGACATGCAGATCTCATTTTTGCCCACGCTGTTCTGAATAATATTATGTACCAGCGTATCCAGACGCTTTTTGGTATCAGCGCCAAGAATGTCACGTATCTGCGCCGGAATCTCCTCCTCACGAAGCACATGTGCCCTGACCGCATCATCGATGTCATGATGAATATAAGCGATCTTGTCCGAGAGACGTACCGCCTTTCCCTCCAGCGTTGCCGGATTCGTGCTCATCTGGTGATTGAGAATACCGTCCCTCACCTCCCATGTGAGATTCAACCCTTTTCCTTCCTTTTCCAGTCTTTCCACGATCCGAAGGCTCTGCTGGCTGTGCTTAAAGCCTTCTTTGCACAATTTGTCCAGAATCCGCTCACCTGCATGTCCGAAGGGCGTGTGCCCCAGATCATGTCCCAGCGCGATCGCCTCCACCAGTTCCTCATTCAGCTTTAATGCCTTTGCAATGGTTCGCGCGATCTGAGAAACCTCCAGCGTATGCGTCAGCCGGGTGCGGTAATGATCTCCCTTCGGGCTTAGAAACACCTGTGTCTTGTGCTTCAGTCTCCGAAAGGATTTGCAGTGCAGGATCCGGTCCCGATCCCTCTGAAATGCGGTGCGGATATCGCATTCCTCCTCCGCCCGCTCCCGTCCCCGGGTGTTTATACTCAAGGTGGCATATGGACTCAGTGTCGCCTGCTCCAGTTGTTCCGCCTGCTCACGGATGGTCATAGATTTCCTCCTCAAAAACAATAGTACGATTACAAAAAAACTCCCGATATCCTATATTTTCTGCAAATTTTTTCAGAATCCTTTTTTTCCTGCATTTTTTGACGAAAAAAATTCTTAGACGAAAGAAACCGCGGCTTCACAGATTATTTTCATCTGTAAAACAGCGGTTCCATATCCATTACAGTTTATGATTTTCAACCAACTCAACCATTTTTATGGATTTCTCATTGTCAAGACGCTTTCCGGTCCATATTTCCATTGCCCGAATACCCTGAAATGCACTCATCGTATTACCGATATAAGTCGTAAAGCCTCTTGCCTTCGCTTCTTTCGGCAGCCTTGCATCCTGGTTCGCATAATTTACATCATACACGACAGCATCCTCTTTCAGCACGTCCAGAAATCCGAAATCCTCATAGTCCTCAAATCCAAGCTGCCCCAAAAGACTGGCATTGATGTACATATCGGCGTTTTCAGACGCTTTGATCAGATTCTCAGCATCCAGCGGATATGCGGTAAATTTGCTTCCCATCCGCGCAACGAGCCGGTCCGTCTCCTCCGGAAATTTGTTCACCACGGAAACGCTCTCAACATCATTGATCAGCAGATTATATGCGATGGAAAGCGCTACCCCGCCGGCTCCGGTCATGGCTATTTTTTTACCTTTAAATTCGATTCCCTTTAATTTGAGACAGTTCACCAGACCCCATCCGTCCGTATTATATCCGATCAGGCGGCCGTCCTTCACAAGAATGGTATTTGCACTTCCGCATTTCTCCGCGGACTCATCCAGTTCATCGCAGTACTCAATGATTTTTGTCTTATAAGGCATGGTAACGGTAAATCCATCCCGGGTTTCTTTCAGCTTCTGAACCATGTCGCTTAAATTTTCCTCGTCCACGTTGCAGATCTCAAAATCCACCTCATATCCGAGCCCTGCTCCGATATACCCATATGCTTTTGGTAAAACCGAATGCTTCATATTCTTTGCCAGAAGCGCTAAAACACATTTTTTCATTTCAATTCCTCTCCGTAAAACCATTTCGAGCTTTCTTCATAGAGTCTTTGTAATGTCTCAGGCTTATCCGGTCCTGCCCATTCCCCGGCATTTAACACCTTTCCCTGATCTTCCTTCTGACGCCATGCCTGGTAGAAATTATTGTTTCTGAACTGCATAAGCTCGTTTTTTGGAACCTTTACTTTGCAGTCATGAAAAACCGGGTCGAGCCTGTCATTCTCATAGATTCCCTCAAAGTAAACCAGTCCCCATTTACCATCCCGTTTTTCCGCGCGGTAATGCATTTTCCCGCATACCGCACCGTCAAACCACTCGCCTCTTATTTTGGAACGGATGGTCAGGGTACACATCACCTCGGCCACTGCACGGTTTCCATTCAGCCAGACAACCGTATTGTTCACTCTGTGACCGCCCCGGCGCATGGTATCTTCATAGGAATCATAATCGATACCGCCCGGCCGGAAGCTTGAGCTGAAAAATTCATGTACGGGTCCTTTAAACCATGTGGTAAAACAGGTTCCGTCATCAAACCACAAACCCGGCTCCAGTCCTCTGTTATAATCACGCAGATAACGGTCATATTCGCAAAGTGCGGCAACCCTTTGTCTGTCAAGCATCTCAGAATCGCTTAAGTTTACGATATCCACATCATAGAACATCTTCATAGCGGCCGCCTCCTCTCAGTCAAGCAGGCTGGTGATATGCGCATGTGAAATCGTATTGAAATCGTAGGTTTCGGCATAATAGTCCTGAATATGATTGATTTCCCTGACAACATCCCCGGAAAGCGGTCCCATCTCTATAGAATTGATATTATCGACAATATGAGCAAGCTCTCTTGCTCCCATACTGTTCGTGCTGATGTCTTTAAATGAAAGTACATAACGTACCGCCATCTGAACCATACTGAGATTCAATTCATCCGCCAGATCATACAGCTTATCCAGCTTCTCGCCGAGAATCACATTTTTCCCGTTATCGCTCGCTCTTAATTTTGCTGCACTTTCCCGGTCCTTAATAATCAGTCCTGCTGTATTCTGACCCAGGATAGCGCCGACGGTAACGCCCACATTGTGCTCCAATGCTGCCGGCATAAGCTCGTCATAGATGCCTCTTTCCAGCAGGCTGATGGCGCCGGCAACCATAATCACGTCGATACGGTCTGTCTTAACAAGATTCGTCAGAGCTTTCATATCCCAGGAGGAAGCACCGATGTTCTTTGCAAGCCCGGCTTTTTTTACGTCCTCCAGGACCTGCATGATCACAGAATCCCCGGTCTTAGGATCGATCTCCCATCCCCGCTCAGCCTCATGCAGCATAAGCATGTCAAAGCAATCTTTTCTCAGAACCCAAAGACTGTGCTTGATGGTACGCATGATCTCGTCATAATTCTGGCTTGCGGATTCCGGATCTTTGGACAGCGCCAGAATACCCTCTTTAAAGTGTCCCACTTTATCACAAACCACGATTCCCGCATCCTTATGACGCAGAAGCGCACGACCGATGATCGCCTCGCTTTCCCCTGATCCGTAAAGCTGTGCGGTATCAATGAAATTAACGCCATGACCGACTGCGTAATCAATGATGTCATCCGCCTCTTTTGGCGGAACGCCATACATTCCCGTAAATTGAAGTCCCCCCAGACCTAAAGCGGAAACCTCAAAGCCTGTTCTTCCCAGTTTTCTTTTTTCCATGATTAAACTCCTTTCACTACCAGTTCCTCAAATTTATCCGTATCAGCTGCATCAACCGCATACTTATGAACAGTATTCCAATCAAGCTCGATTCCGAGACCCGGCGCATCCGGAAGATGTACCAGTCCGTCCTCTTTCATTTCAATCTTCGTCGTCAGTAATTCATCCCTGAGCGGATAGATGTTCCGATCCATCTCCAATATTCCGGCATTTGGAATAGATGCCATAAAATGCATATTTGCCATAAGAGATACTGCTGTTGAAAATGCATGAGGATTACAGGGCAGATTGTTTGCCGCTGCAAAATTGGCAATTCTCCTGCATTCCGTAATACCTCCGGACCAGATCACATCCGGCTGAACGATATCCACCGCTCTTCTCTCAATGAGTTCTCTAAACCGGTAAAATCCGATTTCCGATTCATAGCCGGCGACAGGCATATCCAGGGCAGCCGCAAGCTCCGCGGAACCTTTTATGTTGTCAACATGCAGCGGCTCCTCCAGCCAGAACACCCCCATCTCCTGCAATATTTTTCCTGCACGGATTGCGGTAAACGTATTCCAGTTATTGTTGGCGTCCACCATGATCCTTGCACCGTATTTCTGTGCCACCCTGCAGCAGCTTTCTGTTCTCTCAAGGTCTTCCTCCAGAGAATAATTGCACTCCTCTCCATACTGCATATTGGAAAGAGGATTCATAAATACTTCCGGATTTCTTCCTATTTTAATTTTTGCGTATTTAAATCCCTCTTTAAAATAGCTTTCACACTCGGCAGTTATTGCTGCGGTGTCTTTTCCCTTTGAATAAAAACCTGAACTTGCGTAAGGTGTCAGCGCATCCGAATAACCACCCAGCAATTTGTATGTAGGTATCTGGCAGCGTTTCCCCTGCATGTCCCAGAGTGCTATATCGATACCGCTCATGGCCGCAAGAATAACGCCGCTTCTTCCGTGCTGTCTGGTCCTGTCAAACATTCTCTGCCAGATCCGCTCTATTCTGGAAGGATCCTCACCAACTACGATGGGCTTCAGTTCATGCTCTATGATATATTTTGTAGTTTCAGGAGGACCTCCAAAGCAAGCCGATTCTCCTATACCCACAATACCCTCATCTGACGCAACGCTTACCAGAACGGTATTACGGGCAGAGAAGTAATTTTGAGCATCTGCAATGCAATGCTCATAGTCATATCTAAGAATTGTTGCTTTTACGTCTGTTATCTTCATAATCTCCTCACTGTCCTTCAAAATATGTTTCTATCTGTTCTACTCCGGAATCCATGGCATAAAGTACATTCATCCCTGCTGCCTCGCACCTGTGTGCCGCATCCGTCATGGATACCTGTGCAAACACAATGACGTCATAATCCCCGGCTATCTCCTTTGCCTTTTCCTCGATCAACCGGTCATGCTCATCCTTGTCTCCGCAATTTAATGCTTCTCTTGCGCCCTCTGCAAGAACCACGTCCACTGTCACTTCCGTCCCCGCGTCGGCAGCATATGCCTGTGCAGTTGCCTTTGACACTTTAGATGTCGGTGCAAAGGTGATCAGAAGCGCAATCCGCTTTCCTTTTTTCACCGCTTCTCTCAGCATCGGTCCGTCAATGGATATGACCGGGATCGACAATGCCTCCTGGGCTTTTCTTATGGCAAGACCCAGCGTCGTGCACATGCAGACAAATACGGACGCCCCCTGTTCTTCGGCGATCCTGCCATACTGGATCAGACGCCTTATGATCTCCTTCGTGGGCATATTCTGATTTGCCAGCACCTCCGGCAATACGCTGTCATCCAGCATAGAGATCAGCTCCGCATCCGGATACCTCTTCTCAAAGGCTTTTTTCATCGGTATCACAGTAGCCACGGTCGTATGGAAAAAGGCTGCTTTATTCTTCAAACTCATTGTACTGTCTGTACGCATTCACATCAATCCCCTTTGCCTCTGCCAGTTTCGCAATATTTTCAAATATCTCTTTTGCAACACAAACTCCGTTTTCTGCTGCATCCGCTTCCTTGTTTCCCTCAATCTCTCCGGGATAGAGAATTTTTCCGTTTTCAGTGCGGGCAGGCTGTGCATGCATATACTCAATATACTGGTCCATCTTCTTTTTATAAATTTCAGGATCTGTAAACGCTCCTATATTTACAGCCATAAAGGACTGGCTCGATTTTTCCTGCTTTTCCCCCGGCTGATAGTTATATCCCTGGAAATGTCCGCCGCTGACAAATGAAGTCATCGCTTCCATAATAACTGCAAGTCCGAATCCCTTGTGACCTGCAAAGGGAGCCATAATGTATTCCGTAATGTCATATTTAAACGGATCCGTAATATAATTTCCGTCCGGTCCGATAAACGCCTTCTCCGGAAGAGGCTCACCCGCACGTCTGTATGCAAAGATCTTGCCTGCTGCCATTGCGCCGCATGCCACATCCAGGCATACCGGGGTATAGCTTCCCGACGGAGCAGCGAAGGAAAACGGATTGCTTCCCACTACCGCTGCCCTGGAATCAGGAGCTGCACATACCGCTATGGTGGATGTGGCGGTAAAGCCGATCATGTCGTTTCCGTTTTCTGCGATTCTGGTAGACCAAAGTCCTGCCTCGCCAAAATGGTTGCTGTTTTTGACAGTGGTAAAAGCGATACCGTATTTGCGCGCTTTCTCCACCGCAATATCGCAAGCCCTGCTTGCCAGAACCGGACCCAGACCATTATGTCCGTCTATTACGGTAACAGCGGGAGCATCCACAAGGATTTCCGGCTCCGTTTTTTTCGCCCAGGTACCGTCATTAATCCATTTCACATAATCCGGAGTTCTTACAAGTCCATGACTTTTTACCCCGCGCATGTCAGACCGGATCAGAGCGCTGCACAGGATCTTTGCATCATCTGAATCCAATCCATAGGCTTCATAAGTTTTTACTGCTAATTCTTCTAAAATTTCTTTTTTTATTCTATAGACTGTTTCGCTCATATCGTCTCCTCCATATTGCTTTCATATTTGTGGCAAAGTACCTTATGGCCATCACCCATCTCATAAAAATCAGGCACTCTTTCTTTGCATCTGGCTTCTGCATAAGGACATCTCTCTGCAAACCTGCAGACAGCTTTTGCATAATCGTCTCCGCCTAAAGTTTTTCCTTTGTTTCTCTTTTCCCACTTCTGTCCCACTTTGGGTATGGAATCCAGCAAAAGCTCCGTATAAGGATGAAGGGGTGTTTCAAGAACCTGCTTGCCGCTGCCATATTCGATCAGATTTCCTTTATACATCGTTGCTATATAATCGCTGACATAATATGCAGTAGAAAGATCGTGCGTAATATAAATAAAACTTACTCCGACTTCTTCTTTCAGCTTTTTAAAGATATTGACAACGTTCATCCTCAGGGATGCATCGATCATCGCCACCGGCTCGTCGGCTATAATGATCTTCGGTCTCGGAATAAGTGCTCTGGCGATGGAGATACGCTGAAGCTCTCCTCCCGAAAACTGATTGGGGTATTTCCCTTTTATCATTTCAAAATCGATACCTACCGACGCAAGCACTTCCGAGATTCGTTTATCTGCCTCCTCCTTCGTCTTATACTCCGCAATGTTTTTTGCAGTTTCATACAAATATGTATCCACTTTTTTCATTGCACTGAAGGAAGAAAACGGGTTCTGGAAAATAGGCTGAACAAACTTATAAAATTCATTTTTGTCGAATTCTTTTAACGTCTTTCCATCAATCTTTATCTCTCCCGATGATTTTTCCAGCAACCCCAAAACCATTCTTGCAAGAGTTGTCTTTCCGCTTCCGGACTCACCGACAATACTCAGTATCCATGGTTCCTCTTTCGGCAATCTGATCGTAACATGATCTACTGCTTTTATCGTTTTTCCAAAGAGCATACTGCCAAGTCGGAATTTTTTACACAGATCGTCTATTTCCAATAAATATTCACTCACTGTCCTTTACCTCCTTATCATCAGTTGCCAAAGGATACTTTCCCTCTAACAGATGGCAGCATGCCGCATGATCCTCCCCTATTTGATAGCGGTTCGGTTTTGTTGTTCTGCAAAGATCACATGCCTGAGGACATCTTGCTGCAAATCTGCATCCCGGCGGCGGATTGCGCAGTCCCGGAGGCGTTCCCGGAATACCTTCTTTCTGGCTCAGGTCACCGATCCTTGGCAATGCATTGACAAGCATCTTCGTATATGGATGTGCAGGCGCCTCGAAAAGCCGGTCCGTAGGTCCGATTTCAATCAGCTCGCCCGCATACATGATTCCAAGCCTGTCCGTAATCTGATAATGTACACCCAGATCGTGCGAAACGATTACGATGGAATTTCCATATCTCTTTTGAACCTCTGAGATCATAGTCAATATTTCACGCTGTACAACTACATCAAGCGCTGTTGTGGGCTCATCCGCCAGCACAATATCCGGGCGCTGCACAGTTGCCAGAGCTATCATGACACGCTGTTTCATACCGCCGCTTAGCTGATGCGGGTAAGAATCTAGCACCTCCGGACTGAGTCCCAGCTCACCGAGATAAGAAATAATCTTCTCTTTCAGTTCTTTTTGTGTCAACTTGTTATCACGATTTAATGTGTCATAAAACTGCGGACCTATTTTTTTCACCGGATTCATAACATGCATGGCGCCCTGCGGAACATACGCAATTTCATGCCATCTTCGATGCTGTATTTCACCGGATTTGTAAGTTACCGTTTTTTCACCCTGTTTCGTAACAAGCTCCACAGCTCCTTCCGAAATCTCAAGGGGGTACTCAATAAGATCATACATAACCTTCAGAAGAGATGACTTTCCGCAGCCGGACTCACCGGCTATTCCCAGAATTTCATTATCTTTTAAAGTAAATGTTATGTCATTTACAGCGTTCACATAACCGTCCAGCACGTCGTACCGTGCACTTACATGGTTCAGTTTTAACATGTTATTTACCTCTTATTCGTGAATTATACTGCTGAATTCCCGACAATGTCATGAAAAGACCAAAGAATAATACTACCATAGCAACAACCGGCGATAAGATCCAATACCATTCCTTCATCATCATAGCCGAATAGTTGTTAGCCCAATAGATCATTGTTCCCAGCGTTGCCCATGATGCATTTGACATACCAATAACCGCAAGACTGGATTCCGTCTGTATTGTAAGCAATATATTATTTATGAATCTTGCAACTGACCAGCTCACCATGTACGGGAGCATTTCTTTAAAGATGATCTTTGTCTTTTTCTCTCCGGAAAACCTTGCGGTATCTATAAAATCCCGTTCTCTTATAGATAAAGCCTGCGCCCTTACGGTTCTCGCCGGTGACGACCAGTTAAAGATGATCATTACAGCAGCAAGAATAACAAAGGTCGTCCGTCCCTTCAAAAGACTTCCGATCAGAATAAGGATAGGAAGCTGCGGAATAACCATGAACGTGTCCATGATCAGCGTAAGCACTTTATCCGATATGCCTCTTGCCATACCTGCAAAAAGTCCTACGATTACACCAATTACGGTGGACACCACTGCAACCATCAGTCCTATATTCAACGATGTTCGGATGGATTTACACAAAAGCCAGAATATATCCTGACCCAAACCTGTTGTTCCGAGAATATGCTCTGCACTCGGTTTTAAATTAGCAAAATATGTTCCCCAGGCTTCAGGCTCCGATTCGCCGAAAAGAGGCAGTATATATGCGACAAAAATACAAATAACTAAAATGATAACTCCCGTTTTCAGTCTTATATTCCAATTTTTAAAACGTATTTTCATACTGCACCCCCTGTTAACTGTAGCGAATCCGAGGATCCAGCAGAGGATAGATCAAATCTATAACCCAGGTCGCCACAGCTACGGCAATAATGGAAGTTGTGATCGTTCCCATGATCAGATTGTAATCTGCCTGCAAAACACTGTTATATAACAAAGTTCCAATTCCCGGGTATGCAAAAAGCACCTCTACAATAATAGAACCGGAAAAGATTTTTCCTATCTGAAGTCCCAGAGCAGTAACCTGCGGAAGCATAACATTTGGTGTTACATAACTCCACATGATCCTCCTCTTTTTCAGTCCTTTTAATTTTGCAAATTCAACATAGTCTTCCTTTTTTACATCTAACACAAGCGTTCTCATACTGAGCACCCACCATCCGAGACCTACCAGGATCAGGGACAATGCGGGAAGGAAGGAATTATATATTATACTTCCTATCCAGCGCAGAGAAAGCAGATCACCTTTTACATTTGTTGTAAGTGGGAAGACAGGAATGATATATGCAAAAAGCATGATCAGAAACAAAGCTAAAATATAATACGGAATAGGATACAGGACGGTAGAAACCCCCTCCAGAATTTTTGACGAGGCTTTTTCCGGTCTGAATCCGGCTAAAAGTCCGATAATATTACCAATGATCCAGGACAATACTGTCGTTGTCAGCAGCAGACCCATGGTCCATGGCAGAGCCTTTCCGATCAAAGTATTTACAGATGTGGGGTAATAGGTAAAGGACGGACCGAAATCAAAGGTTATCGCACGACCCAGAAAACTTACATACTGTTCCCCCAGGGTTCCTTCCAGACCATAATTCTGGGCTAAAATATGACGCATTTCCTCCAATGCCGCAGCATCATACTGACCGGATTCACCCATCATAGATGCCAATGCACTTTCGATGGGGTCGGTGGGCATTGCGCGCGTGATAAAAAACACGATCGTCATTCCAATAAAAATAATTAGTATCAAAACGATTGTACGTTTCACAAAATATTTCAAAAAATTCATACAACTATCCCTTTACTTATCTCTGTGAAAGGGGGCTGTCTATTTCCCTACAGCCCCCTTCGCATACTTGGCAAAAAAGATTACATTACTTAGCCTCAATCTCTGTAAGCATATATTTCAAATATCCGCCCACAAAATGCTTATAAGCATATGTGTTGCCGCTGTCTTTTTCTGCCCAGCCGGTCCAGTATGTAGTCATACACGGATTCTGTGCATTCAGACCAACCATCGTGATCATCGGGCAGTCTGTGACAACTTCCTTGAAGAAGTCGATCGCAAGTGATTCAACCTGAGGATCATCGGAAGAAAGCGCTGCCATCTGGCCTACAATCTCGTCCACGTTTTCATTTGCCCAGCGGCAGTTGGATCCATTGTCCGCGCCGAGAGGAGACGTCTCGCCTGTTGCGACAATATTGCTGCTTGACCACTTACGAAGTGTTGATGTCAAATCGTTAACCGGAGAAACATTCGGAGTTCCGATCCAGCAATCAGCGGAGCCTTCGGACTGGATCGTCTTAATGGAGGCTGCGTCTGCTTCCTGAACCGCCGCGTCAATACCGAAATCCTTCCAGCACTGAACTGCCGCATATGCCATCTTCAGCTCTCTCGCAACACCAGAATTTACCGCTAACGTAATCTGGAATGCGCTTCCATCCGGTTTCAGCCACATACCTTCGCTGTCTTTTGTGAATCCGCAGGAAAGCAGCAGACTCTCAGCTTCTTCCACATCGAATTTCCACCAGCCAATGCCAAAAGCATTTTCTGCATCTTCTGCGGAAGGAAGTCCTTCTACGCCCTGCGCTTCAAGATAAGCAAGCATATTTGCCGCATAGTCGGGATCGAAGGGCTTGTATCCGTCTGAAAGAGCAAATTCTCCAAGCCAGTCTTCCATAGGATACTGATAACGCTCCATAATTGAATCGGAGCATCCGATCGCTATCGGGGAAACCTTAAAGGATCCCTGATCCATTGCCAGCGTTATGCTCTGCATATTAAGAGAAAGGGTGAGCGCCCAGCGAACATCTGTCTCATCAAACGGAGCCTCGCTGCAGTTGAACGAGATACCTTCAATATTGCTCAGCTGCAGGTTGAACGGATATGCGTCATCCCATGTGCTGACTTCATCTGAAGCCGAAGTCAGGACACTGAGCTCATCCAGCGTCATGGAATTACTGATGATATCACAGTTTCCGTTCACCGCCGCCATGATCTGTTTATCAACGGTTCCGAAATACTCCCAGAGAAGATACTGAGGCGCCGGCTCTCCCGCTACAATACCCGTAGCGCTGCAATCCCAGTCAGACCTCTTTTCAAACAGGAACCAGTTACCGTTTGTGTCAGCGCCTTTCAGCACATATGGTCCCGTGGAAACGCATCCTTCATTTTTGAATGCTTCCGGATCTTCGTTTTCCCAAATGTGTTTCGGAAGTATTTTAAAGTTCCAGTCTGTGGATGAATTTCCCAATACAGACTCCAGCTTTCTCTCCGCAGCGTTTGTCTCAATAATTACGTTATAGTCGTCCTCTTTTGTCACGCTCTTAACCGTGTTCTTGAATGACGCCGCATAAGTAATCGTATCAGAATTCAAAAGCATTTCCGCAGTAAAGACAACATCATCTGCGGTAAACGGTTCTCCGTCAGACCATGTAACACCCTCGCGCAGTTTTACTCTGAACGACGTATATGTATCATCCAAAGCCTCGGCCATCTCTTCCGCCAGAAGCGGGAACTGCTCTCCGGTTGCCATATCAACGTCCCAAAGCGGCTCATAAACCACCTGACGGAACCCCCACTGCGTAGGAACACAGTCTGTCAGGTAAGGATTCAACGCAGTAATATCAGCCGCGCTTCCCTGAGATGACGAAAGAATCACTGTCTGCTCTCTGGGAGTGTCAGCGTCCGTTAAAACTCCGCTCTCACTTCCTGTATCTTCTTTTTCCTCAGCCGCCGCACTCGGCGCGCTCTCATCCCCCGCGCTCGATGTACTCTCAGGGGTCGAACCGCAGCCGGCCAATAGCGTTATTGCCATAGCTGCTGACAGTCCTAATGCCAAAAATCTTTTTTTCATTTTTTCCCTCCTCATTAAATAATTTTTTGCATTTGTAAGCCCTCTTTCATGCTCCAGTTTAAATATACACGTTACATCTATTATTTGTCAATAATAAATTTATTATTTTATATTTTTAAATACCATTTGAATACTTTCCCTATGTATTTTTCTTGATTTGTTTTTATTTTTATTGTATAATGTTTATCAACGAAAATTATAAGTCAGGAAGGAAAGAAAAGAGGTATATATATGAAAAAAAACACGTCCGTATCGGATGCTTTCTATGAAGATTTCAAAAAGGAAATTATTGAGTTACACTATTTCCCCGGTACGATTATAACCACTCAGGAATTATCAAATAAATATGGCATAAGCCGTACGCCTGTTAAGGAGGTACTGGTCAGGCTGAAGGAGGAAGGTCTCCTGACAGAGACAACCGGGAATAAATTTTCTGTGCCTGAAATAACGTTAAAGTACATCAAGGATTTATACGAAATGCGTATTATCTTTGAATCCGCCGCCATCCGTTCTTTCAGGGATGACATCTCAGGGGAATTTATCGCAAAGCTTCGAAATGAAACAGCCAGGATCGAAGAGGCGCTGCATGATCAGGATTATGACAAAATGTTTTTGGCCGACGAAAATTTTCACCAGACAATTCTGTCCCTTTATGACAACGATATATTGCATAATATATATAAAACATTGCGGGGACGTCAGATTCAAATACGATTTCTTACTATCGGTATCCAAAAAAGACTTATAGATACCATCCCTGAGCATAACGCAATCATCGACTGTCTTGAACATAATGATATTGAAGGGGCTGTAAAAAATATAGAGATTCATTTTCACAATACACTGGAGGATATGTTCTGGTTAAAGGAAAATAATCCCATGTTTAATAATTATGTGAAATAAAAAAGTCCGGATGGCTATAACGACATCCGGACTTTTTCTCTTTTTTCATATTCCTGTTTCAATTTCTTTTTACACAGCGCATTTTTATTCCTCTTTTGATCAGCTGTGTACAGCCTCCGCATGTATCGCATACCTGATATGGTTCCCTGTTTTCCAGAATATTATTTGCGAACCCCGGATCTGCGATGGAAGCCCTTCCAAATCCCGCAAGATCAAACCAGCCGTCGTCTATACATCCCGCCGCGACCATAGGAGCATATTCTCTTAACCAGGTAAATCCGGATGCAACGACAATCGTTTCCGGCGCTGCTTCCTTTACACGCTTTGCGGAGTAAAGTAATCTGTTTATACTTTCCAACGGATGCTCCGGCGGAATCTGACCATAGTCATAAGGCCGTATCATATAAGAAGATACCGCTCCAACTCCGGCGCTTATATCGAGTATTTTCACTCCATCCTCTGCCAGTTCTCTTACAAAAGCCAGAGGTTCTCTCATATCCTGCTTCCTGGCATCTGATAAGCTGCATCCCCACCCGTAAGGATAAGGTATGCCATCCATAATATTCAGTCTCACGCAGATATCAATTTTTGTATTCCTTTTTATTTCACTGACAATATCGCGTATGAGCCTGGTTCGGTTTTCATAGCTTGTCCCGTACATTCCCGGGCGGGTATATCCTGCCAGCAGTTCATTGAGCAGATATCCGTGGCAAACCCTTACATCGACCCCGTCAAATCCTGCCTGCTGTGCCAAAACAGCAGCCTCCACATACGCTTCCCTGACCTTATCAAGCTCCTGATCCGTCATGATTCTGAAATCCTTTTGGGGAAGATAAGGATTTAAAAAAGCGCAGGGCGTTTTCCCTTCCTGATCCGGCTGACTGTTTCGTCCGGCATGTGTCAACTGCAAAACAGCATATCCGCAGCCATTCTTATGAATCACCTCCGCCAGCTTCTGAAAGGATGATACATTACTTTGTCTGATCCAAAACTGTCTCTCGTTTGTGCGTCCTGTCTCATCAACCGCTGTCGATTCTACCCAGATCACACCGGAACCTCCCTTTGCAAGATTCTCATATCGCAAAAGCGCATGTTCTGAAACGCTGCCATCATCCTCGGCATCACAGCCCTCGATCGGGTGAGCTGCCAGCCTGTTATGTATTTTTTTCATATGACTCACAGAAGAACCGAGCACATCTCTGTTCTCTGTAAAAGGAAGCCCGGAGGCGTACTTATCCAGATCTGCTGAAAATGCTTCTTTGTCGTCGTACATGTATGAATATTTATGTTTTGCCATTTTTCCCTTTCTCTTTCCCTTCTACTTTTTCTTGTTTTTAGAAATCAATTCTGTATTTAAACATTAACACAAAAATAATCAATTTGCAATCATGTAAATTATAAATTTATTTTATGTTGACTTTAAATTTATTTTGTGCAATAATATAAATATGTTACAGCTAACACAGAGAGGAGATTGTCATGAAAAGCATTGCTTACATATTAGTTGATGATTTATTACATCCTTCTGAACGCATTGTCCCGTTTCTGAGCAATTTTTTTGACTACAGCAAATGGCATGTTTGCGTTCTGACCCATTTAAGCCACATTTGTGAAATGACTTCAGCGCCTGATTTGATTGTGAATTTTAAAGATTCCCGTGATAATTGGAGATTTCATACCCCCAGTTTCTATGAAGAAAACTTCTCCTATCAGATAGCTGATTTCGTCACCAAAGAAGGCTGCGGATATATTGCAGTTCATGCCGGACTTATCGATATTCCTGCGGACCATCCATTAAAAACCAAAGTATTATTCGGCGGTGTTGATTATCCTTCTGGTAAACCAGAGTTCTTATGCAATAAATTTTTCGGAAAAATCCCCGGTCTTCCATTTGGTTTGTTCTCCGATGTCACCTTTTCACCCGCAGCGGATCACCCCGTATCAGAGGGTGTCGATACATTCACCGTAAAAGACGAGCAGTATGAAGTAACAATACCGGATGAGGCCGCCGTTGATATTCTGGGCTATTCCGAATCAAAGGAAGCCGGCCGCAGTATTGCCGCATGGGCTCATATTGCGGGAAAAGGCCACGCCGTCGGCATTGCAATGGGACATTTGACAGAGACATTGTCAGATCCGTCCGTTCAAAAGCTCATCAAAAATGCAATCAACTGGTGCTCAAAAGAAACAAATCAGTCAAATTAAGAAAGAGGTGGAAAACTTTTGAAAAAAATAGCTTATGTTTTTACAGACGATTTCGGTCATCCCAAAAACACAATCCTTCCGCTCCTGCCTAAAATTTTCGATTATGAAAAATGGCATGTATGCGTCATGGACAGCATTGAAGATATTTGTCTTATGCCAACTGCGCCTGACCTGATCATCACATTTCAGGTTGGCAACAGCGGTATTGTGGACAATAAACCGTCCTGGTATGAAAGCAGACCGTTTACTTATCAATGGATGCGATGGGTTCGTGAAGATGGATGCGGCTTGCTGGTGATTCACGGTGGATTATGTTTTATTCCCCAGGATCATCCGGTTATCATGCATGGCACGATCGGGTATTTTACCGGACATCCTGCTGCATGCCCCGTTCATGTGGAGCCGGTACCGGACAAGGAGCATCCCATCACAAGCGGAATCGAACCATTTGATATAGAATCTGATGAACATTTCCAAATTGGCGGTATTGATGAAGAAAAAATGAATATTCTTGCATATTCAACATCAGAATCAGGCGGAAAACAGCCTGCTGTCTGGACAAATGAGGTCGGAAAAGGCAGAGTGGCAGTCATAACACCGGGGCACGCTTCCGAACAGGTAAGACCACTTGAAAATCCAAATATGATAAAAATAATGTCTCAAGCTGTAAATTGGTGCGGAAATGAGTGCACAGAATAGGGGTATGATATGACAAAAGAAGAAGTAATCCAAAAAATATATGATAAAAA
The DNA here is from genome assembly GCA_964428795.1 of uncultured Lachnospiraceae bacterium. GTDB lineage: Bacteria > Bacillota > Clostridia > Lachnospirales > Lachnospiraceae > CAYRZL01. Next base: position 3,211 of record CAYRZL010000034.1, on the reverse strand, counting down.
AATTACCGCTATCGTCCGGGAAATTCCAAAGGAATATCTATTTGATCTGGCTGATGCATTTTATGCCGGAGGAATTGAAATTATTGAGATTCCATTTAATAACAGTAAACCGGATTCCTTCAAGGCTACTGCGGATGCAATCCGCGCTTTGAAAGAACATACAAAGGACCGCATGGTCGTAGGCGCCGGAACGGTACTTACCCCGGAACAGGTTGATATGGTATACGAGGCAGGCGGACAGATCATTGTGACTCCGAATACGGAACCTGCTGTAATCTCACGTTCCAAAGAACTTGGGCTGGTTACTATGGTAGGCGCTTTCACTCCGACAGAGATTGTCAATGCATATCATGCAGGTGTTGATTTTGTTAAAGTTTTTCCGTCAGGAAACCTTGGTCCTGCATATATCAAGGCGGTCCGGGCTCCTTTAAAGCATATACCGATGATCGCGGTAGGCGGCGTAAACGAAAATAATCTGAAGGATTTCTACGCTGTGGGCTGTGTCGGTGCAGGAGTTGGCGGTGATCTCTGCAACATGGAATGGATCAAAAATGGTTCCTTTGACAAAATAACAGAGCATGCAAGAAAATTCATGGACGTATAAACACAACTGTAACTGTTCTGAACAGTCACACATAATCAATATTAGAAGGAGGATATTATGGGTAAATGTGTTACATTTGGCGAACTGATGATGCGCCTCAATCCGGAAGGATATTACAGAATCGTACAGGCAACAAAATATGAGATCAGCTTTGCGGGCGGTGAAGCAAGCGTCGGCGTGTCTCTTGCAAATTACGGTCATGATGTGGCTTTTGTCTCAAAGCTGCCGGATAATGAGATTGGTCAGGCTGCCGTCAATGATCTTAGAAGATACGGTGTCGACATCTCTAAAATCAAACGTGAAGGTCCCAGAATGGGTGTGTACTATGTAGAAAAAGGCGCTTCACAGCGGCCATCCAAAGTGATTTATGACAGAGCCGGTTCATCCATTGCTCTGGCAGAGCGCTCCGATTTTAATTGGGATGAAATCTTTGACGGAGCCGACTGGTTCCATTTCACCGGGATCACACCGCCCCTTGGTCCGAATCTCCCTCAGATCTGTGAAGATGCATGTATTGCTGCCAAAGCACACGGTGTAAAGATTTCCTGTGACCTTAACTTCCGAAAAAAATTATGGTCAAGCGAACAGGCAAATGCAGTAATGACAAAGCTGATGCCCTATATCGACGTATGCATCGCAAATGAAGAAGATGCACAGGACGTTTTTGGGATCAGTGCTGCCGATACAGATTTAAATACCGGAAAAATAAGTCATGAAGGATACCTCAGTGTGGCGAGACAATTAGCTTCCAGATTTCATTTTAAAAAGGTTGCCATCACATTGCGGGGCAGTATTTCAGCCAGCATAAACAACTGGGCTGCTATGCTTTACGATACCGAAAGTGACACCGCTGTTCTCTCACCGGAATATCAAATTATGATCGTTGACCGCGTCGGCGGCGGCGACTCTTTTGCCGGAGGACTGATTCATGCGCTCCTGACCGGAATGAAAGATCAGGATGCCATTGATTTTGCTGTCGCAGCATCCTGCTTAAAGCATACCATTGAACATGATTTTAACCAGGTATCTATTTCCGAAATTGAGAATCTGGCCAATGGAAATGCTTCGGGACGTGTACAGAGATAAATCTGCCTCATACACATTTTAAAATATTTTATTCAATCTATGCAAAAACACTTGATATAAGCCAAAAAAGAAACCTTCCTGTTAATAAGTACTATATTTCCAAGGCTTTTTATCAAGTGTTTTTGCATTTTCAAAACTTCTCAAATCAATTCAGATCCGTTTCACGAATAGCAGCATCACTCCGCTGCCAGTATAACTCCACAATTCTCTCATCCTGCATAAAAGCACATCCCTTCTTTGTTCTCCGTCTCCCTTACTATATATCCCGACAAAAATCCAGTCCGGTTGCATAAAATCCTCAAAATATTTGAGGAAAAATTAAGGAAAATTCATCCAAGCGTCACATCCAAAATCATCATAATGCTAAATCCTGCCGCAAAAAATATGGTTCCCACATTTGAATGGGATTCCGTAGATATTTCCGGCATCAGCTCCTCTATCACCACGCAGATCATAGCCCCCGCTGCAAATCCAAGAAAATAAGCCAGTGCCGGAGTGATAAACCCCGATACCAGGATTGCTATGGCAGCGCCGGCCGGTTCTACAACCCCTGACAGCACACCTGCCAGAAAAGCTCTCATGCGAGACTGTCCTTTCGCTCTCAAGGGCATGGAAATGATTGCTCCTTCCGGGAAATTCTGAATAGCGATTCCAAGAGCTAAAACCAAAATTCCCATAGCCGGAATCACCGTATTTCCTGCCAGATATCCCGCATACGCCACACCCACAGCCATTCCCTCCGGAATGTTATGCAGGGTGACCGCTGCCACCAGCTTATTGTAAAGACGCGGGATCAGACGATCCAGAAGCATCAAAAATAAAATCCCCAGCCAAAATCCTGTTACCGGAGGAACAAATGACCATTTTCCCATACTCTGAGCCTGTTCCATAGCCGGAATCAAAAGCCCCCAGATAGAAGCCGCTGTCATCACTCCGGCAGCAAATCCGTTTAATATTTTCTGAAGCATCCCATCCAAAGCAGTTTTCATAAAAAACACGCAGGCAGCTCCCAAACTTGTTCCGAGAAACGGAAGCAATATCACATAACACAACTCCATGGACATCTGTTATCAACCTTTATCCTAGTATTATTATGATATTCCATATACCTGTCTTTTGGCACATAAATTTTAATCTGCATGCAGAATTTATGATCGGCGAAACCCTCATAATGTCTGATGGTCTCACCAGTTTTATATTTTTCTTTTCAAATGCGTCAAATCCAATTTCCTTTAATTTGGTATTCATCAGTGCATAACGGTAACTATCAATTGCTATCTTTTTGATCGAATACTTCTTTTGTGCCTGTGTAAACCACTCAGCCACCAGCTCCGCCGGAACTTCCACATTATTGACATATTCCAGATCCCCTTTCTTTTCCCATTCTTTTAGCGGTGCCTTAATTCCTGGAAGATCTTTTGACTTTGCGCACACAAATGTATGATATGGAATCCATCTTCAGCCCATAATAAATGGACTGAAGAAAGAGGTAACCGCCGGAAAAAAGCTTTTTTTGCCCAT